>NZ_SMKC01000213.1 GCF_004348315.1 Streptomyces sp. 8K308 | reverse complement strand
TGTATAAGAGACAGGGTGGGGGAAGAGAGAACCCGCCCAGAACCTACCGGCGGTGTGCCGTCGACGCGCGGACGACCAGCTCCGTCGCCAACTCGACCCGTGGCGAGTCGATCTCCTCCCCCCTCGCCTGCCGCAGCACCGTCCGCGCCGCCACCTTCCCCATCTCCGCCAGCGGCTGCCGCACCGTCGTCAACGGCGGCGCCACCCACCGCATCTCCGGCAGGTCGTCGAAGCCCACCACGCTCACGTCCTGCGGCACCCGCAGCCCGCACTGCCGCAGCGCCTCGATCGCGCCCATCGCCATCTGGTCGCTCGCCGCGAACACCGCCGTCGGCGGGTCGGCGAGCTCCATCAGCCGGCGGCAGCCGTGGAAGCCGGACTCGTGGTAGAAGTCGCCCGGCACCGTCAGCTCCTCCTCCACCGGCACGCCGGCCGCCTCGAGCGCCGCCCGGTAGCCGTCGTGCCGGGCCCGGCTGCACAGCAGCCGGGGCGGTCCCGCGATGAAGCCGATGCGCCGGTGGCCGAGCTCCAGCAGGTGCTCCGTCGCGGCCATGCCGCCGGCCCAGTTGGTGGCGCCCACCGTCGGCGCGGCGATCGCCGTGCCGCCCGCCGGGTCGACGACCACGATCGGCACCCCGAGCCGGGTCAGCTCCTTGTGCAGCACCGGTTCGAGCACCGACGTCACCATGATCACGCCATCCGAGGCGCGCGCCCGCAGGTTGGTCATCCACTGCCTGGCCGCCCCCGCGCGGTCGTGGATGGCCGAGACCACCGTGCCGACGCCGGAGGCGTGCGCGACCTCCTCCACGCCCCTGATGATCTCCACCGCCCAGGGGCTGTCGAGGTCGTTGAAGACGAGGTCGAGCAGCGCGGCCCGGTCACCGTGCGGCTGGGCCCGCCGCCGGTAGCCGTGGTGCCGCAGCAGCTCCTCGACCTTCGCCCTGGTCTCCGGCGCCACGTCGGAGCGGCCGTTGACCACGCGGGAGACGGTGGGCACCGACACGCCCGCCTCCCTCGCGATGGCCGTGATCGTCACCTTGCGTTCCCCTGCCATGAGCACCTCTTCTGTCGCATCCGGGCGCGTCCGGCCACCGGAAGTTTTTCAATGTTATTCCGGAAGGCTTGACGCCCTCCAGGGCGGCCCATAAAACGGACGCGTCAGCCTGCGGGGGCATGACAACGAGAGGGGTATCGCATGCATCCCCTGGTGCGCAGAGCCGCAGTCGTCATCGCGGCCGGGGCTTTTCTGCTCTCCGGCGGCGCGGTGTACGGCAGCGCCCAGGCCCAGGAGTCTTCGTCCGAGAGCCCGGCGGCCTCGGCCGCTACGCTGCGCGAGGCGGCGGCCGCCCAAGGAAGGTTCATCGGCACCGCCATCGCCGACGGCAAGCTGAGCAACACCACCTACACCAACATCGCGCGTACCGAGTTCGACAGCGTCACCGCCGAGAACGTGATGAAGTGGGACACCCTAGAGCCGTCCCGCAACTCGTTCAACTACGCGCCGGGTGACCGCCTGGTGAACTTCGCCCAGGCCAACGACCAGCAGGTCTACGGCCACACCCTGGTCTGGCACAGCCAGCTGCCCAGCTGGGTGTCGAACGGCGGCTTCTCCGCCACCGAGCTCAACTCGATCATGACCAACCACATCACCAACGTGGTCACCCACTACCGCGACTCCGTCGAGTACTGGGACGTGGTCAACGAGGTGTTCAACGAGGACGGCACCCTGCGTGGCTCCGTCTTCCAGAACACCATCGGCCAGAGCTACATCGCCAACGCCTTCCGCGCGGCGCGCGCCGCCGACCCGGACGCCAAGCTCTGCATCAACGACTACAACATCGAGGGCACCAACGCGAAGAGCAACGGGCTCTACAACCTGGTGAGCTCGCTGCTCAGCCAGGGAGTGCCGATCGACTGCGTCGGCTTCCAGTCGCACTTCATCCTGGACCAGATCCCGTCCACCCTCCAGGCCAACCTGCAGCGCTTCGCCAACCTCGGGCTCGAGGTCAACATCACGGAGCTCGACATCCGGATGACCACGCCGTCCGACAGCACCAGGCTGGCGCGCCAGGCCACGCAGTACGCGGGCGTGGTGCAGACCTGCCTGGCGATCTCGAACTGCGGCGGCATCACGGTGTGGGGCTTCAGCGACGCCGACTCGTGGATCCCCGGCGTCTTCGACGGCCAGGGCGCGGCCTGCCTCTATGACGCGAACTACGTGGCCAAGCCGGCCTTCAACGCGGTGCTGACGGCGTTCGGCGGCGATCCGGGCGAGGACCCAGGCGGGCCCACCACCGGCTGCGTCGCCAACTACCAGGTCGCCAGCCGCTGGAACGGCGGCTCGACGGTCAACGTCAGCGTCACCACGGCCCAGGCGGTCAGCGGCTGGACGGTCACCTTCAGCCTGCCGGTCGGCGAGTCCGTCACCAACTCCTGGAACACCGCGCTCAGTCAGAGTGGAACGACGGTGACGGCGCGCAACGCCTCCTACAACGGTTCGGTGGGAGCCGGCGGTTCGTTGAGCTTCGGTTTCCAGACCAACAGCGGCGCCGTTTACAGCGCCCCCGTCCTCTCCCTCAACGGGACGATCTGCACCGCGTCCTGACGACCTCAGGCGCCCGGCCCGGCGGCGTGGCTTCTCAGCTCGCCGCCGGGCTCAGGGCCTGTCTGACAGTCCCCGGCGGGCTCGCGACGGCTGGCATCCCTCCCCCGGACTCCGTCCGGGCGGTGCCCCCAGCCTGCGTTGCCTCACGCCGCGGAGCGGCATATCGACGCCGCGCGCGAGTACGACCAGGTACGAGCTGCGCTGCTATCGATATGCGGCTCCGCCGCGTGGGGCGCCTTGCCAGGCGCGCGCCATCCGCCGCTCGCTGATCCTCCGGGGACTGTCAGACAGGCCCCACGCCGGCCTCGGCGGCCAGCCGGCCCACCGCGTGCTCGAAGAACTCCGCGCGCGCCGTGATGGCCCCGCCGTACTGGTCGAAGACCTCGAAGCCGACGAGGCCGACCAGCTGTGCCCAGGCGGCGAGCGCCGCCGCGAACGTGCCGGGCGGCAACTCGGGCGCGTACTCGGCGACCAGCGCCGCCATGTCGGCGCGGGCCGGCTCCGGCGGCTCCCCCCAGGGCGGCGGCTCGAGCAGGCCGTCGGCGTCGGCCTCGCGTAGGACGGTGAGCAGCGCGAGCGGCACCCGGGTCCCCGCCCGCTCGGTCTCGCGCGGGGCCGCGTAGCCGGGGATCGGCGTGCCGTGGATCAGGCCGAACTCGTGCGGGCTCGCCACCGCCCAGTCGCGCACGGCCCGGCAGACCAGGATCCAGCGGGCGCGCGGGTCGCTCCGGGGCCCGGCGGCGAGCGCGGCCTCGGCCGCCTCGCCCATCGTGTCGTAGGCGTCGACGATGAGCGCGGTGAGCAGGTCGTCGCGGCTCGGGAAGTAGCGGTAGAGCGCCGAGGAGACCATTCCGAGCTCGCGGGCGACGGCGCGCAGCGACAGCTTGGGCGCCCCCTCGGCGGCCAACCGGCGCCTGGCCTCGTCCTTGATCGCCGCCGTCACCTCGCGCCTGGCCCGCTCTCTGGCCCCCTGGATCCCGCTCATGGCCCCAGTCTGCCATCCGCCGGAACATCGCTCCAAAGCAAGAGCGGTGCTCTTGCTTTCCCGTGGCGGCGGTGTAACCATTGCTCCCAATCGAGAGCACTGCTCACCGAAGGGGCCCTGATGTCCACCACGCACGTCAAGAAGCCCGGCTGGTTCACGGTCAACGTCCTGAACCGCTTGGTCGCCTTCCTCGTCCGGCGCGGCGTCAGCGTCAGGGGCGCCCGCGTCCTGGCCGTCCGTGGCCGCAAGAGCGGCGACTGGCGCACCACGCCCGTCAACCTCCTCACGGTCGGCGGCGTGGAGTACCTGGTCGCACCCCGGGGCCACGTCCAGTGGACCCGCAACATGAGGGTGGCGGGCGGCGGCGAGCTCCGCCTCGGCCGCAGGGTCGAGCCCTTCACCGCCGAGGAGGTCCCCGACGACGAGAAGCCGGCCCTGCTGCGCGCCTATCTCAGGCGCTGGAAGGCCGAGGTCGGTGTCTTCTTCCAGGGCGTCGGGCCCGACTCCCCGGACGCCGACCTGCGTCGCATCGCGCCCGACCACCCCGTCTTCCGCGTCACCAGGCGGTGACGGCGGCCCGCGCTCAGTGCGGGATCGCGTCGATCACCTCGCGGGCGCCCTGGCGGAGCAGGGCCACGGCCACCGAGGTGCCGAGCGTCGCGGGGTCAAGCGGCCCCGCCCACTCGTGGGCGTCGAGCACGGTCTTGCCATCCGGTGAGAACACCCGCCCCCACAGGCTCAGCCTGCCGTCCCGCTCCGCCTTGGCGTAGCCGGCGATCGGGCTGTTGCAGTGGCCCTGGAGCACGTGCAGGAACATCCGCTCCGCCGTCATCTCCCGCCACGTCGCCGGGTCGCCGAGGCCCGACACCACGTCGATGACCTCCGCGTCGCCCTCCCGGCACTGCAACGCCAACACCCCCGCCCCTATCGGCGGGCACATCTCGTCGACGCCGAGCACCTGACTGATCCGATGTGCCATCCCGATCCGCTCGAGACCCGAGACCGCGAGCAGCAGCGCGTCCGCCTCGCCCGCTTCCAGCTTCTCAAGACGGCGGTTGGCGTTCCCCCGCATCGGCACGGGCACCAACTCCGGGTAGGCGGCCGTGAGTTGCGCCACTCGGCGGACCGAGGAGGTGCCGATCCTGGTGCCCGGCGGCAGCTGGTCCAACGTCCGTCCCGCCGGGTCGATCAGCGCGTCGCGGATGTCGTCCCGCGTCAGGTAGGCGGCGAACACGGTGCCCGCCGGCAGCGGCCGGTCGGCCGGCACGTCCTTGACACAGTGCACGGCCAGGTCCGCCTCGCCGGCCAGCAGCGCGGCGTCCACCTCCTTGGTGAACGCGCCCTTCCCGCCCAGCTTGGCGAGGTCCCCCTGCCACCGGTCTCCCGAGGTCGTGACCGGCACCACCTCGGTGCGGATCCCCGGGTGCCGCGCGGCCAATTCCGCGCGAACCCGCTCGACCTGTGCCAACGCCATCGGTGAGGATCGCGAAACGATCCGGATGAGCTCAACGGCCATGCGGGACACGATAGCCTTCCGGCACGGGGACACCTGCCAGACCGAACGCCAGAACGGATACGTAGCCCCCATGGCTGAGGTAGATGACTTCGCCCTGCTGGCCCGCATCGCGAGTGATGAAACGTTGCTGCGCTACTTCGAGTGGCCCTGCGACTTCGATGTGACCCGGCGGGAGCCCGTGGAACACCTGCACCTGTCGTCCGGCGCGCCCCTCGAACCCGTCGCGGGCTGCGGCTCGGGCGGCACCTACTTCCTGATCGGCGAGCGCGGCGCCACCCGCCCGGTGATCTACACCAACTCCGAGGGCCAGGGTGGCCTGATCGCCAACAGCCTGCGCGAGGCCCTCGAGCTGATGGCCGGCATCCCCTACTGGATGGAGTGCCTGCACCTCACCCCCGCCGAACTCGCCCGCCCCGAGGTCGACCTGCTCAAGAAGCTGGAGCTCGACTTCCACGAGGACCTGCCCGAGTTCGACCCCGCCGCCCAGCGCGCCGCCGCGGCCGCCCTCGGCATATCCCCGCCCAACCCCACCAGGCTCCTGCGCCGCCTGCGCGAACGCGTCGCGCGCACCAGGCCCGACTACATCGTCCACACCAACGACGGCTGGCCCTATGACAGCTTCTGACGGCCGAGCCCTCGAACGCGCTGTCAGTGGCGGGCCGTAACGTCATCGGCATGCCATATGTGACGTTCGTCGACGAGACGACAGCGGGGGAGCGCACCGCGGCCTGGGCGCTCGACATCGCGGGGGAGCGGACCACGCCGCGCGAGCTGATCGGGCGGCGCGTGCGCCACGAGGTCGCCGAGTACAACGCCCGCACGCCCCGCGTCTTCCAGGGCCTCGTCCAGCCCGAGCGCGCCGAGCGCGTGCCCGGCGGCTACGCGATGCCCGCGCCCGGCCGTGTCGACGCCGAGGCCCAGGTCGAGCGGGCCCTGCGGGCCTTCCAGGGGAACGGTTTCCTGCTGCTCGTCGGCGACCGGCAGGTCACCGAGCTCGACGAGGAGATCGAGCTCACCGCCGACACGGCGGTGACCTTCCTCAAACTGGTCGCCCTGGTGGGGGGTTGAGCAGCATGCGCGCACAGCAGCAGCGGCAACAGCAGCACGCCGACGACCTGCGGCAGGCCCTGGCGGCCGGCGACACCGCCGCCGCCGTCGAGGCGGCCCACGACATGGTCCGCTTCACCCTGTCCACAGGCCGCGGCCACTACTTCAACCACGATTGGTTCCGCGGGCTGGGCGAGCTGCCCGCCGAGGTGCGCCGGCCCGTCGCCGAGCGGGTGGCCGCGACCATCGCCGAACTGCCCGTGGACCGCGACCTGGTGGAGGTCGGCTGCGACCCCGCCACGGCTCTCGCCCTCCTCGCCCACGACCTGGCGGACGAGCGCTCCGAGGCGGCGCGCGACTGGGTGCTCCGCGCCGTGGGGAACCACTTCGTCATCCACCACCTATGGGGAGTGGAGCCCCTCCTCACCACCGACGCCGAAGCCGGCCGGAGCCTGCCCCCCGAGGCACTGGCCGCCCTCCGCCGGAGCGCGCTCGACCACTACGTGGTCTCCGCCGCCACCCACGCCGCGCTCGAACTGCTCGGCGACCCCCCGCTGAACGTGGGCGAGGCATGGGCGGACAGCGCCCTCGCCGCCGTCACCGGCCCCGACGACCCCTGGCTCGCGCTGCTGCGCCACCTCACCACCGCCACCACCGCCAAGCCTTCCGCCGCCTGGGAGAAGTCCGCCCGCGCCCTCACCGATGCGGCCGGCCCCGAGCGGGTGCGCACCCTCGTCGTGGACCTGCTGCGCCAGGCGGGCCGCCCCCGCACCCTGCCGCTCAACGTGGGGGCGCATCACACGGCCAACGACCTCTTCGACGCGTACAACGCCACCCCGCTGCGCGGCCTGGCCTGGCTGGCGTCCCTCCTGCCACCCCACCAGGACACGGTCAGGGCGCTCGGCGCCCTCGTGGAGACGTCCCTGCGGAAGGTGCCGGGCGTCGGCCCGCGCAGCCCCAAGGTTGCCAACGCCGGCGTGGTCGCCCTCTCCCGGCTCGACGACGAGGCCGCCCTCGCTGAACTCGCCCGGCTGGCCGCCCGCGTCACCTACAAGGCCACCGCCAAGCTGCTGGACGCCGCCCTCCTGGACCGCGCCGCCGCGCTCGGCCTCACCCGCGAAGAGGTCGAGGAACTGGCCGTCCCCACCTACGGGTTGATCTCCGTCGGCGCGGCCGTCGTCCCGCTCGGCGAGGCCACGGCGCTGCTCTCCGCCAGCGGCACCAGAGCCACCCTCACCTGGCGCACCGCCGCCGGCAAGCAGGTCAAGGGCGCCCCGGCCGCCGTCCGGCGCGACCACCCCGAAAAGTTGGCCGCGCTGCGCGCCTCGGTCAAGGACATCGACAAGATGCTCACCGCCCAACGCGACCGCCTCGACCGGCAGTTCCTGGCCCGCCGCACCTGGGCGTACGAGACCTGGCGGCAGCGGCTCCTCGACCACCCTCTCGTCGGCACCCTCGCCCGGCGCCTGCTGTGGACGGTCGACGGCACGGCGGTCGGCTTCGCCGACGACGCCCTGCGCACCCTGGCCGACGCTCCCGTGACCCCGGCCCCGGACGCCCGGGTCACCCTCTGGCACCCGGTGGACCGCGACCCGGAGGAGGTCGCCGCCTGGCGCGACTGGCTCGAACGGCACGCCGTCACCCAGCCGTTCAAGCAGGCCCACCGCGAGGTCTACCTCCTCACCGACGCCGAGCGCGCCACCCGCACCTACTCCAACCGGTTCGCCGCCCACGTCCTGCGCCAGCACCAGTTCCACTCCTTGGCCGCCGTGCGCGGCTGGCGCAACCGGCTGCGGCTCGCCGTTGACGACTCCCTGCCGCCCGCCGTCCGCGAACTCCCCGAGTGGGGCCTGCGTGCCGAGTACTGGATCCACGGCGACAGCGCCGGCCCTGGCGGCCGGGACGACCTCACGGACTCCGGCAGCTTCCTGAGGCTGCGCACCGACCAGGTCCGCTTCTATCCCCTCGACGCCCCGGAGAACCTGGCGCACTGCGACGGCCACTGGCCCTACGAGATGTGGCTCCGCGACGGCCGCGACCCCGTCGAGCCGCTGCCGATCGAGGAGATACCCCCGCTGGTGCTGAGCGAGGTGCTGCGCGACGTCGACCTGTTCGTCGGCGTGGCCAGCGTCGGCAACGACCCGACCTGGCAGGACGGCGGCCCGGGCGGCCGCTACCGCGAGTACTGGACGTCCTACGGCTTCGGCGAGCTCAACGCCACGGCCGAGACCCGCCGAGCCCTCCTCGAACGGCTCGTCCCCCGCCTCGCGATAGCCGACCGCTGCACCCTGGACGGCCGTTTCCTGCTCGTGAGGGGCGAGCGCCACACCTACAAGATCCACCTCGGCTCGACCAACGTCCTGATCTCCCCGAGCGACCGCTACCTGTGCATCGTCCCCACCTCCCGCACCGCCGAGCAGCCGTCCGGCTACCTGCCGTACGAGGGCGACCACACCCTCGCGGTCATCCTCAGCAAGGCGATGCTGCTGGCCCGGGACACGGAGATCACGGACCGGACGATCCTGAGCCAGCTGTAACGGGAACCGCGGGTCGGCGGCGTGCCGGTGTCCGGGCCCGCGCGCTCCCGAGCCGCGGTGGTCGGGGCGACCGCGGGGCCACCGGGGCCCCCGGTCGCGCCCGCGTCAGTCCTGGACGAGCGGCACGGCCGACTCGTCCAGGAAGCCGCCCGACTGGTGCTGCCACAGCTTCGCGTAGGTGGCGTCCAGCGCGAGCAGTTCCTCGTGCGTGCCCTGCTCGATGATCCGACCCTGGTCGAGGACCACGAGCCGGTCCATCCCGGCGACGGTGCTCAGCCGGTGCGCGACCACGAGCGCCGTACGCTTCTCCATGAGCCGCCACAGCGCCTCCTGGACCAGGAGTTCGCTCTCCGAGTCCAGGGCGCTGGTCGCCTCGTCGAGCAGCAGGATCGGGGCGTCGCGCAGGATCGCCCGGGCGAGGGCGACCCGCTGGCGCTGTCCGCCGGACAGCTTCACACCGCGCTCGCCCACCATGGTGTCGAAGCCCTGCGGCAGCGTGTCGGCGAACTCCGTGACGTGCGCGGCGTCTGCCGCGCGCCGGATGTCGGCGTCCGTGGCGTCCGGCCGGGCGAAGGCGATGTTGTCCCGCAGCGAGCGGTGGAACATCGCCGGGTCCTGCGGCACATAGGCGATCTGGCTCCGCAGGTCCGCCTGGCTCAGCCTGCTGATGTCCTGTCCGCCGATCAGGATGCGACCGGCGTCGACGTCCGCCATCCGCAGCAGCAGCCGCGTGAGGGTGGTCTTGCCGCCGCCGGAACGACCGACGAGCCCGATCCGCGAGCCGCTGGGCACCCTCAGGTCGAGTCCGTCGAAGAGTGGTCTGCCTCCCGCGTGGGTGAAGGAGATCCGCTCGAACCGGACGTCGGCGTCCCTGGGGCTCAGCGGCTCGGGCGACGGCGGGTCGACCACGGTCGGCGGCGTCAGCAGCAGTTCGGTGAACTGCCCGGCCTCCGTCAGCGAGTTCTCCAGGTGGCGGTAGATCCGGTTGAAGTCGAACATGAGCCGGGTCGCGTTGCTGTAGTAGGTGAACGTGACCACGAGCGCCTCGACGCCGAGCCCGTCCCCGGAGAGCCCGAGCACGATCACCAGTCCCAGCGTGCTGGCCAGCACGGACATCGGCGCGACCAGCGCGTCGATGCGCAGGTTGCCGTAGTCCCACGACCGCAGCGACAGCCGTCTCGACTCCGCGACACGGGCACGGTGTTCGGCGGCCTCGTGCTTCTCGGCGGCGAACGCGCGGACCGTGTCCATGTTCATCAGGCTGTCGGCGACGTGTCCTGACACGCGGGCGATGGCCTGCTCGCGCTGGTCGACGAGTGCCTGGCGGCGGCGGATGAGGGGCACCACGAACAGCGACGTCAGCGCGATCACGGTCAGGAGCCCGATGACGAGCAGCGGTTCGTAACCCCACAGCACGAACGAGCCGAACGCCAGCGGCACGAGGCTGCCCAGCACGGAGAACGTCAGGGTGTCGACGAACTCCTCAAAGCGCGACGCGAAGCTGAGGACGCGTTTGGTCAGCGATCCGGCGAAGTTGTCGTGGTAGAACGCGGCGTCCTTGCTGAACAGCTCGTCCATGCCGATGACGTACAGGTGCTCGATGCCGAGCGCGTCGAGCCGGTTCAGGCAGTGGATGCCGATGCGCCACAGCGTCTCGGCCAGCAGCAGGACACCGGCGAAAGCGAGGATGTAGGGCAGGGTCGCGTCGACGGACGTCGTGCCGCCGTCGGCGATGTGGCCGACGAGTTTGGCGACGATCAGCGGCGCGATGTAGTGGGTGCCGATGGTGCCCAACGCCGGGAGCAGCATCCCGGGCACGGCCAGCAGGCGCAGCCGGACGAGCTCACCCGTGTAGTGGCGAAGGGCGAGGAGCATGGAGCCCCTCCGCGGTTGACTCTCGTGTGGAAGCGACGTTCCCATCCCACCTCTGTACGGTCGTGCGGCGGCCCGCCACACGCCTCCTCAGGGAAGGACGCCGGTGGCTGGGAAACCGGCCGCGATGAGTGTCGGTCGAGTGGGTCCCTCTCATGGGCGCCCCGCGGGGGACCGGGCAGGGCCGGACCGCCACGCGGTACCGGCGCGAAGAACACGCGAGTACGGGGCAGGGACCAGTCAGTCTCCCGTACCGGCTCTGGGGGAGTCCAAGGATTTTCCCGGCTCGGCGTGGAGCGGGACCGCCGTGCCGGCGGTCAGTCGCCTGGAGGTTCGGCGCGGATTCTCTCTCCCCCGGCAGGGCATCGCGCATGCGGCGGTGGAAGGCGATGAGACCGACCAGCGCGGTGGCGGCGAACCACAGGAGAGCGGACAGCGCACGATGACGCTGTCGAGCCCGAGTGCTACCAGGGGTTCCGCGGCGCCAGGTCGATGATGCTCGCCACCTCACGATCACCGTGCCGACGCTGGCCATTGCCCCGCGTCCTCCCACCCGCACCGTCAGCGGTGGGACCGTCGTGGCAGACGGAGGGTCGCTGAGCCGCGGGCTTATGCCGAGGCCACGAAGGCGTCCGCGTGCTCCGCCGCCCACTGGGCGAAGGTGCGGGCCGGGCGGCCGGTGACCCGCTGGACGGTGTCGACGACCGTGCGGCCCACCTCCGGGGTGTTGCCATACGCCTCGACCAGGAAGCCGATCACGTCCTCCGGGTGGCCCGCCGCCCGCCACCGCGCCACGGCCTGCTCCTCGGTCAGCTCGACCAGGGCGATCTCCCGGCCACGGGCGGCGGCGATCGCCGCCACCTTGTCGCCCACGGTCAGCAGCTCGGGGCCGGTGATCACGTACTCCCTGCCCCCGTGCCCCTCCTCGGTGAGCGCGACCGCGGCGACGGCGCCGATGTCGCCCTCGTGCACCATGGCGCTCAGCCGGGAGACGAACGGCTCGTGGACCTCCCCGGCGGCCACGATCGGGTCCGCCCACTCCAGGGCGTTGGCCATGAACTCGACCGGCATCAGCACGGTCCAGTCCACGCCCTCGTCGGCACGCACGGCGTCCTCGAGCAGCGAGGGACCGCCACCGTGCAGCACGGTGACCCGGCGCACCCCGGCCGCGCGGGCCAGCTCCAGGATCCGCGGGCCCGTCTCCAACGGGGCGAAGTAGGCCCCGCCAAAGGTGATCAGGTGGAGGCCGGTGACGCCCTCCAGGGCCGGGATCAGGCTGTCGGGATCGGTCAGGTCACCCTGCACGACCTCGACCCCGGCCGGAAAGACGGCGCTCGCCGCACTCCGGGTGAGGGCCCGCACCTCGTGCCCCCGGGCGAGGAGCTCGCCGACAACCTGCCGCCCGACGGTCCCGGTGGCGCCACTGACAAGTATCTTCTGCGTCTTCGTCATGGCACGACCGTAGAGGCCGTTGCGGTCACTTCCTGTCCGCAATCCCTTCCGGCTCGTACGGCACCTCCAGGACGTCTCCGGTCGTGGTACCAGCCGGTTGGGCGGGGGCCATCGGCGGCGGCGGCGGTGGGGCCGGTGGACTATGCCTGGGG
>NZ_SMKC01000212.1 GCF_004348315.1 Streptomyces sp. 8K308 | reverse complement strand
CCCCACCCCGAGTAGGGCCCACGGCGCCCTCCACCGGTCACTCCCGTCCCAGGATCAGGCGCCCCCACACCCGGCCGCAGCACCTCTCGCCGGCACAGCGCCCCGCCAGCGGAGGCCTGTCGCGACCGTATGGTGTCCGCGTGATCAGATCCGTGGTGCTCGATATCGGCGAAACGCTCACGTGCGACGACCGCTACTGGGCAGCCTGGGCCGACTGGTTCGACGTGCCCCGCCATACTCTGTCGGCGCTGGTCGGGGTCGCCGTGTCGCAGGGCCGAGACAACGCCGACGCGATCCGCATGGTGCGCCCCGGCGTTGACGTGGCGGCCGAGTATCGAGCACGCGAGGCGGCCGGACGGGGCGAGGCGCTGGAGGAAGACGACCTGTACCACGACGTCCGGCCGGCGCTGTCGGCACTGCGGAACCTCGGAGTGCGCGTCGCGGTGGCCGGCAACCAGACCTCGCGTGCCGGCGAGTTGCTGCGAGCGCTCGACCTGCCAGTGGACGCGGTGGCGGTATCCGGTGACTGGCGCGTCGCCAAGCCGTCCGAGGAGTTCTTCCAGCGGGTCATCACCCTGGGCAAGGCTCGACCAGACGAGATCGTGTACGTGGGGGACCACCCCGCGAACGACGTGTTCCCCGCCCACCACATCGGGCTGCGCACCGCACACCTGCGGCGGGGACCATGGGGACACCTGTGGGCGGACGATCCAGCCGTGTGTGAGGCGGCGGACTGGAGCATCAACAGCCTCTCCGAACTGGTCGATGTGGTGACCGAGGCAAACTCCTGAACACAAAACCCCGAACGTAGCCATCCGAGTACCGTTCGGACCGAACGTGCCGAACGGGAGCCACCATGCCCCTGCACACCACACCGGAGCTGGGCCGCCGCGTGGCCTACTATCGGCGGCTCGCACGCATGACCCAACGACAGCTCGCTGACGCCGCCGGCCTCGGCGCCGGCACACTCCAGAAGATCGAGCGCGGTGCTCGCGGGGCCTCGGAGCCCGTGCTGGAGGCGATCGCCAACGCCCTTGGCATCGACGTCGAACGACTGCACCACGACCGGGACCGCGCGGCCCAACGGGTACACGAGGCGATGCCCAGCCTGCGCGGCGTCCTCGCCGCGCACGACGACCCCGACGACGGGCCGGTCCGGCCGCCGCCCGAACTGCACGACGTCGTTTCCCAAGCAGTTCGATACCGGCTCGGCTCGCAGTACGTCCGGATCATGCGGTCCGGACCGAACCTGCTGGCCGAGCTGCTGCGCGCGCTCGCCACCGTGCCGGCCGCTGACCGGGCGGCGGTGGCACGGCTGCTGGTGGCCGCAAGCCGGGCGGTGGACGCCGCCGCATACAAGCACGGCGCCATAGACGCCTCCGCGCGGCTCGTCGACCTCATGCGTTGGGCGGCGCCCCAGGCCGACAATCCGGTGACTACCGCAACCGTGGCCTACGTCCGCACCGAGGTGTGCTTCGCCGGCCAAGCGCACGCCGCCGGGCTTCGCGCGCTGGAACGCGCCATCGACGCCTCGCCGCCACCGGACGACACCACGGCAACAGCCTCGCGCGGCGCACTCCACATGCGGGCCGCGATCATCGCCGGCCGAGCCGGGCAGCATGACGCCGCCAAGCAACACATGCGGCACGCCGTCGACCTCGCCGACCGCGTGCCGGAAGACACCTATGACGGCACGGCGTTCGGCCCCGACTCGGCGCGAATCCACGAAGTGTCGCTCTCCGTCGCCCTCGGAGAACAGCACCTCCAGCGCGCTCTGGACATCGCCCGGAAGTGGGCACCACCCCGCGCTCTCCCGGCCGAGCGCCGCAGCAGCTCTACATCGAGCTGGCCCGCGCCCAGCTATGGGCCGGGCGCCCGAACGACGCCTTCGAGTCATTAAAGGTCGCACGACGGATCGCGCCGCAGCACGCCCGCGAGCATCAATGGGTGCGCGAGGACATCGGGACCCTGCGACGTTTGCGACGCGCGGACGCCGAAAGCCTGACCAGCTACGCCGAGTGGTGCCGCGCCATCTGACCCAACGCTGACCCACACCGGGTCACTTGCCGCGCCAGCCGCGGCCCACCATCTGCCTACCTGACCAATCGGCAGACGGGATGGGCCATGTGCGCCGTACTCACCACGCCGCCCGACGTGGGCGACATCAGCATCGCGCGACTCCACGGTGAAGCCTGCTGGCACTGCGGAATCGTCTTCGCGGACTTGTTCCCGATCGGCGACCTCGTGGTGAACGGCTGCACATGGCCGGTCGTCGCTGCTCGAACCACCGGCCGGCGCAGCAATGAACACCCCTGACCGGCGGGCGGGCGAACCGCAGTCAGAACACGTCGTCATCGTGACAGGTCTTGAAGGCCCGCTCATCGCCAGCAAATCGGTCACCTGCCTGTAGTGCCGCCTTGGCACCATGACCGACGACGACCACGCGGCCGACTGCGCGTGGAAGCGCGGGAAAGCGGCTGCTCGGTGACCCAGGACATCGCGTTGCGGTGGGGCACGCACGAGCTGATGGGCGAGCGAGTCACCGACCCGACGACCGGCCGCGTCGGCCGCCTGGATGGCGTGCTCGAACACGTGGCCCGCGCGACAGGCCGGGTCGTGCTGGCGGAGGCGCACATGCGCCCGCTGGACGGCAGCGGGCGGGTATGGACGGCGAGTGTCACCCTCCTGACCCGCGCGGCGGCGCCCTCCGACGCCTCGTGACCGCCCCCGGCACGGCCGACCGCGCCCTCTCAGCGGTCCTGGGACGCCGAAGCGCCCCACGTCGGGGCGCTTCCCTTGTGAGCCGCCTGTCGGATTCGAACCGACGACCTACGCATTACAAGTGCGTGGCTCTGGCCAGCTGAGCTAAGGCGGCCTGCCCACGGCCGCGAGAGCCGTAAAGGCCGTCTCAGCCTACACGGCGCCCTCCCCACCGCGTCAGGGACAGTGGCGCGCACCCGCCGCACGATATCAACTGACATAAGAGAGATAACGGTTATGCGCAACTCGATCGCCGCTCCTTCGTTCATACGAGCAGAGCGCTCTGACAGTCGGCTCATCAGCGAAGGGGGGCGTCATGGGGCAGCCAGCCACGACCGTCACGGGGCAGCGGGCCAAGTGGATCAGGCGGGAGCTGATCGGGATCCCGGCGCCCCGGCGTGGTTCGCCGGAGGCGCTTGGGGAGTCGCCCAAGCGCTCGAGGGTGCGCGCGGCCAAGCCGGTCGGGGCTCGGGAGCGCGCGTATCGGTTCCGGGTCGTGCACGACCGCGACGTCAACGCGAGCCGGAACCCGCGCGCGGAGGGGCTGCGGCTGCTCGGGGCGTGGCAGGAGGGTGCCCCGCCTGGCGCGGTGGTGCCGGCGCTGATCAGGGCTGCCGGGGTGTGAGTCCGTTACGGACCGATGGGCCGTCGGCCGGAAAGCCTGTGGAGCCCGTGTAAGACCAGCCGGAGGTGTCCTTGGACGGCTCCGGGCGCCGGGTGTGCCCGTGCGACTGGCGGGGGCGGTGAAGCAGGAACCTCGACCCGTGAGGGCGAGGGGTGGTCAAAAGACGGTTGCTCTGCCGTCAACTACGGAGGGTGACGACAGCGTGTGGGACTGTTGACCTCGGTTTCCCTGGTTCCCGGGTACTGACAGAACGCGTTGTTTCGAGTTAGGTTTCCGGCAGTCGTCCATTTACATATGGGCGTAACACCTTCCTACTCGGATCGTCCGGCACGTTCCTGCCGGTAGAAGGAGACAAGAGGACATGGCAACCGTCACGTACGACAAGGCCACCCGCATCTACCCGGGCGGCGACAAGCCCGCTGTCGACCAGCTGGACATTCAGATCGCGGACGGTGAGTTCCTCGTTCTGGTCGGCCCCTCCGGCTGTGGCAAGTCCACCTCGCTGCGCATGCTCGCCGGGCTCGAGGACGTCAACGGAGGGTCGATCCACATCGGTGACCGCGACGTCACCCACCTTCCCCCGAAGGACCGGGACATCGCCATGGTGTTCCAGAACTACGCGCTCTACCCGCACATGACCGTCGCGCAGAACATGGGCTTCGCGCTCAAGATCGCCGGCGTCAACAAGACGGACATCCGCAAGAAGGTCGAGGAGGCCGCCAAGATCCTCGACCTCACCGAGTACCTGGACCGCAAGCCGAAGGCCCTCTCCGGTGGTCAGCGGCAGCGTGTCGCGATGGGTCGCGCCATCGTCCGTGAGCCCCAGGTCTTCCTGATGGACGAGCCGCTGTCCAACCTGGACGCCAAGCTCCGCGTCCAGACCCGCACCCAGATCGCCGGCCTGCAGCGCCGGCTCGGGGTCACCACCGTCTACGTGACCCACGACCAGGTCGAGGCCATGACCATGGGCGACCGGGTGGCGGTGCTGAAGGACGGCCTGCTCCAGCAGATCGACTCCCCGCGCAACATGTACGACAAGCCCGCCAACCTCTTCGTCGCCGGCTTCATCGGCTCCCCGGCCATGAACCTGGTCGAGGTCCCGATCACCGACGGCGGCGTCCGGTTCGGCAACAGCGTGGTGCCGGTGGAGCGCGCCGCGCTGACCGAGGCGCAGAACAAGGGCGACACCCACGTGGTGGTCGGCTGCCGCCCCGAGCACTTCGCCGTGGTCAACGGCGACGGCTCGGTCGAGGGCGCCGCCCTGGCGAAGGCGGACGAGAAGGCCGAGGCCGGCCTCGCGGTCACGGTGAACGTGGTCGAGGAGACCGGCGCCGACGCCTACGTCTACGGCTCGGCCGAGATCGGCGGCGAGACCAAGGACCTGGTCATCCGCGTCGACAGCCGCGACGTGCCGCACAAGGGCGAGAAGATCAACGTCGTTCCCAAGCCGGGCGAGACCCACGTCTTCGCCGCCGGCTCCGGCGAGCGGCTCAGCGACTGACGATCGCCCCTCGGGTCCCGTGAGGGCCGTGTTTCCGCACACGTTGCGGAAACACGGCCCTCTGCGCGTCAACCCAGGGCGACGCAGGATTCGAAATCCACTGGACCCCCTCACTCGTGAGAGTGGCGAAAGGTCACCGAAACACTACTCCTCGCTACGATCTACCACGCCCTCACCGTGTTTGAACCAGTGAGCCAGCCACGCTTCATCAGCTTCGTTTCGCGAGGAAGACCACCAGTGAATCAGGCACTCCGTCACATCGGCAGAACACTCGCCATCGCCCTCCCGGTCATCCTGGTGCTGTCCGGGACACTCGCCGTCTCGCGCGTGGCCTGGGTCGCGCCCTCCGACGACCAGGTGCTGACCGCCGCCGCAGAACACGAGCCGCTGGCACCCGAGGAGGCGCTCACCGACCGGCTCCTGCTGACACTGCGGCAGGAGGACCCGAGTGTCGCGCTCACCGACCTCCAGGAGGCCGTCACCCGCGACCCGTCCCTCGCCCCGCACTGCGCGGAGATCGCCCAGACGCTCGGCGCCGCAGCGGTGGAGAAGTACGGTTCGACGCGGCGCGCGCAGCAGCACTCCCGCCCCGTCTGCGACACCTCCTTCGCGGCCGGCGTCGCCGCGGCCGGCTGAACCACGCGGGACTGAACCACGCCGGCTGAACCACGCGGCGGCGCCGTGCGGCGTAGCGCATAGGCTGCCCGCATGAACCACGTCCAGGTACCAGCCGGCACCCCGCTCCCCACCCAGGCGATGATCCTGGCCGGTGGCAAGGGCTCGCGGCTCCGCCCGTACACCGACGACCGCCCCAAGACCATGGTGGAGATCCCGGGGACCGGTACCCCGATCATCGGCCACCAGCTCGCCTGGCTGGCCGACGAGGGCGTCACGGACGTGGTCATCTCCAGCGGGCACATGGCAGAGGTGCTCCAGGAGTGGCTGGACACCACCGACCTGCCGGTCAAGGTCACCACCGTGGTGGAGCCCGAGCCCCTCGGCCGGGGCGGCGGCCTCAAGTACGCCGCCCCGGCGCTCCCCCGGCCCGACGAGCCGTGGTTCGCCACCAACAGCGACATCTGGACCCGCTTCTCGCTGCGCGAGATGGCCGCCTTCCACGCCGAGCGCGGCGCCACCGCGACGCTGGCGCTGGCCCGCCCCCGGATGCCGTGGGGGGCCGTGGAGACCAACGAGTTCGGGCAGGTCCTCGACTTCATCGAGTCCCCGCCCTCCCCCTACCTGATCAACGCCGGGGTCTACGTCTTCGGCCCCGAGTTCACCGCGCTGCTGCCGGACCGCGGCGACCATGAGCGGCTCACCTTCCCCCGCCTCGCCCGCGAACGCCGCCTCGCCGGCTTCACCCTCCCCCAGGGCGCGTACTGGCGGGCCATCGACACCGCCAAGGACCTGACGGAGGCGGCCAGGGAGCTGGCGGCACGCTGAGCGGGCTCGTCAGCTGCCAGCAGGCGGCCCCGCCGCGTGGGCGCGACCGCCTGCCGGTGCTTCCGGCGGAGCGCTCAGGCCGCGCCGTCGGCGGGCCGCTCGCCGAGCTCGTCGACCACCGCGATCCGGGTCAGCCCGGTGTACCCGGTGACGGTGCCGGGCTCGACCCCCTCCCGGTCCATCGCCACGACGCGCTCGCCGAGATAGGCGAACGTCTCGGCGTCGAAGATCCACTCCACCCGCTCACCGTAGGTCTCGCTCTCCCTGGCCACGGCGATGCCCGGGTTGCCGACCGCGTCCCGCACGTCATCGACCAGGAAGACGCCGGGGATCAGCGCCGCCGCCTCGTACAGCGCGGCGCTCAGTTCCGGGGGCAGCAACTGCTCCCTGAGCAGGGTGCCGATGGTGCTGAACGCCCGCTCCTCCCGGCTGTCGCCCTCGCCCTGCCCATCCCCGTAGATCAGGTCGAGCAACGCCTCGGGATCGGTCGGCAGCGTGGTGAGGAAGTCGTACGAGGGGGACGTCAGAGAGGCGGGCGAGCCGCCTATCTCCACGCCGTCCCCTTGGCGCGACTCCTCCAGCCAGCCCTCCTGGCCGTCAGGCGACATCCAGGTCTCGCGCGGGTGGAGCTCCTCGACGTGGCTGGTCGTCTCGCCGCTCGTCGCGTTGTACTCCACCGCGAGGTAGGAGACCTGGCTCTCGACGTAGATGTACTGGTCCGGCTCGGGCACGGGAAGGTCCAGGCTGGTGGCGGCCAGGGCGATCCGCTCGATCGTGGCCTGGAGCTGGCCACCCGCCTCCCGCCCCCCGTCGTCGCCTGGCTGGCCGACGACCAGGACGCCGGCCAGCGCGGCGGCGAGCGCTGGCACCGCGATCAACGCCAGGCGGCGGTGCCGCCGCCTCGGTGGCACCGGCGCGGACTCCGGCGTCTGGATCTCGTTCATCAACTGCTCCTCAAGGCTGAGTCGACGGTCCTCGGGGAGCTCGGCAACCCGCGGTGGCGGCAGCAGGCGCGCCAACTCCTCGCGGTCCACGGGATCGTGTGTCATCGGCTGCTCTCCTCGATCGACCGGGCCGCCCCGATCCGGCGGCCACCCTCTCCTTGTCCGCGCCGGACGGCGGGTTCCGCCCGCGCCGCCAACTCCTCGTCCGCGAGCCGGCGCAGCCGGGTCCTGGCCCGGGACAGGCGGGAGCGGACGGTGCCGAGGCGGATGCCGAGGGCCGAGGCGGTCTCGGCGTAGCTGAGCCCCGACCAGACGACGAGCATGAACACCTGACGCTCGGTCGTGGTCAGCCGGCCCAACGCGGCCCTGGCAGCCGCGAGTCGCTCGGCGTCAGCCAGTCGGCCCACCACCCCCTCGGCCGGGTCGGGAACGGGCTCGGGTGGGCTGAGGCGGGCCATGGCCCGCTCGTGCCGGCGCTTGGCGCGCGCCGTGTTGCGCAGCACGTTGACCGCGATCCCCATCAGCCAGGGGCGCGGCGACTCCCCCTCGTCGCGCAGCTTGGCGCGCAGCCGCCAGGCCTCAAGGAACGTCAGCGAGACGACGTCCTCGGCCAGGCTCGGATCGCCCGTCGCGCGGGCCGCGTATCCGTAGACGAGGCCCGCGTGCGCCCGGAACAGGTCGCGGAACGCGTCGGGATCGCCGGCCCGCACGCGGGCGTGCATCGTATGGTCCACTCCGGGTGTTGTCCGGCCACGGTCACGAGTTCCCGTGACGCCGGTCACACCCTACGGTCTAGCCGAGGACCCCTCCGACGTCGCCTAACCGAGCAGCCCGCCGATGGGGCCGAGGCTGCTCCGCTCACCCCCGCTCTCCGCCGGCGGGTCCTGCTGCGCGGACTCGCCGCCGCCCGAGGCGCCCGCGTCGGGCGCGGGGGCGGCCGGCGCCGCCTCCTCCGGCGGGTAGTACTCCTGGGGCGGGGCCGACTGCTGCGGCACCGGCACGGTCTGCTCGGTCGGCGGGGCCTGCTCCTCGGCGCCGGGCCCCGTGGTCTCCGCGCCCGAGGTCGCCCCGGCGCTCGGGCCGCTCGACGCCTCGTCGCCCGGCTCGCCATCGGCCGGCGACTCGTCGTCCTCGGCCGCGCCGGAACCCTCGGTCGGGCCGGCCGATGACTCCGTCTCCTCGCCGGCCTCCGCCTCGTCCTCAGGCAGCCGCTCGCCCGGCAGGTGGTTGCGCGGGGGCTCGCCCGGCTCGGGCACCGTGGCGAACTGCGCCGACCGCACCGCGCCGCCCAGCATCGAGCCGACCAGCAGCGCGAGGCCGACCAGCAGCGTGGCGAACATCGCGCCCCGGCGCAGCGCCCGGCGCCGCAGCTCGGCCAGCGGGGCGCGCGGCCCCAGGGTGCGCCACGCCTCGGTGGCCAGCCGGAAGTCGAGCGAGTGGACCGGGGCGCCGGCGATGATCAACGGCGTCCACGCGGCGAACAGGATGGCGTCCGGCGTGTCGTAGGCCGGCCCGTTCTGCCAGCTCACGGTGAGCAGCAGGGCGAGCGAGAGCAGCGCCCCGAGGGTCGCCGCGAAGCGCTGCCAGAGGCCGAAGACGGTCAGCACGCCGACGATGATCTGGACGAACGCGACGGTGAGCCCCGCCCCGACCGGGTGGGCCAGCGCCCAGCTGTGCAGGGGGGCGGCCAGCGCCCATGGCTCGAGCGAGTCCAGCCAGGCGTAGAGCGAGCCGCGCAGGCCGCCGTCGAAGTAGACGGGGTCGGTGAGCTTGCCCATGCCGGCGTAGATGGCGACGAAGCCGAGCAGCACCCGCAGCGGCAGCAGCACCAGGCCGAGGCTCATCCGGCTGGCGCGGTGGCCCGGCTGGTAGGACTGGCGACCGTCCGCGGGGCGCCGCCGCTCGACCGGCGGCAGGTCCTGGACGACCGACAGCAGCTCGGTCGGCGCCGCCGCGGCGAGACCTGGACGCTCGGGCGGCTGGGGACCGCGCGGCGCCACGACGGGTGTGACGCGTGAGAGCACCTGGGTGGCGACGTCGGTGACGACGCCGCCGTGGCCGGCCTCCCGCACCGCCTGCAGCAGGCCGCTGGCCCCCGGGTCGCCGGGAGCGCTGCGGCCCGACCAGACGAGGGGCCGGCGGCGGCCCGCCGCGGCCGGCACCCGAGGCAGCGAGGCCGTGTCGCCGAGCCTGATGCTCACCGGGGGCGGGGTGGCGAGCCGCACCCGGAAACTGGCGTGGTTCACGATGACCTGTGCGGGGTCGCACGGCACCTTGACCATGCTCAGCACCGGCTCGTCCATCGAGAGGCCGCGGGGTGTTCTGGTGTCCACACTCATCTAACTGAGTGACACGGCTTAAGACACTGCCTTGACCCCACAAAGTCTGTCCGCGACCCGTCAACTACGGTGGACCAGCCCTCAGCCGCGGCGGCGCGCCGCCTCGTACAGCACGATGCCGGCCGCCACGCCCGCGTTCAACGACTCGGCGCCGCCCGGCATCGGAATGCGCGCCCGGATGTCACAGGTCTCGCCGACCAGCCGCGACAGGCCCCTGCCCTCGCTGCCCACGACGACCACCAGCGGCCCGTCGAGCGCGGCCACGTCCGCCAGGTCGGCCTCGCCGTCGGCCGCCAGGCCGACCACGGTGAGACCGGCCTTCTGGTACGCCTGCAGCGCGCGCGTCAGATTGGTGGCGCGCGCCACCGGCGTGCGCGCCGCGGTGCCGGCCGACGTCTTCCAGGCGCCGGCCGTCATCCCGGCGGCCCTGCGCTCCGGCACCACCACGCCGTGCCCGCCGAAGGCGGCGACCGACCGCACAACGGCGCCCAGGTTGCGCGGGTCGGTGACCCCGTCGAGCGCGACGATCAGCGGCGGCCGGCCCGCGTCGTGCGCGGCGTCGAGCAGGTCGTCGGGGTGCGCGTACTCGTAGGGCGGGACCTGGAGCACGATGCCCTGGTGGTGGAGCGCGCCGGTGAGCCGGTCGAGCTCGGCCTTGGACGCCTCGAGCAGGTTGACCGAGCCGCGCTCCATGGCCAGCTTGATCGCCTCGGTGACGCGGTCGTCGCTCTCCAGGAACTGCTGCACGTACAGTGTCTTGGCGGGCACGCCGGCACGCAGCGCCTCGACCACCGGGTTGCGGCCGACGACCATCTCGGCCGCCGACCTGGCGCCCCGCCGCGCGGCGGGGCGGGCGGCCTCGCGCCGTGCCCTGGCGTCGGCGGCACGCTTCTTGACGTGGCCGGTGCGCATCTCGGCGGGCGGCGTGGGCCCCTTGCCCTTGAGGGCCTTGCGGCGCTGGCCGCCGCTGCCGACCTGCATGCCCTTCTTGTTGCTGGTACGTCGGTTGGGGCGCTGGCTGTTGCCTGGCATCTTCTGCTTCTTCTGACTCTCGTGTGGCTGGGGGTGTCACGCGGTCGACCGGTCGGTCAACCGAGCTCCCAGCGTGGTCCGTTGGGGGTGTCCTCGATGACCAGGCCGGCGGCGCCGAGCTCGTCCCTGATGGCGTCGGCCGTGCCGTAGTCCTTGCGCTGGCGCGCCGCCTCGCGCTGCGCGAGGACGAGCCCGACGAGGCGGTCGACGACGCCGGCCAGCTCCTTGCCGCGGCCCTGGGCGCCGCCGCTCCACCGGGGGTCGAGCGGGTCGAGGCCCAGCACGCCGAGCATCCCCCGCACCTGACCGACGAGCGCGACCACCGACTCCTTGTCGCCCTCGGCCAGCGCGGCGTTGCCCTGCCGGACGGTGGTGTGCACGGCCGCCAGGGCCTGCGGCACGCCGAAGTCCTCGTCCATCGCGGTGGCGAAGTCCTCCGGCACGACGGCCGCGGGCTCCACCTCGCCGGTCCGCTCCACGGCCCGGTGCAGGAAGCCCTCGATCCGGCCGAACGCGGCCTCCGCCTCGGCCAGCGCCTCCTCGCTGTACTCGATGGTCGATCGGTAGTGCGGGGTGCCCAGGTAGTAGCGCAGCACGATGGGGCGCCAGCGCCTGGTCATCTCGGAGACCAGCACCGAGTTCCCCAGGGACTTGCTCATCTTCTCGCCGGCCAGCGTGACCCAGGCGTTGTGCGCCCAGTAGCGGGCGAACTCGCCGCCGAAGGCGCGGGACTGGGCGATCTCGTTCTCGTGGTGCGGGAAGACGAGGTCGATGCCGCCGCCGTGGATGTCGAAGGCGCGGCCGAAATACTTGAACGCCATCGCCGAGCACTCCAGGTGCCAGCCGGGACGACCACGACCCCAGGGCGTCTCCCAGCTGGGCTCGCCCGGCTTGGCCGCCTTCCACATGGCGAAATCGCGCGGGTCGCGCTTGCCGGTCTCGCCCTCGCCGGACGGCTGCAGCAGGTGGTCCAGGTCCTGGTTGGACAGCCCCAGGTAGCCGGGGAAGCTGCGCACGTCGAAGTAGACGTTGCCGTCGGCCGGGTAGGCGTGGCCGCGGCCGATGAGCGTGCGCATCATCTCGATCATCTCGGGCACGTGCCCCGTGGCGCGCGGCTCGTAGGTCGGCGGCAGGCAGCCGAGCGCGTCGTAGGCGTCGTTGAACGCCCGCTCGTTCTCGTAACCGATGGCCCACCAGGGACGGTTGAGCTCCGCGCTCTTGGCGATGATCTTGTCGTCGATGTCCGTGACGTTGCGGACGAAGGTGACGTCGAAGCCGCGGTACTCGAACCAGCGACGCATGATGTCGAAGCTGACCCCGGACCTGACGTGACCGATGTGCGGGGGCGCCTGCACGGTGGCACCGCACAGGTAGATCGAGACGCAGCCCTGCTGGAGCGGGGTGAAGTCACGGATCAGCCGGGTGCTGGTGTCATACAGGCGTAGGTTCACACGTCAAGAGTAGTGGGCGAAGGGGCTCCCCCGCGCCTGCGGGGAGCGGGCGCGGGGGAGCGTTTCCGGGGGTTCGG
>NZ_SMKC01000211.1 GCF_004348315.1 Streptomyces sp. 8K308 | reverse complement strand
GGGGCGGACCGGGGGCGCGCCTCGGCGTGCGGGGCATCGGCTTGGGTAGGCTGGCGCGGTTGTCGCCGTCGAGCCACCGTTTCCGGAGATCGTGACTACCACCGCCTCGTCCGCACCCCATTCCTCGCACCATCTCTCGCCCGCGTTCCCCGGCCGCGCTCCCTGGGGCACGGCCGGCAAGCTGCGTGCCTGGCAGCAGGGGGCGATGGAGGAGTATCTGCGGCGCCAGCCGCGGGACTTCCTGGCCGTCGCCACCCCCGGCGCCGGCAAGACGACGTTCGCGCTGACCCTGGCCTCCTGGCTGCTGCACCACCACGTCGTCCAGCAGGTGACGGTCGTCGCCCCCACCGAACACCTGAAGACCCAGTGGGCCGAGGCCGCGGCCCGGATAGGGATCAGGCTCGACCCGGAGTACAGCGCGGGCCCGCTGGGCCGCGACTACCACGGGGTGGCCATCACCTACGCCGGCATCGGCGTGCGGCCCATGCTCCACCGCAACCGCAGTGAGCAGCGCAAGACCCTGGTGATCCTGGACGAGATTCACCACGCCGGCGACTCCCGCTCCTGGGGCGAGGCGTGCCTGGAGGCGTTCGAGCCGGCCACCAGGCGGTTGGCGCTCACCGGCACCCCGTTCCGCTCTGACACCAACCCGATCCCCTTCGTCTCGTACGCGGAGGGCGCGGACGGGATCCGCCGCTCCGTCGCCGACTACACCTACGGCTACGGCAACGCGCTGGCCGACGGCGTGGTGCGGCCGGTCATCTTCCTCTCCTACAGCGGCAGCATGCGCTGGCGCACCAAGGCCGGGGACGAGGTCGCCGCCAAGCTGGGCGAGCCGATGACCAAGGACGCCACGTCCCAGGCGTGGCGCACCGCGCTCGACCCCAAGGGCGAGTGGATGCCGGCGGTGCTCGCCGCCGCCGACCGGCGGCTGACCGAGGTCCGCAGGTCCATCCACGACGCCGGCGGCCTAGTGATCGCCACCGACCAGGAGTCGGCCCGCGCCTACGCCAAGCTGATCCGCGAGATCACCGGCACCTCGGCCACCCTCGTGCTCTCCGACGACAGCGGCGCCTCGCAGCGCATCGAGGACTTCCGGGGGAGCGAGGATCGCTGGATGGTCGCGGTGCGGATGGTGTCCGAGGGGGTGGACGTGCCCCGTCTCGCGGTCGGGGTCTACGCCACCACCATCGCCACCCCGCTGTTCTTCGCCCAGGCCGTGGGCCGTTTCGTGCGCTCCAGGCGGCGCGGCGAGACCGCGTCCGTCTTCCTGCCGACCATCCCGACGCTGCTCCAGTTCGCGCACGAGCTCGAACTGGAGCGCGACCACGCGCTGGACAAGCCGAAGAAGGAGGGGGAGGAGGACCCGTACGCCGAGGAGGCCGACCTGCTCAAGGAGGCCGAGCGCGAACAGAGCGAACCGGACGGCGAGCAGGACCAACTTCCCTTCGAGGCGCTGGAGTCCGACGCCGTCTTCGACCGGGTGATGTACGACGGGCACGAGTTCGGCATGCAGGCCCACCCCGGCAGCGAGGAGGAGCAGGACTACCTGGGCATCCCGGGGCTGCTCGAACCCGACCAGGTGCGGCTGCTGTTGCAGAAGCGACAGGCCAGGCAGCTCGCCCACAGTCGCCGCAAGCCGGACGAGGAGGCCGACCTGCTGGAGATTCCGGCGGAGAACCGGCCGGTGCTCAGCCACAAGGAGATGATGGAGCTGCGCCGCGAGCTCAACTCCCTGGTCGGCGCCTACGCGCACCAGTCGGGCAAGCCGCACGGGGTGATCCACACCGAGCTGCGCCGGGTGTGCGGCGGCCCGCCGAGCGCCGAGGCCACGGCGGGCCAACTGCGTCAGCGGGTGCAGAAGATCAGGGAGTGGGCCACGCGCATGCGGTGACCCCGGGGCACGCTTCCGGCGTTTTATCCCACAACGGTCCAAAATCGTCACCGATTGCTCGGATTTTGGACGTCCTCTTCCGGTAACCGGTGCTGATCGATAAGTTTCCGGGCACGCGCACACTCGGTTGCAGAGTCGCCCCGGTGCGCAGCGGCCAGTGATCCGTCTCACCTGCCATGTGTCCTGTGATGGCATCCCGTGCACGCTGCCGAACGGACGACGGCACGCGCACCGCTGACCCGGAAGGGGGCGCCGTGACCGCGGAGACTTCCCAGACGCTCGACAGAGGACTGCGAGTCCTCAAGCTGCTCGCCGAGTCCGACCACGGACTGACCGTCACCGAGCTGTCGCGACAGCTCGGCGTCAACCGCACGGTCGTCTACCGACTGCTCGCCACCCTCGAACAGCACTCCCTCGTCCGCAGGGACGCGGGCGGCCGGGCGCGGGTCGGCGTCGGGGTGCTCGGCCTCGGCCGCCAGGTGCACCCCCTGGTGCGGGAGGCCGCCCTGCCCGCGCTGCGCTCCCTCGCCGAGGACGTGGGCGCCACCGCCCACCTCACCGTGGTCGACGGCACCGACGCCCTCACCGTGGCCGTGGTGGAGCCGAGTTGGACGGACTACCACGTGGCCTACCGCACCGGCTTCCGGCACCCCCTCGACCGGGGCGCCGCCGGCCGCGCCATCCTGACCGGCCGCTGCAAGGACATCACCGACGAGGACGGCTACGTGCTCACCCGCGGCGAGCTGGAGGCCGGCGGCTCGGGCGCCGCCGCCCCGCTGCCCAGGGACTGCGGCATCGAGGGCAGCGTCGGCGTGGTGATGCTGAGCGAGGCGGTGCCGCCCGAGGTGGGGCCGCGGGTGGTCAGGGCCGCCGAGGAGGTGGCGGCGGTCCTGCGTTAGATTCGCTGCCATGCCCGCAGCCAAGAACGCGCCCGAGGCACCGGCCGCCGCCCAGCAGTCGCGTGGCCGCCGCCGTCCGCTGTTGCTCGCCCTCTGCGGCGCGCTCGTGGTGGCGCTGTTCGCGGTGGCGGCGATCGCGCCGCTGCCGTTCTCCGTGACCTACCCGGGGTCCACCGCAGACGTCCTCGGCGAGACCGACGGGGAGCCCGTCATCACCGTCTCCGGCGCGCCGGTGCGCGAGACCGAGGGTGAGCTGCTGCTGACCACCATCGTGGCCACCGGGCCCGACGCCACGGTGCGCCTCGGCGACGTGATCAGCGGCTACTTCGCCGACGACCGCGCCGTGATGCCCCGCGCCTCGGTCTACCCGGTCGGCGACTCGACGAACGAGATCCGCGAGCACAACGCCGAGCAGATGCGCGAGTCCCAGGACGCGGCGGTGGCCGCGGCCCTCGACTACCTGGGGGTGGACGGTTCCGAGGTCTCCGTGGAGCTCAACCTGCCCCGGGTCGGCGGCCCGAGCGCCGGCCTGCTCTTCTCGCTCGGCATCGTGGACCTGCTGCAGGGCGACGGCCGGGGCGGCGACCTCACCGGCGGTCAGGTGATCGCCGGCACCGGCACCATCGAGGCGGACGGCACCGTGGGACCGGTCGGGGGCGTGCCGCTGAAGACCAGGGCGGCCGCCCGCGACGGCGCCAGCGTCTTCCTGGTGCCGCGCGACGAGTGCACGGACGCCCAGGCCGACCTGCCCGAGGGGTTGCGGCTGCTCCCGGTGACCACCCTGAGCGGCGCGGTCGAGGACCTGCGCGCGCTGGCGGCCGGCGAGCCCGTGCCGACCTGCTGAACCGGCCCGGCCGCCCCCGCGAGTGCAGGTCGCGGGGGCGGCTTGTGGGGGGTGGTGTAGGTACTGATTCCCCGGCTTGGCGCTTTCACGCTCCCGCGCCGCGGATCGAGGACATTCGCACCCCACTGACACCTTGTGGCGGAAGCCGGGGCGATTCCGCGCCGGCTTGGTGAAGTCACACGGCGCCTCGGTACAGTCGGGCCGCGAGAAGGGGAGGCGGGGCATGGCGATCGACGAGCTCGACGCGCGGCTGATCGAACTGCTCGCCAGCCAGCCGCGGATCGGCGTGCTCGAGGCCTCGAGACGGCTCGGCGTGGCGCGCGGCACCGCACAGGCCAGGCTGGAGAAGCTGCAGGCGACCGGGGTCATCCGGGGCTTCGGCCCGGACGTCGACCCGGCGGCCATCGGCTTCCCGGTCACCGCCTTCGCCACCCTCGAGATCACCCAGGGCCGTGGCGACGAGGTGCGCCGCCACCTCGGCGGCGTCCCCGAGGTGCTCGAGCTGCACACCATCACCGGCCAGGGCGACATGCTCTGCCGCCTGGTGGCCCGCTCCAACGCGGATCTGCAGCGGGTGATCGACCGGGTGGTCGGCTTCCCCGGCATCGTCAGGGCGTCCACCGCGATCGTGATGGAGAATCCGGTTCCGCTGCGGGTCATCCCGCTGGTGCGGCACGCCGCCGGTGGCTCCTGACCGGCCGCCGCGCCCCGCTCAGGGCGTCGACTCGCCCGGCTCCTCCGCGGCGCCGGGGATCAGCAGGCCGCGTAGTTCGTCCTCCACATCGCCGGCGTCGCCCTCGGTGCCCGGCGGCACCACCCGCAGGGTCCGCTCGAGCCAGGCGGACAGCGGCACCGCCGGCACGTGCAGCAGCGCCTCGCCGTCCGGCGAACTCAGCGACAGGCAGATCACGTTCCGCCCGCCCAGCTTGGCGGGCCACACCCGCACATCGCCCTCCCCCGAGGGACGGAACACCCCCTCCACCAGCAGATCCCTGGCGAAGGTCCAGTGCACCGGGACGTCGGAGCCCAGGTGGAAGGTGATGTGCACGGCGTACGGGTCGTCCGACCGGTACACGAGCCGAGCCGGCACCGGAACGCTGCGCTCAGGCGAGAGCACCAACTGGAGGTCCAACTCCCGCTCGATGATGGTGTGCATGGGATGCGCCCTTCTCTGTGCGGTCCTGCGGAGATAGAGAGGGAGAGACCGGCGTTTCATTACGCCACTCCACGAGATTGGTCGAGACTCCTTCAGCTGCTGGTCGGCGGGCTGGCCGGACCGGCGACGCCCTGTCGGCGCAGTGCGGACCCGGGTACCCCTGGAGTCCCCGAGTACGCTGCCCGGATCGGCGCGCCGCACCGGTCGGGCCCCGCAACTTCCCCCTGGCTGGCCGATATTGGCTGGACCCTCCAGCCGGCCCACTCGCACAGTGATCCGGTGACATCACCGACGCCCCCCGCCTTCCTGCCGGGACTCCAACTCTCCCGCGTCCTCTACGAGGAGGCCGTACGGCCGCTGCTCGCCGAGCACTATCCGGGACTGCCGCACGCCGCCGCCCGCGTCGGCCCGGGCTCCGAGGTGCTGGGCTTCGACACCGCCAGGTCAGCCGACCACGAGTGGGGGCCGCGGCTCGAACTCTTCCTCACCGCCGAGGACGTGACCGAACACGGCGCCGACATCGAACGGCTGCTCGCCCACCGCCTGCCCAAGGAGGTGCGCGGCTGGCCCACCAACTTCCGGCCGTCGCCCGACCCCCACGACGTGGCCGGTCTCATGGCCCACACCGACGGGCCGGTGGCGCACCGGGTCGCCGTGCGGGACGTCGGTTCCTGGCTCGCCGACCTCGGCCTCACCGCCGAGCCCACCACCGCGGACTGGCTCGCCATGCCCGCCCAGCGGCTGGCCGAGGCCACCGCGGGCGCCGTGTTCCACGACGGGGTGGGCGAGTTGACGGCCGCGCGGGCCGGGCTCGACTGGTACCCGGACGAGGTGTGGCGCTGGCTGCTCGCCTGCCAGTGGCAACGGGTCGCCCAGGAGGAGGCGTTCCCCGGCCGCTGCGCCGAGGTCGGGGACGACCTGGGCGCGGCCGTGGTCGCCGGGCGGCTGGTGCGGGACCTGATGCGTCTCTGCCTGCTCTACGCACGGCGCTATCCGCCGTACTCCAAGTGGCTGGGCAGCGCCTTCGCCCGACTGCCGGTCGCCGGCGAGCTGTTGCCCGCGCTGCGCGGCGCGCTCGCCGCCACGGGCGCCGCGCTGCGCGAGCGACACCTGTGCGACGCGGCCGAGCGGGTCGCCGCCCTGCACAACGAGTCCGGCCTGACGGCACCGCTCGACCCGACCCGAAGGCCCTTCCACAGCCGGCCGTTCCTGGTGCTCGACGCGGGCCGGTTCGCGCGGGAGCTGGCCGGCACGGTCACCGAGCCGGCGCTGCGCGGGCTCCGGCTCGTGGGCGCCGTCGACCAATGGGTGGACAACACGGACTTCCTCGGCGACCCGGTGCCGGCGCGTGCCGCCGTGCGGGCGGCTCTCGAGCGACGGGGCGGGCGGGAACCGGATGGTGTTCGTTAGGGTCCTTCTCGGACAGACTTGGAATGACGCTGGCCGCTCGCGACGTACGATGCTTACTCGCAGTCGCGACCAGAGAGCACGGACGAGGAGATTCGGACCGCATGAGCTCCCCACCCGCAGGAGGCGCCAGCGGCGGCCCGGGGCCCAACTGGTATCCGGACCCGTCCATTCCCGGCTACATCCGGTACTGGAACGGCACCGCCTGGGTGCCGGGCAGCAGCCGGCCCGAGCCCCGGGAGGGCGAGCCCGCGCCCACGCCACCGGCCGGCGCCGGGGTGGCGCCACCGGCGCCCACGCCGGCGCAGGCGCCCCCCAAGGACGAGACACAGCCCTTCTTCTTCGACGAGGACCCGACGCCGGCGGACTCCGGGCCGCAGGCGTCGCACTCGGGCGGCCAGCGGGTCGCCTGGGGGTCCGACGAGGACGTCAGCCCCTCGCCGGCCGCCGCGGCCGGGCACGTCGATCCGCGGGGGCAGTTCCGCCGCACCCCGGCCGAGGGCGCCCTCGCGCCCGAGCCGCCGCCGGCCCAGGCCCCGGAACCCCCGCAGGCCCGGGCGCCCGAGCCGTCGGCGCCGCGCCCAGAAGCCGGTGGCGGCTCCTGGGAGCGCCAGGTGCACGAGCTGGCCCAAGGCGGCGGGCAGGGCGACGCGGCCCCCGCCGGCCCGCCGGTGCAGGCCGCCCAGGCGCCCTCGGTGCCCTCGCAGTCGGGCCCGCCAGGGCTCGGGGCCCCGCCGCCGCCCAGCCCGCAGCAGGGCGTCCCGGTGCCAGGACAGGCGGCGCCCCCCGCGCCGCAGGCCAGCCCGCCGCAGGGCGTGCCGGCCGCCGGCGGCCCGGCGGGGCTCGGCGTCCCGCCTCAGCCGGGGCCGGCCCAGGGCGCGCCACCGGCCCAGCCGGCCCAGCCCGTGCCGCCGCAGGCCGGGCCCGTGCCCCCGCCGCCCGCCAGCCCGGCGCAGGGCGTCGCGGTGCCGCCGACGCGGCCGAGCCCTGGCCAGGGGGTGCCCGTCCCGGGCGCCGCGGCCGGCGGTTACGGCTACCCGCAGCAGTCCAGCGCCGCCGGCGGTTACGGCTACCCGCAGCAGTCCAGCGCCGCCGGGGGCTACGGCTACCCGCAGCAGTCCAGCTCCTCGGGCGGCTACGGCTACCCGCAGGCCGGCTCGACGCCGCCGGGGCAGTCGCCCTACCTCCAGTCCCACCAGGGCGACCCACTCACCATGGTGCGGCAGTTCGTCGACCCCGGGCAGAAGTACCCGGCCGGCCTCGGCCGCCGGCTGCTGGCCAGGATCGTCGACTCGCTGCTGCCGGTCGGCGCCGCCGTCGCCGTGGCCCTGCCGCTGATCAGCAACGCCCGCGACCACATCCAGGAGCAGATCGACGCTGCCGAGCGCGCCGGCGTCACCAAGCAGATCTGGCTGATCGACGGCACCACGGGCGGCTACCTCGCCCTCGTCCTCGGCGTCTTCCTGGTCGTCGGGCTGCTCTTCGAGGCGCTGCCCACCGCGATCTGGGGCACCACCCTCGGCAAGGGCATGGTCGGCGCCCGGGTGGTCGACGTCGAGCGGCAGGAGAAGCCGGCCTTCGGCGCGGCGCTGCTGCGCTGGCTGCTCTACAACGTGCTGGCGCTGCTGGTGGTGGGGATCGTCAGCCTCGTGATGGGCGCGCGTGACCGGCCCTGGCGCCAGACCTGGCACGACAAGGCGGCCCACACCTTCGTGGCGGTCACCAAGCCGAACGGCTAGGTCCCTCCGCCGGGGCGTGTCATCCATCCGCCCGGCGCCCGGATGCGGGGCGCCGGGCGCCGGGGTGGACTTAGGGGCATGAGCACCCACCAGTCACGGCCAGATCCCGAGGACGGCGCCGGCCGGGAGGCCGGGGAGGACGAGGGGCTGCCCAAGGCGCCGCCGCCCGGCGAGCCCTACGGCGCCAACCCCTACGGCGGCCCGACCGGTGCGGTCGACCCGCTGGCCGGCATGCCGCCGCTGGCCAACCGCGGCAGGCGCCTGGTCGCCCGCATCATTGACGCGATCATCATCGGCGTCCCGGTGACGCTGCTGATGTGGCCGCTGGTGGGGGACTACGGCTGGGACGGTGACGGCGGGGGCGGCGCGTACGGCTCGGAGGCCGTCGTGCTGGTCGTCTACTTCCTCTACGAGGGCCTGATGCTCAGCGCCCGGGGCCAGACCCTGGGCAAGATGGCCATGCGCATCAGGGTGGCGATGCTGAACGACGGCTCGGTGCCGCGCGGCAACCCGGCCTGGTACCGGGCCGGCGTCTACTCGCTGCCGCAGCTACTGCCCTGCATCGGATTCGTCTTCTGGCTGGTCAACGTCCTCAACTGCACCTGGGACCGGCCGTATCGACAGTGCGTGCACGACAAGGCGGCCAAGACCGTGGTGGTCTCGACCGCCGGATAGCCCGCTCCCCGCCGCGGGCCTGCCGCCCGGCGTGCGCGCGGGGGCGCGCGTCGCTCAGACCGTTACCCCAGGGCGCCGGCGCGGGGTGTCGACCGGCTGCGGCTGGGCAGTCTTCAGGGGCCGCGCGGCGGGGACCCGGCCGGTGTGGCGGGCCCGCAGGACCAGTGCGACCAGGACGCCGAGCAGCAGGGCGACACCGGCCACCAGCGCGAGACCCGGGCCCGAGAGGGCCGGCGCGATGAGGAGTAACGCGAAGGTGGTGGTGACGACGGTGACCGAGCCGTAGATGATCTGCGCGGGGGTCGGGTGCGGCATCGCGTGTCCGTCCTCGGTGCTGGTTGTCGGCGGGCCGTGCCGAAAGGTGGCGCCCCGGGCGGGCGTTCCTTTTCGAACGGTTCTACGGCCCTCGATGCCCGCGTGGCGCCGTCGGTAAGCGCGCGCCGGGTTCCATGACCGATGCACGGGGGGCGCACGGATTCATGGTGTGACGCCTTGACAGACGGATGAACGACCGTAGTGGCAGTGGGGGGTTGAATCAAGGGCTGTCTTTTTCTGAATGACTCATGTCAAATTCACCCGTCGTGTCACTGCTCGCGCAGGGAGGACAGTCACCACGTGAACATGGGGAAGAGATCCACCAGATCGACGACCGTGGCGGTCGCGACGACCCTCGCCGCCATCGGCGCGGCGGTGTTGCTACCCGCCGGGGCCGCCCAGGCGCAACCACCCGCCGATCCGGAGGCGGCGCCGGAGGTCGAGGAGCCCTACGCCACGGAGCCCGAGCTCCCTAACCCGCTGGGGGACAAGCGCGAGTCGCAGCGTCAGGAGGCCTACCAGCAACTGCTCTCCGGCGAGGCCACGGCGCGCACCAGGAGCGGCTCCGAGGTCGTCGAGCTGGCCGACGGCGAGTTCGTCGACACGGCGACGACCGGCACCGACCGCATCTTCACGGTCCTCGTCGAGTTCGGGGACGAGATCCACCAGGAGTTCGGCGGCGACCCGGGCCCGCTCGTCAACCAGATCCCGGAGCCCGATCGCGAGGTGGACAACACCACGATCTGGCAGGAGGACTTCGATCGGGGGTACTACGAGGACCTGTACTACTCGGAGGACCCGGACGTCCCGTCCGTGAAGCAGTACTTCGAGCACCAGTCCTCGGGGCGCTATTCGATCGAGGGTTACGTCAGCGACTGGGTCAGGGTCGACTACAACGAGGCCAGGTACGGCAACAACGCCTGCGGCTCCAACGTCTGCCGCTCGGTCTGGGAGGTCGTCGCGGACGGCGTCACGACCTGGTACGAGGAACAGCTCGCCCAGGGCGCCACCGCCGAGGAACTCCAGGCCACGCTCGCCGAGTACGACCAGTACGACCGCTACGACTACGACGGCGACGGCGACTTCCACGAGCCGGACGGCTACCTGGACCACTTCCAGATCGTGCACGCCGGCGAGGACGAGTCGGCCGGCGGCGGCGCGCAGGGCGAGGACGCCATCTGGGCCCACCGCTGGTACGCCTTCGCCGACCGGATCGGCGCGACGGGACCCGAGTTCAACCCGCTCGGCGGCACCGAGATCGGCGACACCGGCATCTGGGTCGGCGACTACACCATCCAGCCGGAGAACGGCGGCGTCGGCGTCTTCGCCCACGAGTACGCCCACGACCTCGGCCTGCCCGACCTCTACGACACCCAGGGCGGCGAGAACGGCACCGGGTTCTGGACGCTGATGTCCTCGGGCTCCTGGCTCGGTCTCGGCGACGGCTCCATCGGCGCGCTCCCCAACGACATGGGCCCGTGGGAGAAGCTGCAACTCGGCTGGCTCGACTACGAGGTGGCCCAGGCCGCCACCCGGTCCACCCACCAGCTCGGCCCGTCCGGGGTCACCTACCCCGAGGACGGCCGGGACCGTGGCAGCCAGGCGCTGATCGTCGAGCTGCCGGAGAAGACCGTCACCACCCCGATACACCCGCCGGCCCAGGGCGAGAACCAGTGGTGGAGCGGCTCGGGCGACGACCTCAACAACACCCTGACCCGCACCGTCGACCTGACCGGCGCGAGCTCGTCCGCCTCCCTCGACCTCACCGGCTGGTGGTCCATCGAGGAGGGCTTCGACTACCTTTACGCCGAGGTGTCGACCGACGGCGGCTCGACGTGGACCGCGCTCGACGGCACGGCGAACGGCGAGGCGCTGCCGAGCGACGGCGCCGGCCGCACCGCCATCTCGGGCGAGTCGATGGGTGACGTCCCGGTCTCCTACCCGCTGGACGACTACGTCGGCCAGTCCGTCGAGGTCCGCTTCCGCTACCAGACGGACGGCTCGCGGACGATGACCGGCTTCACGGCCGACGAGATCTCCGTCACGGCGGACGGCGAGACGGTCTTCGCCGACGACGCGGAGAGCGGCGAGGGCGACTGGGCGGCCGACGGCTTCAGCGTCGTGGGCGAGGCCATCACCGGCGAGTACCCCCAGTACTACCTGGTGGAGAACCGGCAGTACGTCGGCTACGACCGCACCCTGCGGACCGGCCCGTACAACTTCGGCTTCCTCGACCAGCGGCCCGACTGGGTCGAGCACTTCCCCTACCAGAACGGCGTGCTGGTCTGGCTGTGGGACACCTCGGAGCTCGACAACGACGTGAGCCAGCACCCGGGCACGGGCCTGATCCTGCCGGTCGACGCGCACGCCGAGGCGGACCGCTGGTCGGACGACTCCCTGATGCGGAACCGGATCCAGTCGCGGGACGCCACCTTCAGCTGGTACCCGACCAGCCGGCTGACCCTGCACCGCAACAGCGAGCCCACCACCCTGCTGGCGGAGCCCGGCGCCCCGGTCTTCGACGACCGGAACGGCACGTACTACGACACGGACAACCCGTTCAACAGCGTGCGGGTGCCGGACACCAACACCAGGATCTCGATCCTCTCGCAACCGCTGAACACCTCGAAGCCGATCACGGTGCGGGTGTCCCCGAGCGGACGGTGATCGGGCGATCACACCTCCGTGGGTGACCACGGTCTCGGCCGCCGCCCCTCGACGGGCGGCGGCCGAGCGCGTAAGGATGTGTGACATGTCAGATGGAGGTTTCGTCCAGCTGCCGGACGGCAGCGTCGTCGTCGCGCTCGGCCTGCCGCACCCCGTCGCGCCGGGACGCAGCGTGCGCGTGCTGGTGCACGCGGTCAACCGGCCGCGGGCGCTGACGCGGGTGCGGAACCTGGGCCTGCGGGCCGTCTACCTGCGCGGCAACGCGGCCCCGCCGACCCCCGACGAGATCTCCGCCGTCCTGCACCACCCCGACGGCATCGTCTGGCGCCACCGCCCCTCCGAGGCCGCCGACTCCTGGCGCCCCATCCGCCACCTCCTCCGGCGCCCGGCCTGACTTGCGCCTGCGGCGGGCTGGCGGCGCGCCCGGTCCGGCCGGCGCCGCGGACCGCGCGCCCGCCGCTTCGCGGCCGGCGGGGCCATAGCGCCCTTCGCGTCGCTGCCCGCCCGGCACGTGCGCCGACGGGCGCTCCGTGCCGCTGCGACCGCGAGGAGACGGATGCCGGGGCGGGCTGGGCACCCGGCCCTCGCCGTGCGGCCGAGCCGGCCGCACGGCGAGGGCCGGATAGGG
>NZ_SMKC01000210.1 GCF_004348315.1 Streptomyces sp. 8K308 | reverse complement strand
GGATCCGCAGCACGGTCTGCGCCACGCTCAACTCGTACTCGCGCGGCGCCAGCTCGTAGTCCACGAAGGTGCCCGGCAACACCGGCTCCCCCACGTGCCCTGACGCCAGCGCGATGTCCGCCTCGCCTCGCCGGTTGGTCGGCGGCGCCGGCCTGGCGGCGAAGCCGTCGAGGTGGGCGCGGAGCGCGGGGAAGCGGTCGGCGAGGGCGCGCACCTCGGTCAGGGGCAGGGCGAGCACGGTGCAGCGGGTGAGGGCGCGCAGGGTGGTGGGCCAGGCGCCGGGCTCCGCGGCGAGCGCCTCGGCGCCGGCGTGGTCACCGTCGGCGAGCACGCCGAGGCCGGCCTCGGCGTCGTAGGCGCCGGGGGCGAGTCGACGGACCTTACCGTGGGCGATCAGCAGCACCTCGGTGACCTGGCCGCCGTGGTCGGCGATGGCGTCGCCGGGCGCGTACTCGCGCTGCACGCAGGCGTCGGCCAGCGCGGCGAGCGCCGCGGTGTCCTGGAATCCGCGGAGGGCGGGGAGTTCGGTGAGTTCCGCGGGGATGACGCGGACCTCGGTGCCGGTGGAGACGAATTCCACCCGGCCGTTCCCCAGGGTGTGGGTCAACCGCCGGTTGACCCGGAAGGTGCCGCCGGAAACCTGCACCCACGGCAGCACCTTCAACAGCCAACGGGAGGAGATGGCCTGCATCTGCGGCGGTGTCTTGGTCGTGGTCGCCAGATTCCGCGCCGCGGCGGTTTCCAGGCTGGTGGGGACGGGGGTGAGCGGGGAGTTCACGCGGGCGTCTTCCTTCTCTGCTCGGTGGCCTTGGGAGCTGAATTCCGGCACCGTGGGAGGGTCGTGGTCCCGGCCCTCTCCGGTAGCGCTCAGTGCCCGATTTCGACGTCCTCGAGAACTCCCAGCGCGTCGGGGACGAGAACCGCCACCGAGTAGTAGGCGCTGACGAGGTAGGAGATCACGGCCTGCTCGTTGATCCCCATGAACCGGACGGACAGGCTGGGCTGGTACTCGTCCGGAATTCCGGTGCGGTGCAGCCCGACCACGCCCTGCTTCTCCTGGCCGGTGCGCAGCGCCAGCATCGAGGTGCTGCCGGTGGCACTCACCGGGATCTTGTTGCAGGGCAGCACGGGCACGCCGCGCCACGCGGGCACGGCCTGGCCACCGAACTGGGTGTTGGTCGGGTAGAGGCCGCGCGCGCTGCACTCGCGGCCGAAGGCGGCGATGGCCTTGGGGTGGGCGAGGATGACGCTGGGTTCCTTCCAGACGGTGGCCAGCAGCTCGTCCAGGTCGTCTGGGGTGGGCGGCCCGCTCCTGGTGTGGATCCGCTGCCCGAGCCCGGCGTTGTGGAGCAGGCCGAACTCGCGGTTGTTGACCAGCTCGTGCTCCTGCCGCTCGCGCAACGCCTCGACCGTCAACCGCAGTTGCTCCTCGACCTGGTTCATCGGCTCGTTGTACAGGTCGGCCACCCTGGAGTGGATCCGCAGCACGGTCTGCGCCACGCTCAACTCGTACTCGCGCGGCGCCAGCTCGTAGTCCACGAAGGTGCCCGGCAACACCGGCTCCCCCACGTGCCCTGACGCCAGCGCGATGTCCGCCTCGCCCGCGGCGTTACGCTGTGCGGGGACGGCGGCCCGGAGTCCGGCGAGGTGCTCGGCGAGCCCCGCCGCGCGCGCCGCGATCTCCTGGAAGGCGCCACGGTCGAGGGTGAGCACGGTGCCGCTGGTGAGCGACCGCAGCGTGTGCTCCCAGGTGCCCGGGTCCTCCTCGGCGAGGACGCGGTCGCCGTAGAAGTCGCCGTCGGCCAGCACGCCAAGGTCGGCGTCGGCGTCGTACCGCCCGGGGCCGCGCTTGCCGAGCTTGCCATGGGCGATGAGCACCACCCGGTCGGCCGGCTCGCCGGCCTGGACGAGCACCTCGCCGGGGCCGAAGTCCCGCTGGACGAAGGCGTCGGCGAGCAGCCCGAGCACCTCGGCGTCCGAGTATCCGGCGAGCGCCGGCAGTTCGCCGAGCTCGGCCGGAATCACGCGGACCTCGGCGCCGGTGGAGACGAATTCCACCCGGCCGTTCCCCAGGGTGTGGGTCAACCGCCGGTTGACCCGGAAGGTGCCACCGGAAACCTGCACCCACGGCAGCACCTTCAACAGCCAACGGGAGGTGATCCCCTGCATCTGCGGCGGCGTCTTGGTCGTGGTCGCCAGATTTCGGGCCGCCGCCGTGTCGAGGCTGAGCCTCGAATGCGCGGCACCGCTTTCCAGGGCACCGCTCTCGGGGGTCGGCTCGATCGAGGTCGTCATGCGTTACACCGCCAATGTGGGGTCGTACAGAGCCAATTGAGGGATCCCGCGAAGAAGCTAAAGGCTACGGCTGACCGGGGGCAATCACTCGAAAGTGGGGACAACTCGGGGATTTCCCAAGGGCTTTCCTGGGTATCGAGGCGTGACGTTCCTGCGTCCACGCACCCAAGGCACTCATGACGACACGCTGCGTGAGCACATGGGGTGAGGGGCGCGTCGGCGCACGACCGTGGGGCGCGGGGGGTGACGAGGGCGCGAAGTCCACCGTGTCCGATCCGGTCATCCCATCGGTCCACGGCGCGCTAACGTGGAGCGACCAGGCACGCGTGGTAGCGCGCCCAGTTGACCGCTCAGTTGACACGTTTGGGGCACATCAGTCCATGACTAAGGGCTCGGTCCAGGTGACGCACACCGGAACAGCACGCTGGCGGCGGCGGACCGCCGTCTACAGCACGGTCACCGAAGCCCTGGCCGCGGCCGCTGACGGCGACATCCTCGTCCTCGGGCCCGGCACCTACCGCGAGAACCTGGTGATCGAGCAGTCCGTGACGGTGCGCGGCCCCGGGGAGGACAAGGACGGACCGGCCAGGATCGCCCCGGCGGACGGCGTCCCGCTGACCGTGCGCGGCTCGGCGACCATCCAGCACCTGCTGATCGAGGGCCAGGACACGACCGCGCCCGCGGTGCTCGTCGAGAACAGCACCCCCGAGTTCGCCGGGGTGCGGGTCCGCACCGCCTCGGCGGCCGGCATAGAGGTGCGCGGCGGCGCCCGACCGACCGTGCGGCACAGCTCCGTCAGCAACCCGACGGGCACCGGGATCAGCGTGGCCGACGGCGGCGGCGGTCTCTTCGAGGAGTGCGAGGTCACCGAGTCGGGCCAGCCGGGCATCACCGTGCGCGGCCCGGCCCATCTGCGGCTCGAGCGCTGCCGCGTCGGGCAGGCCGGCGGGGCGGGCCTCTCGGTCACCGGGGACGGCTCCGCGGTGGACGCGGTGGAGTGCGACTTCACTGACATCAAGGGCACGGGCGTGCGCCTGGCGGACCGGGCCACCGCCCACCTGACCGACTGCCGGATCGGCGCCACCACGGGCGACGGCGTGACCATGGACACGGACGCCGTGCTGACCCTCGCCGACAGCGTGGTCTCGGACGTCCCGGAGAACGCGCTCGACCTGCGCTCCCGCTCGGTGCTGACGCTGGTGCGCACCACCGTGCGCCGGTTCGGCCGCAACGGCGTCTCGGTCTGGGACCCGGGCAGCCACGCCGACGCCCACGACTGCGAGATCCACGACAGCGCCGGGGACTACCCGGCGGTCTGGGTGAGCGACGGCGCCACCGCGGTGCTCGAGTCCTGCCGGGTGCACCACGTGCCCGACGCGCTCTTCGTGCTGGACTCCGGGTCCCGGGTGGACGTGGTGGACAGCCAGCTCGAGGAGGTGCGCGGCTCGGCCGTCTCGGTCAGCGACGGCGCCACCGCGCGGCTCGACGCCTGCCGCGTCCAACGGGTCGGCACCGCCGCCTGGTTCCGCGACCCGGGCAGCGGCGGCACGGTCACCGGCTGCACCATCCACGAGGCGCGCACCGGCTTCATCGTCACCAAGGGGGCGGACCCGACCGTCGAGGACTGCACGGTGAGCCGCGCGACCGAGGCCGGGGTCTACGTGTCGGCGGGCGGCCGGGGCCGGTTCACCCGCTGCCGGATCAGCGACTCGGGCGGTTACGGCTTCCACGTCATCGACGGCTGCCGTACCGAGCTCAACCGCTGCCGCACCGAGCGCTGCGCCAGGGGCGGCTACGTCTTCGCCGAGGACAGTCCGGTGCTGACCGACTGCCACAGCGACGAGTCCACCGCCCCCGGCGCCGACGTCCGGCTGAAGGCCACCGACGCCGCTCCCCCGCCCGCCGCCCGCACGGAGCGCGCCACCGCGACGCCGGCCGCGGCCACGGCCGCGCCGAGCCAGGCGCCCCCGGCCGAGGAGCCGGCCACGGCGGAGAGCCGGCCGGCCGACGAGGTGCTGGCGGAGCTCGACACCCTGGTGGGCCTGCACACGGTCAAGCGCGAGGTGCGGGCGCTGATCGACATGATCGAGGTCGGGCGGCGCCGCCAGCAGGCCGGGCTCAAGGCCGCCTCGGTGCGCCGGCACCTGGTGTTCACCGGCTCGCCCGGCACCGGCAAGACCACGGTGGCCAGGCTCTACGGCGAGATCCTGGCCGCCCTCGGCGTGCTGGAGCGCGGGCATCTCGTGGAGGTGTCGCGGGTGGACCTGGTGGGCGAGCACATCGGCTCGACGGCGATCCGCACCCAGGAGGCGTTCGAACGGGCGCGCGGCGGCGTGCTGTTCATCGACGAGGCGTACGCGCTCTCCCCCGAGGACGCCGGCCGGGACTTCGGGCGCGAGGCGATCGACACGCTGGTCAAGCTGATGGAGGACCACCGGGACGCGGTGGTGGTGATCGTCGCCGGCTACACCGCCGAGATGGAGCGGTTCCTGGCGGTCAACCCCGGCGTGGCCTCCCGCTTCTCCCGCACCATCACCTTCGGCGACTACTCGCCCGAGGAGCTGCTGAGCATCGTCGGTCAGCAGGCCCACGACCAGCAGTACGACCTGGGGGACGGCACCCAGGACGCCCTGCTGAAGTACTTCACGGCGATGGACCGCGGCCCCTCCTTCGGCAACGGCAGGACGGCCAGGCAGACGTTCGAGGCGATGGTGGAACGGCACGCCGGCCGGGTGGCGCGGCTCGCCGACCCGAGCACCGAGGAGCTGACCCTGCTCTACCCGGACGACCTACCGCCACTCGCCCAGGGCGGCCCCGGGCTCTGAGTCCCGTCCTCGGCTCCGGTCCCACGGCGGTCATACCGGCTCGGCCGCCCGCTGCTCCGGCAGCGGCGGCGCCTGCCCGCGCAGCAGCCGGTCGAAGAGGCCGGCGCGCTCCGCGGCGAACGCCGGGTCTGCGGCGTAGTCGCCGTGGCCCAGGATCGGCTCGGGCAGCGGCCTGACCAGGTTGCGGCCGTAGTGCAGCGGGTCGGCGAGCGGTCCCGCGTCGACCGGCGGCAGGTCGGCTCCGGCCACCCGTACCGGTCCGCCGATGGGGTCGGTGGCCCGCCACAGGTTCCGCCAACAGGGCACGTCCCGGTGGAGCGAGCGCAGCGCGGCCGGGCCAAAGTAGACGGGGAACCAGCGGCCGTAGAGCCGCTCGAGCGGGGAGCCGTGGGTGAGCAGCGCGATCCGGCTGCGGCTGGCCGCGTCCAGCTGCCAGACGGCCGCGGCGGCCAGCACGCTGCCCTGGGAGTGCCCGGAGATGACCAGGCGCCCGCCGGTCGCGTCGATCCAGGTGCCCATCCGCCAGGACAGGTCGGGCACGGCGCGCTCCGCGTAGCAGGGCGGCGCGAAGGGGTGGGCGGCGCGCGGCCAGAAGGTGCCGACGTCCCACAGGATGCCGATGGTGCGCCGGGCCCCGGCGTCGCGGTAGGCACGGCGGCCGAGCGCGACCAGCAGCACCACGCCCACGCCCATCAGCCAGGAGCCCATGCTCTGGAAGGCGTCGGAGACGGCGGAGACGGCGGCCGGCGCCGACTCGGCGGCCTCGGACGGCGGGTCGCCGGTCAGCGCCCCGGCGACGCAGGCCAGGCCGAGCACCAGGCAGGAGGCGGTGATCCAGCCGACCAGGACGGGCGCCGAGTCGGTGAGCTCGGCGCGGGCGACCGCCGAGGCGATGCTGCGGCTGCGGTCCTCCTGTGGCTCGCAGCCCTCGTCCGGGTAACGGTCCCTGACGCCCGGCGCGAGCTCCCGGCGTCTGGTGACCACCCGGAGACCGGCGGCCACCGCGAGGCCCACCACCACGACGAGCAGCGCGGGGATGGCGGCAGCCTCCCAGCTCAGCACGACCGGCGGGCCCGGGATGGCGCCCGGCGCGTCGCCGGCCGAGGGGGCGAGCCGGTCCGCGACCCACTGGGTCATGCCGCCGGTCAGCACCCCGCCGAGCCCGCAGGCCAGCAGCCCGACGGAGGCGGCGCCGAGCCCGGCCAGCGCGCCGCGATCGGCGCTCGGCGCCTGCCGGTGCAGCCGGTGGGCGGTCAGGGCCAGGCCCACGACCAGCACGCCCTGCACGATCATCAGCCCGGGGAAGATGCCGGCGCCGGCCGGGTGACGCCCGCTGGTCAGCCACTCGGGCCTGCTCCACGCGGTGTGCGCGACGACCACGAGCACCAGCAGCAGGGCGCTCCACGGCAGGGCGCGGGCCAACGGCGGCTCGGGGGTGTCGTCGGGCTGCTCCTCGGTCCGGCCGTGGCGGACCAGCTGGACCACGACGACCAGCCAGCCGACCGCCGTGAGGCCGGTCAGCAGCCAGCCGACCGCGGCCAGCGCGCCGCCGCCCACGGGGCCCCGGTCGTGCGGGCCCGTGGCGGCGAGCAGCGCGGCGGCGATGGTGAGCAGGCCGATGGCGGTGTGGCTGGCGCGCAGCCGGGCGACGATGCCGCGGCCGTACCAGAAGCCGGCGCGGCTGAGCACGGCCGGGTCGTCGCCGTCCGGGCGCGGACGCACCGGTGGGGAGGCCGACTCGTAGGCGCTCCAGGTGCGGTGCGAGAGCCCCCACAGCAGCAGGACCAGGACCAGCGGCAGGGCGGCGCCGAGCGCGAGCCGCCGGCCCGGCTGGGCCCACCAGCCCTCGCCGGTCAGCGAGTCGAGCCAGCCGGAGTCCGCGGCGCAGGCGGCGGAGCCGGCGCACTGCCAGGCGACCAGGTCGAGGGCGACGGCGCAGGCGCCGGCGGTGAACAGCACGGTGAGCGAGAGCGCGAGCAGCCGCACCTGCACGTCGAAGGCGAGCTGGGTACGGCGGGTGCCGTCGGCGGCCGGGCGCATCCAGTGGGCCAGGTTGACGATCATGAACGGGAGGAGCAGCAGCCACAGGGCGCGGGCCCCGTTGCCCGAGGTGAGGTTGGACCAGGAGTACGCCTCGCGCAGCGGCCGCTCGTCGTCCCAGGGCCGGTCGTCGAGGTCGTCGGTGCGGCGGTGGACGCAGGCGGTGGCGTCGCCGGTGACCCGGGTGGTGCGGGTGTCCTCGAGCATCGCCTGCGGCGTGGTGCCGCCGACGCCGTGCACCAGTAATTCGATCGCCGGCTCGTCCGGCGGCCCGTCCGGCGTGGGTGTGCTCTGCAACGTGCTCATGCGGTCTCCCCCTGTACCGACTTGCCCTCCCTTGACCTCTGTCCTGTCAGGGCCACGCCGAACCGTCCCCGATCGAGAGATGTTGGAGCATGCGAGGATGACTCATTCACTTGTGAGGAGACGCCGTGAGCGACAACCAGAATCTGCTGGCGGGGCAGCGCCGTGCGCTCATCCTGGACGAGGTCAGGCGGCGGGGCGGCATCCGGGTGAGCGAGTTGACGCGGATGCTTCAGGTGTCGGACATGACGGTGCGTCGGGACCTGGACGTGCTGGCGCGGCAGGGCTCGTTGGAGAAGGTGCACGGGGGCGCGGTGCCGGTGGCCGAGCGCCGGACGCACGAGCCCGGCTTCGAGGCCAAGTCCTCGCTCGAGCTGTCGGCCAAGAGCGCCATCGCCAGGGCCGCGGCGACGCTGGCGACGCCCGGTAGCGCGGTGGCGCTCTCCGGCGGCACGACGACCTTCGCGCTCGCGCACGAGCTGCTCGAGGTGCCCGACCTGACGGTGGTCACCAACTCGGTGCGGGTGGCGGACGTGTTCCATCACGCCGGGCAGCCGGGCGACGGCGGCCGGCCGGCCGGCGCGGGCGGGGCGACCGTGGTGCTCACGGGCGGGGTGCGGACGCCGTCGGACGCGCTGGTCGGCCCGGTGGCGGACGCGGCGATCGCCTCCCTCCACTTCGACGTGCTGTTCCTCGGGGTGCACGGCATCTCGGTGGAGGCCGGGCTCTCCACCCCGAACCTGGCCGAGGCGGAGACCAACCGGCACTTCATCCGCTCGGCCCGCCGGGTGGTGGTCGTCGCGGACCACACCAAGTGGGGGACGACCGGCCTCAGTTCGTTCGCGACGCTGGACGAGGTCGACACCCTGGTGACGGACGCGGGGCTGCCGCGCGCCGACCGCGAGGAGATCGCCGAGCACCTGGCGGAGCTGGTGATCGCCGGGGAGCTCGAGGGCTGAGGCGCGCGCCGGGGCGTTGTCAGCGGCGCCTGCCAGACTCGCGCACATGAGCGAGGAAAGGTCGGGGGCCAGCAGACACGCCCTCGCGGAGTACGCCGACGGCTCGGTCCGGGTGTGCGCGCTCGACGAGGCCGGGCGCCCGGTGGGCCCCGTCGCGGTGGAGCGCGGCCCGGCCGAGGCGGTCAGGGCCCGGCCCGGGGTCACCCGGTGGGTGTGGCGGTCCACCGCGAGCGTCTATCCCCGGCTGCTCGCGACCGGGCTCCGGGTGCCGCGCTGTTACGACGTGGAGGCGGCCGAGGCCCTGCTCCTCGGCCACGAGGGCGGCTACGGGCTGCCGCGCTCGCTGAGCGCCGCCTTCGCCAGGCTGCACGGTCTGCCGGTGCCGGACGACCCCCGGCCCACGGCGGCGGACTCGGCGCAGCCCTCGCTCTTCGACACCGGTCCCGCCCCGCTGCCCGCCACCGCCGATCCGCTGGCCGCGTTGCTCGAGGTGTACGCCGGCCAGTTGGCGCGGGCCGGCTCGGTGCCGCACCCGGAGCGGATGCGGCTGCTGATCGCGGCGGAGTCGGCCGGCACCCTGGTGGCGGCCGAGATGGGGCGGGCCGGGCTGCCCTGGCGCGCGGACATCCATCTGCGCCTGCTCGACGAGTTGCTGGGCCGCCGCTATCCGGGCGGGGCGCAGCCCGCGCGGCTCGCCGAGCTGGCCGAGGAGGTGTCGGCGGCGTTCGGCCCCGGCGCCCGGGTGCGGCCCGACCTGCCGGCCGAGGTCATCAGGGCGTTCGCGGGGGCCGGCGTCAGGCTGTCGTCCACCCGGGCGTGGGAGCTGCGGGAGGTCGACCACCCGGCGGTGGCCCCGCTGCTCGAGTACAAGCGGCTGTACCGGATCCACACCGCGCACGGCTGGTCCTGGCTGCGCTCGTGGGTGCGCGACGGGCGCTTCCGCACCGAGTACGTGCCGGGCGGCACGCCGTCGGGCCGCTGGACCACCAACGGCGGTGGGGCGCTGCAGATCCCCCGGGTGGTGCGGCGCGCGGTGGTGGCGGATCCGGGGTGGCGTCTGGTGGTGGCGGACGCGGCCCAGTTGGAGCCCCGGGTGCTGGCCGCCGTCTCACGGGACCGCGGGCTGATGGCCGCGGCCGGCGCCGCCGACGACCTCTACACGGCGCTGGCCCACGGCGGGTTCTCCGGCGACCGGGCGGCGGCCAAGCTGGCACTGCTCGGCGCGATCTACGGGCAGACCTCGGGCGACGGGCTGCGGCAGTTGGCGGCGCTGCGGCGCCGCTTCCCGGCGGCGGTCGGCTATGTGGACGAGGCGGCCAGGGTCGGCGAGCAGGGCGGCCTGGTGCGCACCTGGCTGGGCCGCACCTGTCCCCCGGCGGCCGCCGGGATCCCGCCGGAGGACCGGGCCGAGCCGCTCGACCAGGGCTCGTCCTCCTCGGCCCGGGCGCGCGGTCGGTTCACGCGCAACTTCGTGGTGCAGGGCAGCGCGGCGGAGTGGGCCCTGCTGATGCTGGCCACCCTGCGCGGGGCCCTGTGGGACCTGGCCGCCGAGTTGGTCTTCTTCCAGCACGACGAGGTGATCGTGCACTGCCCGGCCGAGGAGGCGTCGACCGTCATCGAGGCCGTCCACGCGGCGGCCGCCTCGGCCGGCCGCCTCACGTTCGGCGAGACCCCCGTCCGCTTCCCGCTGACCACGGCGGTCGTGGAGTGCTACGCCGACGCCAAGGGCTAGGCGTCTGTCCGGGCCTGGGATCCGTCAGGTGGTGTAGCCGGCCGGGGTCTGGAGCGCCGGGGGGGTGTCCTCGGCGACCAGTCGGGCCGCGGCGGCGAGGCGGCTCGCCGCCTCGGTGGCGAGCGAGCCGCTGACGGTGAACGGCACCCGGACATAGCCCTCGAACGCGCCGTCGACGCCGAAGCGCGGCCCGGAGGGCACCCGGACGCCGAGCCGTTCCGCCACGTCGGCGACGCGGGATCCGGACAGGCCGCCGGTGCGCACCCACAGGGCGAGGCCGCCGGTCGGGACGGTGAACTCCCAGTCCGGCAGGTGCACGCCGAGCGCCGCCACGACCGAGTCCCGGCTGGCGCGGATCTCGGCGCGGCGCAGGGTCAGCGCCTCCTCCCAGCCGCCCTCGGTCAACAGCCAGTGCAGCGCGAGCTGTTCCATCACCGGGCTGCCCAGGTCGGCATAGGCGCGGGCGGCGACCAGGCTGCGGATCACCTCGGGGGCGGCCCGCACCCAGCCGATGCGCAGCCCTGCCCAGAAGCTCTTGCTCGCCGAGCCGACCGTGACCACCGTGGAGCCGCCGTGGTCGAAGGCGCTGACCGGCCGTGGCGCGGGCGCGCCGACGTCGTGCGCGAGGTCCGTCATGGTCTCGTCGACCACCAGCAGCGTGCCGGCGGCGCGGGCCGCGGCGACGAGCTCGCGGCGCTGCTCCTCGGTGGCCAGCGCGCCGGTGGGGTTGTGGAAGTCGGCAACCACGTAGGCCAGGCGCGGCGCCGCCTCCTTCAGGACCCGGCGCCAGAGCGGCAGCTCCCAGCCGGCGAGACCGTCCGCCATCGGGACCGGCACGAGGCGGGCGCCGGCCTCCCGCAACAGCTGGAGGACGTTGGCGTACGAGGGGTGCTCCACGGCGACCCGCTCGCCGTGCGCGACGAAGAGCCGGCAGACGGCGCCGACCCCGCCCATGGCGCCGGTGGTCACCATGATCTGCTCCGGCATGGTGGGCACGCCGCGAGCCGTGTAGCGGTCGGCGATGGTCTGCCGCAGCTCGGAGAGCCCGGCCGGGAAGTCCCCGTGCGTCCTGGCGGCCGGCCCGGACGCCGCCAGCGCGGCCTGGAAGGCGCGGGTGAACCAGGGCTCAGGGGCCGGCAGCGAGGCGCAGCCCAGGTCGATGATCCGGCCGGCCGCGTCCGGCGGCAGCGGTTCGAGCGCCCGCCCCGGCAGCGGTCTGCCGGGCGGCACGGCCGTCCAACTGCCTGAGCCCCGGCGGGACTCGAGGAAGCCGTCGCCGCGCAGCGCCTCGAAGGCGGTGGCCACGGTGGTCCGGCTGACGGCCAACGCCCCGGCCAACTCACGCTCGGCGGGCAGCCTGGCGGCGACGGGCACCCGGCCCTCGAGGACCAGCAGCCGGATCCCGTCGGCCAGCGCGCGGTAGGCGGGTTGGCGGCGCGGGCCGGTCGTCGGCTGGTGGCCGTCCCCGGAGTTGAGCAGCCTGGCGAGCTGGGTGGCACCGATGGTCGAGGTCCACTGAGGCATGAAATCAGTCCACCTTTCGCTGATTGGCCATGGTTCGGCGGTCCAGTCAGGCCACAGGGTGGCACGCACCAGGCCACCCGTGCCAGCGGGACCGATCGACGGGAGCAGTGTTGAACAAGCGACTACCGCGCCGCCTCCTCCAGCTGTACGGCGGGCTCACGCTCTACGGCGCGAGCATGGCGCTGATGGTGCGGGCCGGGCTCGGGCTCGATCCCTGGGACGTATTCCACCAGGGCGTCTCGGAGCACACCGGCATCTCCATCGGCATGGTGGTGAACATCACGGGCGCCCTGGTGCTGCTGCTGTGGATCCCCCTGCGGGAGCGCCCAGGCCTCGGCACGCTCTCCAACGTGCTGCTCATCGGCTCGACGATGGACCTGACACTGCGGCTGCTCCCCGAGGTGACGGCCCTGGAGGCGCGCGTCCCGCTGATGCTGGGCGCCGTCGTGCTCAATGGCGCCGCCACGGGCCTGTACATATCGGCCAGGTTCGGCCCCGGGCCACGGGACGGGCTGATGACCGCCCTGCACCGCATCACCGGGCGGTCCATCCGGCTGATGCGCACGGCCCTCGAGGTGACGGTGCTGGTCACGGGCGTGTTGCTGGGC
>NZ_SMKC01000020.1 GCF_004348315.1 Streptomyces sp. 8K308 | reverse complement strand
CCGTCAACGAACATCAACGTTCCAACAGGCTTACACAAGTCTTGACGGAACCGATCAGCGATTGCGAGACTCGCCGACAATGAGAGCGCTTTCCATCGCTCGAATGAATCGATTCATCCAGAAACGTCCCAGCCAGCCCCCGAGAGCCGACCGCACCACCGCCACCCTCCGACGAGCAAAGGAGCCACGGATGGGCACCGCCGCCGGCCACGCGCCGAGAGCTCGGCGCGCGCCGCGCCTCGGCGCCGCGCTGACCGCCGTGCTCGCCGCCCTGGCCACGGCGGCGGCCGGCCTCTCGACTCCGGCGGCCGCCGCCTCGGACGCCGACCGGCCGCACCGGCCGGTGCGCCAGATGGAGAACCTGGACCGCGCCCCGGTGGCCGTCCTGACCGAGGACGGCGTCTTCGTCGGTTGGCGGATGCTGGGCCTCGACCCGGAGTCTGTCGCCTTCCACGTCTACCGGGACGGCGAGCGGATCACCCGCCGGCCGATCACCGGCGCGACCAGCTTCACCGACCCGCGCGGCACCGAGGACTCGGTCTACCAGGTGGCGGTGGTCCGCGGCGGCCGGGTCGCCGAGCGCACCGAGCGGTTCGGCGTCTGGGAGCAGCAGTACCGGGAGATCCCGGTCAACCGCCCGCCGGACGGCGTGACTCCGACCGGCGCCACCTACTCCTACCGCCTCAACGACGCCAGCATCGGCGACCTGGACGGCGACGGCCGCTACGAGATCGTGCAGAAGTGGGAGCCGAGCAACGCGCAGGACAACTCGCGTTCCGGCTACACCGGGAACGTCTACCTGGACGCCTACACCCTGGACGGCGAGCAGCTGTGGCGCATCGACCTCGGCCCCAACATCAGGGCCGGCGCGCACTACACCCAGCTGATGGTCTACGACCTCGACGGCGACGGCCGCTCCGAGGTGGCGGTGAAGACGGCCGACGGCACGGTGGACGGCACGGGCACGGTCATCGGTGACCCGACCGCCGACCACCGCAACGCCTCCGGCTACGTGTTGGCCGGGCCCGAGTACCTGACGGTGTTCGACGGCGAGACCGGGGCCGCCGTGGACACGGTGGAGTACACGCCGCCGCGCGGCGACGTCTGCTCCTGGGGCGACTGCTACGGCAACCGGGGGGACCGGTTCCTGGCCGGCGTCGCCTATCTGGACGGCGAGCACCCCTCGGTGGTGTTCGCGCGCGGCTACTACACGCGCTCGGTGCTGGTCGCCTACGACTTCGACGGCGACGAGCTCGAACGGCGCTGGAGCTTCGACTCGGCGCAGGCGGGCCGGGAGTACGAGGGGCAGGGCAACCACAACCTCTCGGTCGCCGACGTGGACGGGGACGCCAGGGACGAGATCGTCTACGGCTCGATGACGATCGACGACGACGGCTCCCCGCTGTACAACACGCGGCTCGGGCACGGGGACGCGCTGCACGTCGGCGACTTCGCGCCGGACCGGCCTGGTCTTGAGGTGTTCGCGCCGCACGAGTCGATGTCGGCCTCGGGCAACCGGGGGGCGACGTTCAGGGACGCGGCCACCGGCGAGATCATCCACGAGATGCCGGGCATCAGGGACACCGGTCGCGGCACGGTGGGCGACATCGACCCGAGGCATCGGGGCGCGGAGAGCTGGGCGGTGACCGCGACCGGCGCGTGGAACTCGCGGGAGGGTCAACTTCGGGCCGCCGACGGCACGTTGGTCGGCACGGGCATCCCCTCGGCCAACTTCATGATCTGGTGGGACGGCGACCCGCTGCGGGAGGTGCTCGACCACGACTTCAACGAGGCGACGGATCCGGCCGGCCGGCCCTATGTCGCCAAGTGGGACTGGGAGTCGGGCGAGCAGCGCGTGGTCTTCGCGCCGGAGGGCGTCTACTCCAACAACTGGACCAAGGGCACCCCGGTGCTCCAGGCGGACCTGTACGGCGACTGGCGCGAGGAGGTCGTGTACCGCGCCCAGGACGAGTCGGCGCTGCGGATCTACACGACAACCGAGGAGACGGAGCTGCGGTTGCGCACGCTGATGCACGATCCGCAGTACCGGCTCGCGGTGGCCTGGCAGAACGTCGCGTACAACCAGCCCCCGCATCCGAGCTACTTCGTCGGGGAGGGGATGTCTGACCGGCAACCGCGGCCGAACATCCGCTACACCGCGCGGCGCTGAATGTCCATACTCAACTGAATAGCCATTCCGATCGGCCGGTTCCTTTCCCTCTCTGGGCGAACCGGCCGGTCGGAATGGCCGTCACTATTTTGACGGCTCTCGTAGTTGGCCCATGTTTCGCCGGGTCACGGCGGCGTTTCTGAAAAGTTATCCGCGATCTGGTTGCCGGGCGGTTGCCCGCAGGTATTGTAACGATTCACTTCGGTCGGGCGCCGGAGCCGAAAGGTCCAAGCCACCGCCTCCGGAGTGCAGTTCCACATTGACAGAGCAGGGAGGCTCCTATGTCAATCAGAAAGACCGCGACGAGCGGAATCGCTCTCGCCCTGGCCGGTTCGCTGGCCCTCACCGCCTGCGGCTCCGGGGGCGATGACGGCGGCGACGGCGGCGACGGCGGGAACGTGACGCTCAACTTCACCTGGTGGGGCAGCGACGAGCGGTCCGAGCGTTACGAGGCCGCCATCGATCTCTTCGAGGAGGCGAACCCGGGCATCACGGTCCAGACGAGCTTCGCCGAGTACCAGGACTACTGGACGCAGCGCAGCACAGACGCCACCTCGGGCGAACTCCCTGACGTGCTGCAGATGGACATCTCCAGGCTGCTGGAATACTCCAACAACGGGCTGCTGTACGACCTCACCGAATTCGAGGGAAACGGCATCGACACCTCGACGATCAGCGAGGATCTGCTCGCCTCCGGGCGGTCCAACGAGCAGTTGGTCGCCATTCCCACGGGCACCAATACCCTCTCCCTGATGGTCAACCCGGACCTGGTGGCCGAGCTCGGCCTCGAGGTGCCGGAGTGGGACTACACCTGGGAGGAGTACCTGGACTTCGTCCAGGCGGCCAGCGAGGCCGGCGCGGACCGCGATCCCCAGGTGTACGGCGCCGGTGACTACACCGCGACGTGGTGGATCTTCATGCAGCACCTCGTCCAGCAGGGCATCGAGCCGTTCTCCGAGACCGGCGAGATGAACTTCACCGAGGACGACATGCGCGACTTCCTCACCAGCGTCGAAGGCCCGCGCGAGCAGGATGTCTTCTTCCCGCGGGAGCGCACCGAACAACTGCTGCCCAAGGGCGGGTTCACCAGCGGTGAGGCAGCCGTCGAGTTCCACTGGGACAACTTCATCAGCGGCTACAGCCACGACCTCGGCAGTGAGAACATCCAGCTGCTGCCGATGCCGACCGGCCCCGACGGTGAGAAGCACATGTTCTTCAAGCCGACCATGCAGCTGGCGATGGGTGGCAACACGGCCCACCCTGAGGAGTCCGCCGCGCTGATCGACTTCCTGATCAACGACCCGGAGGCGGGGCAGATCATCGGCACCGACCTGGGCGTGCCGGCCTCGCAGGCCCGACTCGACGCGCTTGAGGTCGAGGAGGGCAGCCTCGACCAGCGTGTCATCGAGTACGAGCAGCGGGTCCGCGAGGAGGGCAACGCCACCGCGACCGTGCCGTTCCAGCCGGAGGGCTTCGGCCCTGTGGAGACCGAGTACGTCGAGGTCCTCGGCCCGGAGCTCGACTACGGCCAGATCGACGCGAACCAGTTCGTGGAGCGCTGGTTCTCCGAGGCGTCCAACCTGCTGGTGACCTCCTGAACAGCGTCCACCCCGTGTGTGACGACGACACCGAACGGAACCTCCCTCATGACCATCACCCATGAGGCGCCCCGGTCCGCTCAGGTCGGCAAGCCCCCGCGACGGCCGCAGAACCGGCGGCCGTCGCGGCGGGCCGCCGAGACCCGGGCCGGCTACGCCTTCCTGGCGCCCTGGCTGCTCGGCTTCGTCGCCCTGACCGCGGGGCCGATGATCGCGTCGCTCTACCTGGCCTTCACCGACTTCCACCCCATCCGCGGTGGCGAGTGGATCGGCCTGGAGAACTTCACCCGACTGTTCGACGACCCGCGCTTCCTCGACTCGGTCCAGGTCACGCTGACCTACGCCATCGTCGGCACGCCGATCAAGCTGGCCGCCGCGCTCGGCGTGGCCATGCTGCTCAACAACCGCCGCCGGGGCCAGGGCACCTACCGGTCGCTGTTCTACGCGCCCTCGCTGATCGGGGCCAGCGTCTCCATCGCCATCGTGTGGAAGGCGATGTTCAACGACCAGGGCATCGTGGACGACGTCGGTGACTTCTTCGGCACCTGGCAGGGCGGCTGGGTCGGCGACCCGAGCAAGACCATGCCGATGATGGTCCTGCTGACGGTCTGGCAGTTCGGCGCGCCGATGGTCATCTTCCTGGCCGGCCTCAAGCAGATCCCGGGCGAGCTGTACGAGGCGGCGGAGGTGGACGGCGCGGGCCCGTGGCGCAAGTTCACCCGGATCACGCTGCCGATGCTCTCGCCGGTGCTGTTCTTCAACCTGGTGCTGGAGACCATCCACTCCTTCCAGGTGTTCGCCTCCGCGTTCATCATCTCCGGCGGCCGCGGCGGCCCGGCCAACTCAACGCTCTTCTACACCCTCTACCTCTACCAGCGCGGCTTCGGCCAGGGGCAGTTGGGCTACGCGGCGGCGATGGCCTGGCTGCTGGTGATCGTGGTCGGCGTCATCACGCTGATCTTCTTCAGGACCTCGCGCTACTGGGTCCACTACACCGGGGAGGGTCGGTGAGCGACGCACGCGCAGCAACACACCGTCAGTTTTGCCACTTCCCGCATCTTCGCTGCGTGGGCGGAGAAGCGAACAAGGAGATGCGATGAGCGCCGCCACCCTCACCGAACAGCACGAGACCCTGCGCCGCCGGGCGAAGCGGCGGCGGGCCGGGCGGACCGTGGGGTTCCACGTGGTGGTCTGGGCGGTCGCCATCGTGATGCTCTACCCGGGCGTGTGGATGCTGCTCTCGTCCTTCCGGCCGACCAACCAGATCATCGGTGAGACGGGCCTGATCCCGGACGACACCACGCTGGACAACTTCAGGAACGCGCTGGAGGGCATCGGCGGCATCTCGTTCTGGATGTTCTTCGGCAACTCGCTGATCCTCGCCGTGGGTTCGGTGGTCGGGGTCTGTCTGTCCTGCTCGGTGACGGCCTACGCCTTCGCGCGCATCGACTTCCCGGGCCGGGGGCTGTTCTTCAGCCTGATGATCGGCACCCTGCTGCTGCCGTTCCACGTGGTGATCATCCCGCAGTTCATCATGTTCAACGAGATCGGCTGGACGGACTCCTACCTGCCGCTGCTGATCGGCAAGTTCCTGGCCGCCGAGGCGTTCTTCGTCTTCCTGATGGTGCAGTTCATGCGGAACCTGCCGCGCGAGCTCGACGAGTCGGCGCGCATCGACGGCGCCGGGCACCTGCGGATCTTCACCGCCATCATGCTGCCGCTGATGCGTCCGGTGCTGGCGACGTCGTCGATCTTCGCGTTCATCTGGAGTTGGAACGACTTCCTGGCGCCGCTGATCTACCTGCGCACCCCTGACCGGTACCCGCTGCCGCTGATGCTGCGGCAGTTCACCGACCAGACCAGCGTCTCGGACTACGGCGCGCAGATGGCGGCGGCGGTGCTGGCGCTGGCGCCGGTGCTGATCTTCTTCGTCCTCTTCCAGCGGTACATCGTGGACGGTGTGGCCACCCAGGGGTTGAAGGGTTGAGCGCCGTGGCGGGTCAGGACGGCGGGAAGCGGCTGGGCACGGGGCTCGCGCTGTTCGGCGAGGTGGTGATCGTCGGGGTGCTGGTGGCGGTGCTCGCGCTGCCGGTGGTCACCGCGCTGCCGGCGCTCGCCGCCGGGGCCGCGCACCTGCGGCGGCACCTGTCGGGCGACAGCGTGCGGGTGGCGGACCTGCTGCGGGACTTCACGGCGGCCTGCCGCTCGCTGTGGGCGGCGGGCCTGGCCGTCGCCGGGCTGGCGTTCGTGCTGCTGTGGAACCTGTCGCTGGCGCAGGCCGACGTGCTGCCGGGCGCCGGCGGCCTGCTGCTGGTGACGCCGCCGCTGATGGCGGCGCTCGGGGTGGTGGTGCTGCGCGCCGCCGCCGGCTGGCGGCCCGAGCGGGCCGAACCGCTCGCGCTGGTGCGGGAGTCGGCCGAGCGCACGGTGCGTGACCCGGCCGGTTCCGTGCTGTTGGGCTTCGCCTGGCTGATGTGCGCGGTGTTCGTGTGGATGCTGCTGCCGCTCGCGCTGGTGGCCGGCGGGCTGTTGGCGCTGGCGGGGATCGCGGTCGAGCAGCGGTCGGCGGCGCGCGCTCAGGCGGACAGCGACTTGTAGAAGATGGTGGTGGGCCGTGGCTCGCCCGTGGGGGCGGCCGCGTAGCCCGGCACCACGCCGACGCTGGTCCAGCCCCGCCGCGCGTACAGCGCCTCGGCGGGGCTGCCGGTCTCGGTGTCCAGGGTCAGCAGCGTCCGGCCCTCGGCCAGCGCGGCGGTCTCGGCCGCCGCGAGCAGTGCGCCGGCGATGCCTCGGCCCCGGGCGTCGCGGCGCACCATCAGCTTGGCGATCTCGGCGCGGTGCGGGCTGTTGGGCTTGTCGGCCCTCAGCAGGCTGACGGTGCCGAGCGGCTGGCCGCCGTCGCCCCTGGCGAGCCAGACGGTCTGCCGGCCGTCGGCCACGAGCGGGGCCTGGGCGGCCCACCAGGCCGCCGCCTCAACGTGCTCGAACGGCAGCAGGAAGCCGATGGAAGCACCGCCGGTCACGACGTCGACCAGCAGGTCGGCCAGTTCGTCGACGGCCTTGAGCAGCTCGGGCTCTCCGCCGAGCCGGACGAGTTGAATGTCCAGGGGGTGGCTCATGGGATGTAACTCCTTCGGGTGGGAATGGCACGGCCAAGGCCGATGGCTGGACTGCGCACCGGTCGGGGACGGCCGTGCCCGCCGGGCCCGGCGAGGCCGCGGCCAGCCACGGGCGCGGCCCGACCCACACAGGGCCAGGCCGGCGACACGCCCCCAGGGCGACACGAGGTGCGCGGGCGGGCACACGCGCCAGCGCGGCGGCAAGCGGCACGGCACCCGCGCACGGCCAGGCCGGCGGCCAGCCAACCCGCGGCACGCCTCACGGCAGGACTACCGCGAGGGCGTAACGGGCCGGGACGGGCCCCGCGCAGTGGAAGCGGGAGGCGCCCCAGAGCCGGTAGCGCAGGCAGTCGCCGGGCGCGAGCGTGTGCGGGTGGCCTTCGACGGTGATCTCCAACGCGCCGGCGAGCAGCCACAGGTGGTGTTCAAGGCCGGCGACGGGCGGCGCGTCGTAGTCGATGGCCGCGCCGGCCAGCAGCGTGGCCTCGATGAGCTCGGCGCGCAGCCCCGGGTGCGGCGGTGAGAGCGAGCGCCGGGTGAACCCGGTGGCCTCGTCCCGCCAGACCGGCTGCTGGTCGGCGCGCAGCAGTTGGGGCGGCTCGCGCTCGACCTCGGCGAGCAGTCGCGAGGTCGTGAGGCCGTAGACCGTGCCGAGGCGGCCGAGCTGGGCGGCCGTCGGGCTGATCTCGGCCCGCTCCAGGCGGGAGAGCGCGGACCGGCTGACGCCGGAGCGCGCGGCCAACTCGTCCAGGGTGAGGCCGCGTTCGCGGCGCAGTTCGCTGAGTCTCGCGGCCAGCCGCCGGTCGGTCGAGCCGTCCAGAAATTCTCCCATGTTCGGGATTCTATCCCAGATCCGGGAAGCGCCCGCGGTGGCTCATCAGGATGCGTTGCAGCTCACGCGCGGCCCGCGGCGGCGAGACGTCGCCCCGGTGCGCGACCGAGATGGTGCGATGGAGCCCGGGCGGGGCGAACGGGGTGGCCCGCAGCCCCGAGCGGTCGGCCACCATGCTGGGCACCACGGCGAGCCCGAGGCCGGCGCGCACGAAGCCGAGCACCGCGTCCATCTCGCCGCCCTCCACGCTGAACGAGGGCTCGAAGCCGGCCCCGTGGCAGGCCGCGACGGTCAGCTCCCGCAGGTCGTAGCCGTGCCGGAACATCACGAGCGGCTGGTCGCGCAGGTCGGCGACCCTGATCCGGCCCCCCTCCCCGGGCGCCGGCTCGGCGGGCGAGGAGATCACCACCAGGTCCTCGCGCAGCAGCTCGGTGGTGGTCAGCGCCGGCCCCTGGGCGGTCAGCGGGGTGATGATCAGCGCCAGGTCGAGATCGCCCGTGGCCAGGATCCGCACCAGGTCCTGCGAGCCGTCCTCGTGCACCTTCAGGTCGACCCCCGGATAGCTGTCCCGGAAGGTGCGCAGCACGTCGGGCACCAGGCTGGCACACAGGCTCGGGGTGGCGCCGAGGCGCAGCCGCCCCCGGCGCAGCTGGGCGACCTCCTGTACCTCCCGGCGCGCGGTCTCCGCGTCGGCCAGGATCCGGCGGGCCAGCGGCAACAGCGCGGCGCCCGCGTCGGTCAGCGTGATGTGGCCGCGGGCCCGCGAGAATAGCTCGGCGCCGAGCTCCCGCTCCAGGGCCCGGATCTGCTGGGAGAGCGAGGGCTGCGCGACGTGCTCCCGGCGGGCGGCGCGCGTGAAGTGCCTGGTCTCGGCGACGGCCGTGAAGTACCGGAGCTGCTGTAGCTGCATGGCCGAAATCGTACGGGAGCACGATAGGCGTCGCCTATCGAAATCAGGTGATCTATGTCTTGGACTGATTCCGTGGGCCTCTCCTACCGTCGAGGGCATGGCTCTGGCGACACGCACGCCGACTCCCCGGAAGACCCCACCGCGCCGCCGGCCGACGTCCGCGCCGGCCAGGTTCTGGCACTCGACGGTCGGCAAGAAGACGGTGATGGCCGTCAGCGGCGTGATCATGCTGCTGTACCTGGTCTTCCACATGGCCGGCAACCTCAAGGTCTTCTTCGGCCCCGACGAGATGAACGGCTACGCCCACTGGCTGCGCACCGTCGGCGAGCCGGTGCTGCACCACGAGTGGTTCCTGTGGATCGCGCGGGTGGCGCTGCTGACGGCCGTCGTCGCGCACGGCACGGCCGCATACCAGCTCAGCCGCCGCGACATCGCGGCCCGGCCCGTCAGGTACCAGCACCGCGCGGCGCGCACCAGCTACGCCACCCGCACCATGCGCTGGGGCGGCGTGATCATCGCGCTGTTCCTGGTCTGGCACATCCTGGACCTGACGACCGGCACCGTGAACCCCAACGGGGAGGCCGGCCGCCCCTACGAGAACATCGTCGCCGCCTTCAGCACCTGGTACGGCAACGTCATCTACATCGTCGCCATGCTCGCCGTCGGCCTGCACATCAGGCACGGCTTCTACGGCGCGGCCCAGACCCTCGGCGCCGGCGGCCGCACCCGCGACCGCCTACTGAAGGGCGTCGCCAACGGCCTCGCCCTCCTGCTCACCGTCGGCTTTCTCTCCGTCCCCGTCGGTGTCATGACCGGAATCGTGGAGTAGTGACGACCATGCCTGACTCCCTCAGCTACCTCGACTACACGACGGGCGACCCGATCCAGGACACCAAGGCGCCGTCCGGACCGATCGCCGAACGCTGGGACCGCCGCCGCTTCGAGGCCAAGCTGGTCAACCCGGCCAACCGCCGCAAGCACACCGTGATCGTGGTCGGCACCGGTCTCGCCGGTGGCGCCGCCGGCGCCACCCTGGCCGAACAGGGCTACCACGTCCTGCAGTTCTGCTACCAGGACTCCCCGCGCCGGGCCCACTCGATCGCGGCCCAGGGCGGCATCAACGCGGCCAAGAACTACCGTAACGACGGCGACTCCATCCACCGGCTGTTCTACGACACCGTCAAGGGCGGCGACTTCCGCGCCCGCGAGTCCAACGTGCACCGCCTCGCCCAGGTCTCGGTGGAGATCATCGACCAGTGCGTGGCCCAGGGCGTGCCGTTCGCCCGCGAGTACGGCGGCCTGCTCGACACCCGCTCGTTCGGCGGCGTCCAGGTCTCGCGCACCTTCTACGCCCGTGGCCAGACGGGGCAGCAACTGCTGCTCGGCGCCTACCAGGCGCTCTCCCGCCAGATCGCGGCCGGCAACGTGGAGATGCGGCCGCGCACCGAGATGCTGGACCTGATCGTGGTCGACGGCCGGGCGCGCGGCATCGTGGCCCGCGACCTGATCACCGGCCGCGTCGACACCTACCTGGCCGACGCCGTGGTGCTGGCCACCGGCGGCTACGGCAACGTCTTCTACCTCTCCACCAACGCGAAGAACTCCAACGCCACCGCCATCTGGCGCGCCCACCGGCGCGGCGCCCACTTCGCCAACCCCTGCTTCACCCAGATCCACCCGACCTGCATCCCACGCTCCGGCGACCACCAGTCCAAGCTGACGCTGATGAGCGAGTCGCTGCGCAACGACGGCCGCATCTGGGTGCCCAAGCGCGCCGGCGACGACCGCGCCCCGGCCGACATCCCGGAGGACGAGCGCGACTACTACCTGGAGCGGATCTACCCCTCCTTCGGCAACCTGGTGCCGCGCGACATCGCCTCCCGGGCCGCGAAGAACGTGTGCGACGAGGGCCGCGGCGTCGGCCCAGGCGGCCAGGGCGTGTACCTCGACTTCGCCGACGCCATCGCCCGTCTCGGCCGGCCGGCCGTGGAGGCCAAGTACGGCAACCTCTTCGACATGTACGCGCGGATCACCGCCGAGGACCCGTACCGCGTGCCGATGCGCATCTATCCGGCCATCCACTACACGATGGGCGGCCTGTGGGTCGACTACGACCTGCAGACCACCGTCCCGGGGCTGTTCGCGATCGGCGAGGCCAACTTCTCCGACCACGGCGCCAACCGGCTCGGCGCCTCAGCGCTGATGCAGGGGCTCGCCGACGGCTACTTCATCCTCCCCTCGACCCTGGCCGACTACCTGGCGCGCCACCCGCACGACGAGGTGCCGGAAGACCACCCGGCCGTCACGGACGCCGTGTTCGAGGTCACCGACCGGCTCTACCGGCTGCTGTCGAACAACGGCGACCGCACCCCCGACTCGTTCCACCGCGAGCTCGGCGAACTGCTGTGGGACGAGTGCGGGATGGCCCGCAGCGACGCCGGCCTGCGCAAGGCGCTCGGCCGCATCCCGGAACTGCGCGACGAGTTCTGGCGCCGCGTGAAGGTGCCGGGCGGCGGCAAGGAGCTCAACCAGTCGTTGGAGAAGGCCAACCGGATCTCCGACTACCTGGAGCTGGCCGAGCTGATGTGCCTGGACGCGCTGCACCGCACCGAGTCCTGCGGCGGCCACTTCCGCGAGGAGAGCCAGACCGAGGGCGGCGAGGCCGCGCGCCGGGACGAGGAGTTCTCCTACGCGGCGGCCTGGGAGTTCACGGGCACCGGCCAGGCGCCCGTGCTGCACAAGGAAGCCCTCACCTTCGAGTACGTCCACCCCACGCAACGGAGTTACGCGTGAACCTCACCCTGCGCATCTGGCGGCAGCGCGACCCGGAGTCCCCCGGTGCCATGACCACCTACGAGGTCAGCGACGTCTCCCCCGACATGTCGTTCCTCGAGATGCTGGACATCCTCAACGAGCAGCTGATCCTGCGCGGCGAGGAGCCGGTGGCCTTCGACCACGACTGTCGGGAGGGCATCTGCGGCGCCTGCGGCATGGTGATCAACGGCGACGCGCACGGCCCCGAGCGCACCACCACCTGCCAGCTGCACATGCGCAGCTTCTCCGACGGGGACACCATCGACGTCGAGCCCTGGCGGGCCGCCGCCTTCCCGGTGGTCAAGGACCTGGTGGTCGACAGGTCGGCGTTCGACCGCATCATCGGCTCCGGCGGCTACATCACGGCGCCGACCGGCAGTGCCCCCGAGGCGCACGCCACCCCGGTGCCCAAGCCGGCCGCCGACACCGCGTTCGAGCACGCCGAGTGCATCGGCTGCGGCGCCTGCGTGGCGGCCTGCCCCAACGGCTCGGCGATGCTGTTCACCTCGGCCAAGGTCGTGCACCTCAACTCCCTTCCGCAGGGTGCCCCCGAGCGGGAGAGCCGGGTGCTCGACATGATCGACACCATGGACGCCGAGGGCTTCGGCGGCTGCACCGTCACCGGCGTGTGCACCACGGTCTGCCCCAAGGGGATCCCGCTGTCCTCGATCACCACGATGAACCGGGAGTTCCTGCGCGCGACCCGCAGGGGCGGCTCGGCCTGACCCCATGGCCCGCCGCCACCTGGACGGGGCCCACGTCGACCGGCCCCCGCCAGGTGGGGTGGCGGGGGCCGGTGGCGGCGTGACGGTGGGCGAGGCCCAAGAGCCTTACGGGGCCGCTTGGCGGGCGTGCGCATATCGTTCGTACAGGCCCTCTCTGAGGGCCCTGGAAACGGCGAGCGTGCGGTTGTTGCAGTCCATCTTCGCGAGGATGTTGGCCACCAGCCTCTTCGCCCCGTTCTGCGATATCTGTAGGCCGCGGGCGATCTGCTTGTTGCTCATTCCCTCGACCATGAGAACCAGGGCTTCCTGTTCTCGTGGGGTGAGCCTCAGTCGGACCTGTGGTGGAGCCTTGTGACGGCCGGCGAAACGCACCAGATCGAAGGCGAGTTCCTCCGGGATGGTGGCGCCGCCGTTCGCCGCCGCGGCCACCGCCTTGCGCAGGCTGTACTCGTTGACGCTGCTGGCCCTGAGGAATCCCGCGTGTAGCCCCATGACCTTTGGTAATTCGAAGAGGTCACCGTCCTCGACGAGGAGGACGATGCCGACGCCGCGGGCCGCGGTGTCGCGCAGCTCGTTGGCCAGGGCCTCGTCCACCTCGCCCAACAGGGCGATGAGCACGTCACCGGTGTGCAGGCCCGAGTCGAGCGCGCCGGCGAGCCCCGACCTCGTGCTTATCTCGGGCTCGCGGGGCATGAGTTGGAGCATCCGCTCGATGCCAAGACGGACGACACCGTTCCCGATTCCGACCGTGACGCGACCGGTGACGCTCCCTCTCTCCTGACTTTCCGTGACATCCAACATGACGACCCCCAGTCGTTTGGTCAAGCACCCCTGGTCATTGGAGTGTACTTAAAGGTTACCCCAAGGGATCCCCAAATCCAGACCATACAAATGACGCGATATCGCCCACGGGGAGGCCACGGGAATCGGTTTTGAGAATGCCGAAAATTTCTCCCTGCCGAAGTGCCGCACATCGCCTTGGAAACGAGCGCGTAAACGTTAGCTGGTACGTGCGGTGGCGATTTCCGGAGCTTGCGGGACGGCCGGCTCCGCACGGCCGGTGGATCTGGTCCTGACGGCCCAGGCGAGGAACGCGATCAGCGACAGGCCGCCGCCGGCCACCGAGGCGCCCGCCCAACCGGCCATCTGGTAGGCGGTGGAGCCGATGGCGGAACCGAGCGCGCCGCCGATGAAGTAGCTCGTCATGTAGACGGCCGTCAGCCGGGCACGCGCGCTGGGTTGAAGGGCGTAGATCACACCCTGGTTGAGCAGGTGCACGCCCTGCACGGTCGCGTCCATCACCAGCACCCCGACGATCAGCAGCAACAGGATCTCGCCGCCGACGCCCATGGCGAGGAAGGAGAGCACCAGCGCCGAGAGCATCAGCCCGGAGAGCACGCTCTGCCGCGCGTCGGTCATGTACCGACCCGCCAGGTTGGTGGTGAGCGCGCCCGCGACACCCACCAGGCCGAACAGGCCGATGTCGCCCTGGTCGAAGTGGTAGGGGTCGTCCGCGAGCAGGAAGGCGGCCGTCGTCCAGAAGCAGTTGAAGGCCGCGTAGACGCAGGCACCGATGAGCGAGCGGCGGCGCAGCACGGGCTGGCTCGCGGCGACCGAGACGATGGCCCGCATCTGCTGCCGGTAGGTGATGCTGAGGTCGGCCGGACGCGGGCCGAGCAGCCGGAACAGGACAGAGGCGGCGAGCAGCATGAAGAGGGCGGCGAGCGCGTAGACGGCGCGCCAGCTGATCGCCTCGGAGACGAGCCCCGCGAAGGTGCGGGAGAGCAGCACGCCGATCAGCATCCCGCTCAGCAACATCCCGATGACACGGTTGCGTTCGGCGTCGCCGGCCACGGAGGCGGCGAAGGGGACCAGGATCTGCACCACGACGGAGCTGACGCCGACGACGCAGGCGGCGACGATCAACGTGGTGAGGTTGGGCGCCACGGCACTGACCGTCAGGGCGGCGGCGTCGACCAGCAGCAGGCCGCACACCAGCGGGCGGCGCGGGACGATGTCGCCGAGCGGCACGAGGAGCACCAGGGCGGCGGCGTAACCGAGTTGGGTCGCGGTGACGACGGCGCCCGTGCTGCCCTGGGAGACGCCGAAGCTCTCCGAGATGGCGTGCAGCAGCGGCTGTGTGTAGTACAGGTTCGCCACCGTCAGGCCGCAGGCGAGCGTCAACAGCCAGACAAAGCGAGGGGATGGCGTTATCTGCATGCGAACTGTTCTTCCTTCGGGGCCGGGTTGGTTTACCCGGCTGCAACTTGTTAGTTCAACGAAGGAGTCAAACCACACAGTCAAACCGTTTGGTTGGGCGCTATCGTCATGAAACCGCATGGTTTCCCGTGTGGCAACCCCATGGAGGAGTGGCATATGACGTCGCTGGACACCAAGAGCCGCATCATGGCCGCGGCGCTCGCCGAGTTCGCCGAGCACGGCGTGGCCGGGGCCAGGGTGGACCGGATCGCCCGCAACGCGAAGGCGAACAAGGAGTCGATCTATCGCTACTACGGCCTCAAGGAGGAGCTGCTCGAGCAGGTGCTCAGCGAGTATCTGCGGCACAACGGGGACACCGTGACCCCCGAGGCCAACGCGCTGGACGAGTACGTGGCCGGCCTGTTCCGGCACTACCGGCACGACCCGCGCTACCTGCGCCTGTGCCTGTGGGAGGGGATGGAGGGCATCGACATGCGCGGTGGCGCGGCGATCGAGGAGCGCCGCGCCCACTTCGCCGACAAGATCGACGCCGTCCGCGCCTCCCAGGAGGCCGGCACCGTCGACCCGGACCTCGACCCAAAACACCTGATGATCGTGCTGCTTGGGATGGTCAACTACTGGTTCGCTGTGCCGCAGATCGTCCGGCTGCTCTTCGGGCAGGAGCCGGACGAGGCCATCCTCGCGGAGCACGAGCGATTCGTCGCGGAGTGCGCGCGCCGTCTGATCGCTCCCCGGGGCCCCCTGACCGGGGAGGGTTAGCCACCGGGGTCGCCGCGCCGCGTTCGCCGCGCGAACGCGGCGCCGCGGTGCGCTCGTCGTCGAGCGCGTCGCGGGAGATCCGCTGCGCGAGCGCGTGCTAGTCGCCGGGTTCGCCGCGGGAGCGGGACGCCGCGGCGGGCTGGCCGTGCTCGTCGTCGAGCGCGTCGCAGCCGGGCCGGCAGACCCGGCCGTCCTCGCCACCACCCATCGACCAGCAGGCGAGGGCGGTGGCGCACGGCGGTCCCGGCCCCCACAGCGGGTCGGTGCGGCCGGCTCTGGACGGCGGCCGGCGCGCCGCGGGCTCAGTCCGCACGGGGCGCCCCTCCCGCCCCGGCCGTGGGCCCTCCGTGCCAGCGGATGAGGGCCGTCGCCACCGACATGCCGCCGCCGAACCCCGCGAGCAGCAGCAGGTCGCCGTCCGCGAACGTCCCGTCCCGGCGGGCGTGGTCGAGCGCGATCGGGATGGAGGCGGCGCTGGTGTTGCCGTGCCGCTCAACCGTCAGGACCTGCCGGGCCCGGCCGAGCCCGAGCAGCGGCCAGACGTCGGCCAGCAGCGCGCCGTTGGCCTGGTGCGGGACGAAGTGGTCGACGTCGTCGCCGATCAGCCCGTTGGCGTCGAGCACGTTCGCGACGGCCACCGGCAGCTGGTCCGTGACGAACTCCCTGACCCCGCGCCCGTCCATCCTGAAGTGGTGCGAGCCGTCGATGACGCTCTCCTTGCTCGCCGGGACGCGGCTGCCGCCGGCCTCGACGCGGATGAGCCCGGACAGGTCGCCGCGGCTCGACATGCCGCCGCCCACGAAACCGCGGTCCCGCGGGACCGGGCCGAGCACCACGGCGCCCGCCCCGTCGCCGAAGAGGATCGCCGTCTTGCGGTCGCTCGGGTCGATGATGCGCGAGTAGACGTCGGCGCCGATCACCAGACCGTAGCCGCCGGTGCCCGACATCAGGCGGGCGCCGGCTGCGAGGGCGAACACGAAGCCGGCGCACACCGCGTTGATGTCGAACGCGGCGGCCCGGTGGGCGCCGATCTGGTGCTGCACCAGGCAGGCGGTGGCGGGCTGTGGCTGGTCGGGGGTCGAGGTGGCGACCAGCACCCAGCCGAGCTGGTCGGCGGTGATCCCGGCGTCCGCGAGCGCGGCCTCGGCGGCCTTGACCGCCAGGTCGGAGGTCGCCTCGTACTGGCCGGCGTAACGGCGTTCCCTGATCGTGGTCTTGCGGACGATCCACTCGGGGGTGACGCCGGCCCTGGCGGCGACGACGCTGTTGGACACCACCTGGCTCGGCAGGTGGGACCCCACGCCGACGATGCCGGTGCCCGGGGTGCCTTCGGGGAAGGCGGTCATGCCTTCGCTCCTCTCGCGGTAGGTCGTCCTGCGGTCGTGTGTACGGCGCGACGACGCTGGCGCGCGGCGAGGTGGGCGAGCACCTCGGGGTGGTCCCCGACGGCGACCGGGTGGCCGACGAGGTCGAGCATCGGCAGGTCGCTCGGGTGGTCGCCGTAGGCGTAGCAGTCGGCCGGGTCGACGGTCGAGTGCTCGTCCAACAGCCGTCGGACGGCGGCCTCCTTGTGCTCGCCGATCATGGGGGTCTCGATGTCCCCGGTGTAGCGGCCGCCGGCGGTCAGCGGCCTGGTGCACAGCACGTGGTTGGCCTCCACCGCCTCCGCGATCGGGTCGAGGCAGGCGTCGAAGGAGCCGGAGACCAGCACCAACGCGGCGCCGGCGCGCCGGTGTTCGCGCAGCGCGACGAGGGTGTCCGGCAGGTAGAACCCCTCGCGCGCGACGCGGTCGGCGTACCAACGGCGGCCGGCCTCCCGGATCTCTGCCACCGGGGCGCCGCGGTAGGCCCGGTAGTAGGCGCGGTTGACCTCGGTGCGGGGAACGCCGCGGTCGGCCATCGAGCGCAGTTCGCCGGCGACCCGCCGGTAGACGCCGGGCGGGGTGTGGAAGGCCAGGAAGTCGAACATGCTCTTGGTGCTGATCAGCGTCTCGTCGACGTCGCAGAACACCAGGTAGGGCCGGTGTGCGCGGGCGGTCATCGCGCGTCACCCGCCGCGCCGAGTTCGACCGCGACCAGCACCAGGTCGGTGTCGCCGGTGTTGCGCAGCGCGTGCCGGACGCTGCCACCGGCCGGCAGCGGGTTGAACTTGACCGTGCCGGTGACGAGTTCGACGTCCTCGGGCTCGGCGCCCTCGGCGTCGCTCACCTGTGCCGTGCCGCCGCTGACGACGATGGTCAGCCACGGCCTGTGGTGGGTGTGGAACGGCCGGCTCTCACCGCGTGGGATGCGCTCCACCCACGACCTGGCGTCGCGGGTGTCGACCTCGAGTTCGGCGCCGAGTTCCTTCCAGGGCCCGTCGTGGCCGGCGGCGCCCGCGTCCGGGTCGGTGGCGGTGGCAGTGGTCATGGCGTGCTCCTCGGAGGTGGGGGTGGGCACTGCCGCCCGCGCGGGGTGGAACGCGGCGAGCAGGGCGTGCACGGAGTCGAGGTCCTCGGGGTGCCCGTGGTCGGCGACGTAGCCGTCGGGTCTGACCAGGTAGTAGCCGTCCTTGGCGCAGGGCAGCGACGGCACGCGGGCCTGGTCGAGCGCATGGTGCGTGACCAGGCCTGGCCACTCGGCGGCCGCGGCCCTGGCGCGCCCGGCGAGGGCGCCGGAGCCCACGGTCACCAGGCGGTAGCCGTCCCGGGTCTGGCCGGCGGCCGGCAGCCCGGCGGGGAAGGCGGCCCCGACGCCGCCGTGCGGGCGTGCCCGCCGTCCTGGCGGGCGCAGCATGGGCGGATAGGTGATGCGGCGGCCGGCCATCACGGGCGCGTACCGGCGGGTGAGCACGCCGGTGGCGTCGGCGGCGCGCAGCAGCACGTCGCGCACCCTGACCTTCCAGGGGGCCGACACCAGCCAGGCCCTGGTCTGGATGTCGGTGTCCCTGACCACCTGGCGGGCCACGGCATGGCGTTCCCTGTGGTAGGTGTCGAGCAGCACCGGACCGGCGCGCCCGGTGATCACGGCGGCCAGCTTCCAGGCGAGGTTGTGGGCGTCCTGGAGGCCGGTGTTGAGGCCCTGGCCGCCGGCGGGAGAGTGGATGTGTGCGGCGTCGCCGGCGAGGAAGCAGCGTCCGCCACGCATGCGGGTGACCAGCCGGTGGTGGACCTCGAAGGTGCTGATCCACTCCGGGTCCGCGAGGTCGACGCCGCCCGGGCCGCGCTGTTCCACCACGTCCTGGAGCAGTTCGAGGCTGGCGCGTGGCTGGCCGGTCGGCGCGTTGACGAAGAACCGGGAGCGGCCGTCGGGCAGCGGCACCACGACCAGGACGCCGCCGGGCGACTGGTAGTAGTGGGCGATGTCACGGGCGAGGAGGTCGCCGCCGGCACCGCGCCGGCGGGCGGTGGCGAAGGCGTCGACCAGCATGAAGGTGTTGGGGTAGGTGGCGCCGGCGAACTCGATGCCCAGCAGGTCGCGTACGGTGCTGTGCGCGCCGTCGGCGCCGATCACCCAGCCGGCGGTCATGGTGCGCGTCTCGCCGTCCGCGTCGCGGGTCACAAGACGGACGCCCTCGGGGCGTTGGTCGAGCTCGACGAGCCGCCGGCCGCGTTCCACGGTGCCGCCGAGCTCGTGCAGCAGCTCGGTCAGCACCTCCTCGGTGGAGCGCTGCGGCAGGCACTGCGGGAAGGTCCCGGCGTCGAAGTCGATGTGTGCGACGGGGCGCTTGGACGAGTAGTAGCTGAACCGCCGCAGCGGGATGGCCTTCCCGGCCGCCGCCCGCGCGATGCCGAGCCGGTCGAGCACGTCCATGCTGCGCGGCCACAGCAGCAACGCCTTGGAGTGGGCCGAGGGTTCGGGGCGCGCGTCGATCAGCCGGACCGCTATGCCGTGGCGCAGGAGTTCGCAGGCCGCGACCAGTCCTGTGGGGCCCGCGCCGACGATGGCCACGTCGGTCGTGGTCGGCACCGCTCAGCCCCCCTGCCGTAAGTAGGTGAGCTCGATCTCGGCGGTGGAGATCGGCGTGTCCCGCTGGCTGAGGGTGGCGGTGACCGGCACCGTCAGCAGACCGTCCCTCGTGACCGGGGCGCCGGCGGTGGCGGTGGCGGTGGCCGTCAGGTCGAGCTCGCCGAAGCGGACGAAGACGGCGTCGAGCCGGGTGAGTCGGCCGCGGAACGGGTGGAGAGCGTGGGCCGAGTCGGCGGCGTGCAGGGCGATCTGCCGGAACGCCTCGTTCATCACCATGCCGGGGATGTGGTCCTGCGGGTGGTCGAACATGCTGGGGTGGGCCTGGTCGACCCGGATGCCGGCGCTGACCTCGCCCGGTCCCGTGGCATGCGGCGCGGCGAGGACGACGTTGTCCTGGTCGCGGCGGCCGACCAGATCGGGGGCGGCCGCCGGGAGGGGGTCGAGCGGCAGCCCCTCGGCGGCGAGTCCGGCCTCGGCCCGGCCGCGTTCGCGCAGCCGGACGTAGGAGTCGGGGGTCTTGTAGACCATGCCCATGCCGACCTCGGCCACCGGGTGTCCCTCGATGATGAGGATGGCCTCGAAGTCGAGGCCGCGGATCACGCCGTCGCGCAGCACGGTGCGGACGACGCGGACGTTGACGGTCAGCTGCGCCGGGGCGGGTCCGACGCGGAGCCCGGGCAGCGAGGTGACAGCGATCCGGTTGTGGGTGAGGACGAACTTGTCCTGCTCTGGGATGCCGTGGAACTCGTGGGCGCCGGCCATCACGGCCTGCCGGACGATCTCGACCAGCAACAGCGTGTCGTGGTGCGCGGGCGCCCGGCCGCCGTCGCCGAAGTAGGCGTGAGATCGCGGGAGTTGGGCGCCGCAGGCGAACATGTCCGGGGCGAGCGCCACGATGTCGGTGACGAACGTCTCGGCCAACGCCGCTCGGTGGACGCGGCTGCGGCTGATGGTGGAGTGGAACCCGATGTCGGGCACCGGGATGGTCAGGGCTTCGGGTGCGTGGGGGGAGCCGGGGTTCGGCATGGTGCGGCGGTCACCTTCCTTGGGCCCCGCCCAGCGTCAGCTGGGGGAGAGTGGCGGACGGTCGGCTGCGGGTGCCGAAGCGTGGGTCAGAAGCGGGTGCCGACGGGCGCGGGCAGGCCGTCGAGTTCGGTGAGGTCGGCGTCGCTCAGCTCCAGGTCGACGGACTTCACGTTGTCCTCCAGGTGCGCGAGCCTGGTGCTGCCGGGGATCGGGACGACGTGCGGCCCCTGGGCGAGCACCCAGGCCAGGGCGACCTGCGCCGGGGTGGCCTCGTGGCGCTGGGCGACCTTCTCGACGCCGTCCACGATGCGCAGGTTGCGCTCCAGCGCGGCGGGCGCGAACCTCGGCTGCTGGGAGCGGAAGTCGCTGGGCGGCAGCTGGTCGGCGCTGCGGATGGTGCCGGTCAGGAAGCCGCGGCCGAGCGGCGAGAACGGCAGGAAGCCGACGCCGTTCGCCTGGCACCAGGGCAGCACGTCGGCCAGCGGGTCCCGCGACCACAGCGACAGTTCGGACTGGAGGGTGGCCACCGGGTGGATGGCGGAGGCGCGCTCCAGGTGCTCGACCTTGGCCTCGGAGAGGCCGATGTGTCGCGCCTTGCCGGCGGCGACCAGTTCGGCCATGGCGCCCCACGACTCCTCGATGGGCACCTCGGGGTCGATGCGGTGCAGCTGGTAGAGGTCGACGTGGTCGGTGCCGAGGCGGCGCAGGCTGCCGTCGATGGAGGCCCTGATGTGCTCGGGACGGCCGTTGGGCGTCACCTTGACCTTCGTCGGATAGAGCGTCATGTCCGGCACCAGGCCGCACTTGGTGGCCAGCACGACCTCGTCGCGGCGGCCGGCCAGCGCGCGGCCGACCAACTCCTCGTTGGTGAACGGGCCGTAGAGGTCCGCGGTGTCGACGAAGGTGACGCCGAGGTCGAGGGCGCGCTGGATGACCTTGACGGACTCGACGTCGTCGCGCTCGGACTCGGCGTAGACCCAGCTCATGCCCATGCAGCCGAGGCCGATGGCGGAGAGCTCGAGTCCGCTGTCGCCGGGCAGTCGTGTCTTCATGTCGGTGGCTCCTTCGCGGTGTTGCGGTGGTGGGGCGGCGAGTCGTCAGTAGGGCGCGACGGGGGTGAAGTAGCGACGGGGGTTGTCCACGAGCATCACGCGCACGTCGTCCTCGGTGACGCCGAGTTCGAGCAGCGCGGGGATGACGCGGCGGTGCAGGTGGGTGTAGTCCCAGTCGGGCAGGGTCGCGGCCATGTCCTCCTGGGTGAAGTAGTCGATGAAGCACGGGCAGTCGTGGGAGAGGACCATGCGGTCGGCGTAGCCGGCGGCGACGAGGTCGGCGACGATGCGCACCCGCTTCTCGTGGGGGGTGAAGTTGTCGAGGCCGAACCGGTCCATGCCGATGGTCGAGCCGGCGTCCATCAACTCCTTGAGGTAGTCGAGGTCGTCGGTGTCCCCGCTGTGGCCGATGATCACGTGGCTGAGGTCCACGCCCTCCTCGGCGAGGATCTTCTGCTGCGCGAGACCGTTGCGGACATAGGCGTTGGAGTGCGTGGTGATGGGCGCGCCGGTCTCGCGGTGGGCCTGGGCGGTGGCGCGCAGCACGCGTTCGACGCCCTCGGAGACGGTGGCCTCCTCCGTCGCGCACTTGAGCACGGCGGCGCGCACCCCGGTGTCCGCGATGCCGGTGGTGATGTCGCGCACGAACATCTCGGTCATGGGCTCGGGCCCCTCGAAGAGGCGTCCCGGGCCGCGGTAGTGAAAGAAGTAGGGAACGTCGTGGTAGGTGTAGACGCCGGTCGCGACGATGATGTTGAGCGGCACCCGGGCGGCCACCTTCTGGACGCGCGGGATGAACCGGCCCTGACCGATCGCCGTGAGGTCGACGAAGGTGCGCACGCCGAGCTCGTGGGCGGTCATCAGCTTGGCGACGGCGTCCTCGACGCGTTCCTCCTCGTTCCACAGGTGCGGCTGGTTCTGCTGGACGTCGGGGGTCAGCACGAACAGGTGCTCGTGCATGAGCGTGACGCCGAGGTCGTCGACGCCGACCGGACCCCGGACGGTCTGGACGACGGCCTCAGCACCGGACGGAATTTCTGACGTAGCCATGCCATCTCCTCGGTCGCCGAAACGGGCGGCGTGGGGTGGGGGGAGCCAGGGATACGGGCGAACTTCCCCAAGCCTCATGCCAGCGGCAACGGCTCACAAGGCGAGTTCGGTCTGCCCGTTCGGGTAGCCCCGACGGCCGCCGCGGCCCGGAAACGGGCGCGCGGCGGGCCCGGTTCCGGCAGGGCGCCCCCGGTACGCGGCGTGCGCGACGGCGCCCGGCTCGGCGCTGTCAGTCTGTTCGCTTGGGGGGAGCGGGAGGGGACGAGGAGCAAGCCGGTGCCATCGACGGCGATGTCCACGAGGTCCGCCGCCGGTAGGGGTGCCGCGGCCATCGAGGCGGCGTCTGGGCTCCGCGCCACAGCCGACGGGCAGGTCGCCCTCGTGCGTCCATGGCCCGGGACGCGGGTCGGCGGCCGGACCGGCACTCACGCATCGTCTCCCGATGCCGAAGCGCGCAACGTCTGCGGCCGCGCCGGCGAGGGAGTGGGCCATGAGCAAGCCATCGTCCACCGCCGGGATGCCGGACGAGCTGCACCGTCGGCTCGGGGTGTCCGACGCGGTCGTGATCGGCCTGGGGTCGATGATCGGCGCGGGGATCTTCGCCGCGCTCGCCCCGGCCGCACGGTCGGCGGGCTCCGGGTTGCTGATCGGCCTGGCGCTGGCCGCCGTCATCGCCTACTGCAACGCGACCTCCTCCGCGCGGCTCGCGGCCCGCTATCCCGCGTCGGGCGGCACGTACGACTACGGCCGTGCACGCCTCGGCGACTTCTGGGGCTACCTCGCGGGTTGGAGTTCGTGGTGGGCAAGACCGCTTCCTGCGCGGCGATGGCGCTCACGGTCGGCTTACACGTCTGCCCCGGTCAGTCCCACGCGGTCGCGGTCGCGGCGGTGGTGGCGCTGACCGCGGTGGACTACGCGGGCGTGCGGAAGTCCGCCCTGCTGACGCGGTGATCGTCGCCGTGGTCCTGGCGGTCCTCGCCGCCGTGGTGGTCGTCGCGCTCACCTCCTCGGCCTCGGAAGCGGCCCGGCTCGACGTCGGGGACGACGCGACCTTCGGCGGGGTGCTCCAAGCGGCCGGTCTGCTGTTCTTCGCTTCCGCCGGGTACGCGCGTCGCCACCCTGGGCGAGGAGGTCAGAGACCCCGCCCGCACCATCCCCCGGGCCATCCCGCTCGCCCTCGGCATCACCCTGGTCGTCTACGCCTTGGTCGCCATAGCCGTCCAGAGCGTCCTCGGACCGAAGGGACTCGCGGATGCCGCCGCGCCGCTGTCGGACGCCGCCCGGGCGGCACGCGCCGACTGGCTCGTACCGGTCGTACGCGTCGGTGCCGCCGTGGCCGCGCTCGGCTCACTGCTCGCCCTGGTACTCGGCGTCTCCCGCACCACGCTGGCCATGGCCCGCGACCGGCACCTGCCGCACGCCCTGGCCGCGGTCCACCCGAGGTTCAAGGTGCCGCACCGCGCCGAGCTCGTCGTCGGTGCCGTGGTGGCGGTGGTCGCCGCGACAGCCGATGTGCGCGGGGCGATCGGGTTCTCCTCCTTCGGCGTGCTCGCGTACTACGCCGTCGCCAACGCCTCCGCCTGGACCCTCACAAGGAGGAGAACCGCCCGGCCCGGGTCATCCCGGCCGTCGGGCTGGCCGGCTGCCTCGCCCTGGCCTTCGCCCTCCCGGCGTCCTCGGTGATCTGGGGCGCCGCGGTCCTGGCGCTCGGCGCCGCCGCGTACGGGGTCCGGCGCGCGTTGGCCGCGCGCAGGCCGTGACCCGGTCGGTCAGACGGACACCCGGCCGGCCGGCCGGTCGGCGCGGCGGGCGCGGGTCAGCGCCCGGCGGCCGAGGAGCACGGCGCCCAGCCCCAGCGGGATGGCCACGACGGCGCCGAGGAGCCCGTTGCCGGTACCGGGACCGCCACTGGTGGTGGCCACATGCAGCACCGCGAGGACCGTGCCGACCACCCCCACCGCGATGGCCGACATCCCGCCGGTGCGCGCGTTGCCGGTGCTGATCCGGCCGCCGGCTCGGGCCAGGGCCAGCCAGCCGACGGCCAGGCCGAGCAGCCCCACCCCGAGGGCCAGGTTGGCCCCGGTCCGCCCGTCGCCGATGATCCCGCCCTCGGCGGCCAACATCAGCGCTGCTGAAGCACTCATGCCGCTCTCCTCCTTCTCCGTCGCTGATCGCGAGGTTCGATGTGCTGTGAGCATGCGGGCCGGACCCTCTGCCGGTCGTCCAGCAGACGCGGACACTTTCCGCTGCCGCCACCGCGGGATCCGGATACCGCGGACGCGGCAGACGGCTCGGCGGTACCGCACCCGCGGTAGCCGACCGCTCGTCCATGAGCCTGACTCGCCCGCCACCGCGTCCGGCTACGGTGCCCCCATGGACAAACGACGGCTCGCTGTCCCAGCCAGGGTCACCGACGGGGCGATCGCCGTGGGCGTGGCAGCGCTGATGCTGGGCACCGGGCTGGCCGGGCCACACCCGGCCGGAGGCCGCGAGCTGCTCGGCTCCGCGCTGCTGGCGGCCGGCGGGCTGGCGCTGGCCGCGCGCCGCCGGACGCCGCTCATGGTCATGGCCGTCACCGGGCTGTGCGCGGCGGGCTATCAGGAAGTCGGGTTCGACGTGCTCGCCGTCTCGTACCTGGTCGCGGTCTACGGCGCGGTACGCGCCGGTCACCGCGCCGTCGCACTGGCCGCCTCCGTGGGTCTGCTGGCCGTACTCCACCTCACCGCCCTGGTCTTCCAGGACGGAACCGCGCGCGAGGTCGTGGCGCAGGCCCGGAGCACCCTCGAGCTCGCCTGGCTGATCGCCGCCTTCGCCGCCGGGGAGGCGGTGCGACAGGCCGAACGGCGGGCGGACGAAGCCGAGCGAACCCGCGAGGAGACCGCGCGACGCCGGGCCGACGAGGAGCGGCTGCGCATCGCGCGGGAGCTGCACGACTCGCTCACCCACCAGATCTCGGTCATCAAGGTGCAGTCCGAGGTCGCGGTCCACGTGGCCCGGCGGCGGGGCGAGCAGGTGCCGGAGGCCCTGCTGGCGATCCAGGAAGCCGGCCGGGAAGCGAGCCGGGAGCTGCGCGCGACCCTGGAGGCGCTGCGCGACGACGACACCACCCCGCCGCACGGACTCGACCACATCCCCCACCTGGTGAGACGGCTCCAGACGACCGGCCTTGAGACGACGCTGACGATCGAGGGAAATCCGCACCCGGTGCCGGCCGCGGTGGGCCGCACCGCCTACCGGATCGTTCAGGAGTCGCTCACCAACGTCACCCGGCACGCCGCCGCGACCACTGCCTCCGTGCTCGTCGACTACCGGCCCGGCACCCTGACCATCCGCGTCGACGACAACGGAAAAGCCACCTCGCACTCCGCGCCGACGCCCGGCCTCGGGCTGCTCGGCATGCGCGAACGCGTCACCGCCCTGGGCGGCCGACTACACACCGAGCCGCGCAGCGCGGGCGGCTTCACCGTCCAGGCCGAACTCCCCACGAACGGAGCGTCGTGATCCGTGTCCTGCTGGTCGACGACCAGCCGCTCATCCGCAGCGGCTTCCGCGCGCTGCTCGCCCTCGAAGACGACATCGAGGTGGTGGCCGAGGCCGCCGACGGGAAACAGGGCCTGGAACTCGCCCGGGAGCACCTGCCCGACGTCGCGCTCATCGACATCCAGATGCCCGTCATGGACGGCATCGAAGCGACCCGGCACATCGCCGCGGACCCGGCCCTGGCCGACGTACACGTCGTGATGCTGACCAACTACGGCATGGACGAGTACGTCTTCGACGCGCTACGCGCCGGCGCCGCCGGCTTCCTCGTCAAGGACATCGTGCCGGAGGACCTCCTGCACGCCGTACGCGTCGCCGCCCGGGGCGACGCCCTGCTCGCGCCCACCATCACGCGCAAGCTCATCGACCGGTACGTCGCCCAACCGCCCCCCACCCGCGCCGCCAGCGGTCTTGAGGAGCTGACCAGCCGCGAGCGCGAGGCGGTCGCCCTGGCCGCCCAGGGCCTGTCCAACGACGAGATCTCCGACCGCCTGGTCATCAGCCCGTCGACCGCCAAGACCCACATCAACCGGGCTATGGCCAAGCTACACGCCCGCGACCGCGCCCAGCTCGTGGTCCTTGCCTACGAATCCGGCCTGGTGGCCCCACGCAACACCTGACCCCGCGCGCCGCTGGCGGGCCAGGGCGCTACGGCGCCTCGTCGCCCGGGACCTCGCGGGCCAGCTCCCTGGTCATCCACGCACCGTGGATCTCCTCCTCGGTGCGTGGCGCAGGACGTGCGGCCGCGCCGCGCCCCGCTGGAACTCCCGCACCCTGGCTACCTCCAGCAGCGACGAAACCGATATCGGCATCCGGTCCCACGCGCGCGTCGGCCTTCCCCCGATCTCTCCCGCGGCCGCCTCGGGACACACTTCGCGAGGGCGAGATCGGTTGCCGATATCCGAGAGCGAACCCGTGATGGACAACGCGCTCGCCCGCGCGTCGCCCAAGCGAGCGCCCCATCCGGCCCTCCGTCAGGGAGCGGTGAGCGGCTCCGCCGCGTAGGCCCGCCGCAGGACGTCGAGGAACGCCGGCGCCTCGGGCACGTCGGCGGAGCCGATCCGTCGCACCGCCACCCCCGGCGTCCACGAGTTCATGACCACGGCCCCGGCCAGTGCCGGCAGGTCGTCGGGGGCGACCTCCCGCACCCGCTGCCGCACGCCGAGCAGGTCGAGCTGACGGCGGAGGATGCCCATCGTGGTCCCGCCGAGCACCTCGGCCTCCGGCCACACCACCCCCTCGCCGTCCCAGAAGGCGAGGTTCCAGATCGTCGCCTCGCTCAGCCGCCCCCGTCGGTCGACGAACGCCGCGTCGTCGAAGCCGTCGGCGACCGCCCGGCGCAACAGGTACGTCTTGGCCACCTCCCCCACGTGCTTCACCCCGGGCAGCGCCCGCTCGTGCTCCACCACGGCCAGCGCCAGAGGACCCCGCGGCCCGTCCGTGGCCGACCCGGTCCGCACCAGCACGTCGAGCTCTCCGCTGGCCGCGGTGAACTCACCGACCGACGAGTAGACCGTCGCCGTCAGCGACACGTCCGCCGGCCCTTCCGCCAGCGCGGCCCGCAGCAGCTCACGCACCCGCTCGTCGGGCAGCGCCCGCCCGAACAGCTCGACCGACGCCGACCGCAGCCGCGCCAGGTGGAGATCAAGACCCCTGATCCGCCCGCCCCGCACCTGCGCCGCCGTGAAGTGCGCGTGTCCCGCGAACGCCAGCGGCGCGAGCTCCTCGGCGGCAGCCGGCCGCCCGTTCCGTTGCACCACAAAGAAGGTCACGCTCTGCTCCCTCGAAATCCGGAATGTTCACAGCGCCGGCAACGTTAGGGCGTGACACCGGTGGAAGGGTCAAACGCGGATGGTGTGCGCCACATGCTGATCGGAGAGCTGTCGAGACTGACCGGGGCGAGCCATCGCTCGCTGCGCTACTACGAGGCCCAGGGCCTCCTCACCGCGCGGCGTGGCGTGAACGGCTATCGCGAGTACGACGAGGGCGCCGTCGCCACGGTGCGGCAGATCCGCGCCCTGCTGGAGATCGGCCTCTCCACCGACGTGATCCGCACGGTCCTCCCCTGCGTCCGGGGCGAGCTCCGCGACCCGTCCCACCTCACCTGGTGCGACGACCTCCGCGCCGTCCTGACCCGCGAGCTGGCCAGCATGGACGACCGCATCACCGGCCTCCAACGCAGCCGCCGCGCCCTCGCGAGCTACCTGACGGAGTCCTGAGCCGGCGCGAGCTCGTTCCTCGACCACCTGGTGCGCGCCCAGGATCGGCGCATAGGAAGGACCGACCGCGCCAGCCGGGTGATCGCGGCTTCGCCGGAAACCGTCTACGGTGCCCTGCTCGACCGGGAGGCCCTGAGGTATGGTTGCCGCCGGACGGCATGCGGGGGCGGGTCGAGCGGTGGGACCCATGGCCCGGTGGTGGGTTCCGGAGGGTCCTCACCTACCTCGACCCCGCCGACAGCCCCGGCAAGTCGTCGGACGCCACGGACGTCGTCGAGGTCGGCTTCGCCGCCCTGGTGCCGCCCGAGCGCGTGGTGCAGCGGGCCGTGTTCGAGGCCGACGACCCGTCGTTCGCGGGCACGATGACGATGACCTGGCAGCTCACCACCGCCGGCGTGTGGCACCGAGGTGACCGTCACCGCCACCGACGTCCCGCCCGGCATCGACCAGGCGGATCACGAGGCCGGGCTCGCCTCCTCACTGGCCAACCTGGCCTCGTACGTCCAGGCCGCCAGGTGACCACCGGACCGGCGCCGCCGCGCGGCTACCGGCGCGGGGACTCCGCCAGGTCGCTGACTCGCACCGGTATCCAGTCGGCGCCATCCGGCCAGCGTAGTCGGTTGATCAGACGCACCTCGACCGACCGTTCGGCCCCGTCACTCGTCCACCGGCACCCAGGCCAGTCGGCCGTCGCCGTCCGCACGGACCTGGCCGAAGACGACATCGGCGAAGTGGACGCCGAAGCCGATCGTGTCGGGGCGCTGGAGTTCGGCGGCGAGTGCGCGGCGCACGTCCGTGGACTGGCTGGTGTCGTGGTCGGGGGCCGCATGCCAGTCGGGGTGGTTGAGCTGGGCCGGCGAGTGCAGGGCGTCGCCGAAGGCGATCAGGCGGCGGTCGGCCGAGCCGATGACGTAGGTGGCGTGGCCGGGCGTGTGGCCGGTGGAGAGCCGGACCCGCACGTCGGGGAATATCTCCTCGCCGTCCGTCACGGTGCGGACGGCGGGGGCCAGCGCGTCGAGCATCTTCCGGCTGGTGCCGTGCGGTTCGAGGAGGTCGCGCCGGGTCCACTCGGGTTCTGACACCAGGTGGGCGGCGTGGGCGAAGGGGAGGCGGTCGTCGCCCGGGGCCGGCTGCCAGGCCCAGCCGATGTGGTCGATGTGCAGGTGGGTGAAGGCGACGGCCTCGATGTCCCGAGGGGCGCGGCCGAGTTGGGCCAGGTTCTCCAGAAGGGCGCCGCCGTGGATGCCGGCGACCGCGTCGCCGCCCTCGCCTTGAGGGGAGTACGGCCCGAAGCCGGCGTCGATCAGCAGAGCGCGGCCGTCGCGCTCCACCAGCAGGCTGCCGATGCCGGCCACGACGTGGCCCGCGTCGTCCAGGTACGCGGAGTGGGCGGCCCACTCCTGCTCGGTGCTGGTGGGGAACCAGCCGGTCGGGGTGAGGTAGCACGCCCCGTCCGGCACATAGGTCACCGTGGTCTCGCCGAGTCGCAGCGACCTGATGGTCGCCGGTGTGCGCAGTCGTTCGTCCATGGACCGACCGTAAAGCATCAAACTAGAAACATTCAAGCTTGCAAGTTTCAGACTTGAGCTAAGATGGCCGCATGACGATGGACCGAACGACGCAGGCCATCGCGGAACGACAGCTGTGCGGCCTGGTCAACGGGATGGCCCAGCAGATCGCCGAGCACCTGCGGCAGCGCGCCGCCGCGCTCGGGCTCACCGCGCCGCAGGCGACCGCGCTGCGCGAGCTCGGCGGGCCGATGACCATGCGGGAGCTCGCCGAGCGCATGAGCTGCGAGCCGTCCAACGCCACCTTCGTCGTCGACAGGTTGGAGAAGCAGGGGCTCATCGAGCGCCGGCCGCACCCCACCGACCGCCGGGCCAGGCATCTGGTGCTCACGTCGGACGGCACCGCCCTCCGGGAGCGGCTGCTCGCGCTCCTCAGCGAGGATTCCCCGCTGGCCGGCCTCTCACCGGAGGAACAGGGCACGCTGCGAAGCCTGTTGGAGCGCGCCATCGTGCCCGGCGGCCGTAATGCGGGGGCGAGCGTGATCACGGCCGGCTAGGCTGCCGCCCATGCAGATCCAGATGTACGGCTGACGCGGCCCCCGGGCGACGCCCGGCCTCCGCTCCACGTGTCGTGCGGGCGCCCGACCCTCCGCCGGCGGCGCCCAGACTCGTCGTTCCCTCTTCCGCCGTACCTCTGAAACGAGTGATCCTCCATGTCACGTCGCCGTGCCCACATCGCCATGGTCGGCATCCCCGCCGTCAGCCACGTCCTGCCGAGCCTCGAGGTCGTCCGCGAGCTCGTGTCCCGCGGCCACCGCGTGAGCTACGCCAACGACCCGCGCGTCGCGCGGGTGGCCGAGCCGATCAGGGAGACGGGCGCCGAGCTCGTGCCCTGCCACTCCACGCTGCCCGTGGACGACAACGACTGGCCGGACGACCCCATCGCCGCCATGGGACTCTTCCTCGACGACGCCATCCAGGCGCTCCCCCAACTGCGCGCCGCCTACGACCCGGAACCGGCCGACCTCTACCTGTACGACATCGGCGGCTACGCGGCCCGCGCCCTCGCCGAGGCACAGGGGCGGCCGCTCCTCCAGCTGTCGCCGACCTATGTGGCCTGGCAGGGCTACGAGGAGGAGGTCGCGGCGCAGCTGTGGCAGCTGCCAGGCGCCGACGCCTACCGGGCCAGGTTCGCCGACTGGCTGGCCGGCTGCGGGGCGACCACCACCGACGTGGACGCCTTCTCCGGGCGCCCGCCCCGGGCCCTGGCGCTGGTCCCCCGGGCCATGCAGCCCCAGGCCGACCGGGTGGACACCGAGACGGTCACCTTCGTCGGCCCCTGCTTCGGCGCCCGCGCGGAACGCGAGTCGTGGACGCGCCCGGCCGGCGCGGAGAAGGTGCTGCTGGTCTCGCTGGGCTCCGCGTACACCCGCAGGCCCGAGTTCTACCGCCAGTGCCTGCGCGCCTTCGGCGACCTGCCGGGCTGGCACGTGGTGCTTCAGATCGGGCGGCACACCGACCCGGCCGAGTTGGGCGCGATCCCGGCCAACGTCGAGGTCCACCCCTGGGTGCCGCAGTTGGCGATCCTGGAGCTGGCCGACGCGTTCGTCACCCACGCCGGGATGGGCGGCAGCGGCGAGGGACTGTTCACGGGCGTGCCGATGATCGCCGTCCCGCAGGCCGTCGACCAGTTCATGAACGCCGACCGCCTCGTCGAGCTCGGCGTGGCCCGCCGCCTCGACACGGCGGACGCCACGGCCGACGCGCTGCGGACGGCGCTCACCGAGCTGACCACCGACCCCGAGGTGGCCAGGCGCTCGGCCCGGCTGCGGGCCGAGGCCCGCGCCGAGGGCGGCACCGAGCGGGCCGCCGACCTCATCGAGGAGTCACTGCGCTGAGCCGGCCGGCTCGACAAGAGTGTGGTCGTCCCGATCGTCGTAGGCGTCCCGGAGGGCCTCGTCCCAGCCGTGTACGGAGTGACGGCGCTCGGGCAGGGCCGCGCGCGGGACAGTGCAAGGCCTGGTCGACATTCGGTGCCGCGGGCGCGCGTCGGGGCGTGGTGTGCCACCTGACGCGCCGGCTTGACCTGCTCGCCGACCGCGCCGCCGCGCTGACGCTGCTGGGGTCGTCCGCCATGTGACCCCTGTGTTAAATCTCCGTTTTCGTAGGGTCTGCGCCGAAGGCGATTAGATGACGATCGATCCGCATATACGGCTTTTGCCGTCCGGGTGATTCTGCCGCGACGTACATAACCGGAACGCGATGTGTGCGTGAAGGCCATAGCGTGCTCGCCTTGACATGTGTTCACTACTCCCACCTGGGGGGCTATCCAGATTATTGACGACAGACAGGCTTCCGCATGGCGAACAACAGCGGCTTTCTCAGAGTCCTCGGCAGGGGAGACGTTCTGGCGCTGGCCTTCGGCGCGATGATCGGCTTCGGCTGGATCGTGCTGACCTCCGGCTTCATCGGCGACGCCGGACCGGTCGGCGCCGCCCTGGCCATGACGGTCGGCGGCGTGATCGTGTGCCTGGTCGGCCTCACTTACGCCGAGCTGGTCTCCGCGATGCCGCACGCCGGCGGCGAACATCACTACGCGCTGCGCGCGCTGGGCGGTCGCGGGGCGTTCGTGGCCTCCTGGGCCATGGTCCTGGGATACATATCGGTCGTCGCGTTCGAGGCCGTGGCGCTGCCGCAGACCATGCTCTACCTCTTCCCCGACATGCTCGCTGGGCACCTGTGGACGATCAACGACTACGAGGTCCACGCCAGTTGGGTCGCCGTCGGAGTCGTCGCGGCCATCGCGATCACCGCGCTGAACTACATCGGCATCCGCCCTGCCAGCGTCTTCCAGACCATCGCCGTGCTGTTCCTGCTCTGCGCGGGCGGCGCACTGCTGCTCGGCGCGCTCACCGGAGGCTCGACCGACAACATGCGGCCCCTGGTCACCGGCGGCATGGACGGCTTCTACGCCGTGCTGGTCGCTGTGCCCTTCCTCTTCGTCGGCTTCGACGTGATCCCCCAGTCCGCCAGCGAGATCAAGCTCCCGTACCGGCTGGTGGGCAAGCTCCTGGTGCTCTCGGTGCTGTGCGCGACCGTCTGGTACGTCATGATCATGCTGACCGTCGGCTCCGGCCTCAGCCGCACCCAGCTCGGCCTCTCCGACCTCGCCTCCGCCGACGCCATGGCCGCCCTGTGGCACAGCCAGACCATGGGCGACATCCTCATCATCGGCGGCATCGCCGGCATCCTGACCAGCTGGAACGCCTTCCTCATCGGCGGCAGCCGGCTGCTCTACGCGATGGCCCGGTCCGGCATGCTGCCTGCCTGGTTCGGCGTCATCCACCCCCGGTTCCGCACTCCCGGGAACGCGGTGCTCTTCATCGGGTGTCTGTCGGTCATCGCGCCGTTCTTCGGCCGGCCGATGCTGGTGTGGCTGGTCGACGCGGGTGGCATCAACATCGTCATCGCGTACGTCGTCGTGGCGCTGTCCTTCCTCGTGCTGCGCCGCCGCGAGCCCGCGATGGACCGCCCCTTCCGCACCCCCGCCGGCCCGGCCGTAGGCGCCGCCGCGCTGCTGTGCGGCATCGGCCTCGGCGTCCTCTACCTGCCCGGCATGCAGGCCGCGCTCGTCTGGCCCGAGGAATGGGCCATTGTGGGCGCCTGGTGGCTGGTCGGCGCGGTGTTCCTGTGGCGGCTGCCGCGCGTGACGGCGGGGGCGGACGCCGAGGAACGTCTGCTCGCCGCGGTCGCCGCGCGATAGGGCCTGTCGGGCGGATCTCTCCGGACCGGCCCCCAGAGGCCGAAGCTGTCTCGTACCGGGCGCACATTGGTAGACCGCACACCCTTGCGGTCGGGATGCCAGCGGTTCAGAGGGTATGACAGAGCCCCGCCCGCGCGCTCTGGGGGAAGCGCAGGCGGGGCGGTGCCCGGCCCCGGAGGGGAAGCGACGGAACCCGGGGCGGCGCCCTCCCCTCATCCGGAGGGCGGGTAGAGGCCGCGGCTGGCCCCTGGTCGTGACCAGGCGGTGCGAGCTGGCCGGTCGGTGGCGCTCTCACCGCGTGTGCGCGCGGCACCCCGCGTACGAGGGCGACGTCGTGTTCGGTGACGGTGGTGACGGCCTTGACGCGTCGGGCCTCGCGGACGTACGGCGTCTTGGCGAGGCCGTCGGCGGTGCCGGTGATGTCGGGGCGGAGCCGCAGACCGGGGAAGGGGTTGGTTCTCGGCCACCGTCCACACCCTTCGCTGATGCGCAATAGCCGAGGATGTGGCTCCGCACCACCAGGGCTCATTCGGATGAGCGACAACTATGAAAGGCGCGCCACCCACCGTCAGGACACCGCGAACGGCTAATACCTGACTAATAACCCCCAGGTCGGGGCAGGTGGCGCGCCTCGCGCCCGTCGACGTCAGCGGACCAGGTGGCCGGCCCCCCGCAGCGCGTCCTTGACCTCGCCGATCCGCAGGTCGCCGAAGTGGAAGACGGAGGCGGCGAGCACCGCGTCGGCGCCCGCCTCGATGGCCGGCGCGAAGTGCTCGCGCCGGCCGGCGCCGCCCGAGGCGATCACCGGGACGGTGACGTGCTTGCGGACGGCGGCGATCATCGACGTGTCGTAGCCGTCCTTGGTGCCGTCCGCGTCCATCGAGTTGAGCAGGATCTCGCCGGCGCCCAACTCGGCCGCCTGGTGCGCCCATTCCACGGCGTCGAGGCCGGTGCCGCGCCGGCCGCCGTGGGTGGTGACCTCGAAGCCGGAGGGGGTGGTGGTGCCCTCGGGGCAGCGGCGGGCGTCCACCGAGAGGACGAGCACCTGGCTGCCGAACCGCTCGGCGATCTCCCTGATCAGCTCGGGGCGGGCGATCGCCGCCGTGTTGACGCCCACCTTGTCGGCGCCGGCGCGCAACAGCCGGTCCACGTCGGCCGTGGTCCGCACGCCGCCGCCCACCGTGAGCGGGATGAAGACCTGCTCGGCGGTGCGACGCACCACGTCGTAGGTGGTCTCCCGGTTCCCCGATGAAGCCGTGATGTCGAGGAACGTCAGCTCGTCGGCACCCTCGGCGTCGTAGACCTGCGCCATCTCCACCGGATCGCCCGCGTCCCGCAGGTTCTGGAAGTTGACGCCCTTGACGACCCTGCCCCCGTCCACGTCGAGGCAGGGAATGACCCGTACGGCAAGGCTCATGCGGCGACCTCTCCGCCGGAGACCACGGCCAGCGCCTCCTCAAGCGAGAACGCCCCGGCGTACAGGGCCTTGCCGACGATGGCGCCCTCGACGCCGTCCGGCACGAGGGTGGCGAGCGCGCGCAGGTCGTCGAGCGAGGAGACCCCGCCGGAGGCCACCACCGGGCGGTCGGTGGCCGCGCAGACGGAGCGGAGCAGCTCAAGGTTGGGGCCCTGGAGGGTGCCGTCCTTGTTGATGTCGGTGACCACGTAGCGGGCGCAGCCCTCGGAGTTCAGGCGCTCCAGCGTCTCGAACAGGTCGCCGCCGTCCCGCGTCCAGCCGCGGCCGCGCAGCGTGGTGCCGCGCACGTCGAGGCCGACCGCGATCCGGTCGCCGTGCTCGGCGATGACCTTGGCCACCCACTCCGGCGACTCCAGGGCGGCCGTGCCCAGGTTGACGCGGGTGCAGCCGGTGGCCAGCGCGGCGGCGAGCGACTCGTCGTCCCTGATGCCGCCGGAGAGCTCGACCTTGATGTCCATGGCGCGGGTGACCTCGGAGATGCGCGCCCGGTTGTCGCCGGTGCCGAACGCGGCGTCCAGGTCGACCAGGTGCAGCCACTCGGCGCCGGCCGCCTGCCACGCGAGGGCGGCGGTGAGCGGGTCGCCGTAGGAGGTCTCGGTACCGGAGACGCCGTGCACCAGGCGGACGGCCTGGCCGTCGCGGACGTCGACGGCGGGAAGCAGTTGCAGCGTGGACATCAGAGGGTCTCGATCCAGTTGGTGAGGAGGCGGGCGCCGGCGTCGCCGGACTTCTCCGGGTGGAACTGCGTCGCCCACAGCGGCCCGTTCTCCACGGCGGCCACGAACGGGTCGCCGTGGGTGGACCAGGTGACCCTGGGCGGGGCCTGGGCCGCGTGGTGGGTGGGCAGCTCCCAGTCGTGCACGGCGTAGGAGTGCACGAAGTAGAAGCGGTCCTCGGGCGAGAGGCCGGCGAACAGCTCGGAGTCGGCCGGGGCTTCGACGGTGTTCCAGCCCATGTGCGGCACTATGTCGGCGCGCAGCGGGCCGACCGTGCCTGGCCACTCGTCCAGGCCCTCGCTCTCCACGCCGTGTTCGATGCCCCGGGCGAAGAGGATCTGCATGCCGACGCAGATGCCGAGCACCGGTCGGCCGCCGGCGAGCCGGCGGCCGATGATCCAGTCGCCGCGGGCCTCGCGCAGCCCGTTGATGCAGGCGGCGAACGCGCCCACGCCGGGCACCAGCAGGCCGTCGGCGTTGAGCGCGGTGTCGTAGTCGCGGGTGATCTCGACCTGGGCGCCCGCCCTGGCCACGGCGCGCTCGGCGGAGCGCACGTTGCCGAAGCCGTAGTCGAAGACCACCACCTTCCTGGCGCTCGTCGCGGTCATGTCGTCACCCCAGCCTCAGGACGCCGGCGAGCAGGCAGAGCGCGCTGCCGGTGCCGAGCAGCACGACCACGCCCCTGGGCAACCCCTGCTTGACGAACGAGATCACCCCGCCGAGCAGGAAGAGCCCGACCACGATCAGCGCGGTGGACGTCCCGTTCACAGCGCGCCCTTGGTGGAGGGGATCCCGGTCTGCCGGGGGTCGATCTCGCTGGCGTAGCGCAGCGCCCTGGCCAGGGCCTTGAACTGGCACTCCACGATGTGGTGCGCGTTGCGCCCGTAGGGCACGTGCACGTGGAGCGCGATCTGGGCCTGGGCGACGAAGGACTCCAGGATGTGCCGGGTCATGGTGGTGTCGTAGGAGCCGATCATCGGCGCCATGTTCTCCGGCTCGCGGTGCACCAGGTAGGGCCGGCCCGAGAGGTCGACGGTCACCTGGGCGAGCGCCTCGTCGAGCGGCACGGACGCGTCGGCGAACCGGACGATGCCCCGCTTGTCGCCGAGCGCCTCCCGGAACGCGGCGCCCAGCGCGAGCGCCGTGTCCTCGATGGTGTGGTGGCTGTCGATGTGCAGGTCGCCCTCGGTGGTGACGGTGAGGTCGAACAGGCCGTGCCGACCGAGCTGGTCGAGCATGTGGTCGAAGAAGCCGACTCCGGTCGACACGTCGACCTTTCCGGTGCCGTCGAGATCGATCTCGACCTTCACCGAGGTCTCCTTGGTGGTGCGCTCCACGCGACCCACGCGGGTCATTCGCTGATCTCCTTCATCACGGCTCGTACCGCGTCGAGAAACGCGTCGTTCTCCTTCCGGGTGCCGGCGGTGACCCGCAGGCGCCCCGGCACCCCGTTGTCCCGCACCAGCACGCCGTGGTCGAGCAGCCGCTGCCAGACGTCGTGCGAGTCGGCGAAGCGCCCGAACTGCACGAAGTTGGCGTCGGACTCGGTGACCTCGCAGCCGAGCTCCCGAAGCTCGACGACGAGCCGGTCCCGCTCGGCCTTGAGCTCCTCGACATAGCCGAGCAGCGTGTCGGCGAACTCGAGCGCCGCGTGCGCGGTGGCCTGGGTGACGGCCGACAGGTGGTACGGCAGGCGCACCAGTTGCACGGCGTCGACGACGGCCGGGTCGGCGGCGAGGTAGCCGAGCCGGAGCCCGGCGGCGCCGAAGGCCTTCGACATGGTGCGGCTGATCACCAGCGTGGGCCGGCCCTCGATCAGCGGCAGCAGTGAGGGCCGGTGGCTGAACTCGGCGTACGCCTCGTCCACGACCACCAGCGCGCCCGGGCCGCCCCTGGCCGCCTGCGCCGCCTCGTACAGCGCGAGCACCGTGTCGGCCGAGACGGCCGTGCCGGTCGGGTTGTTGGGCGAGCAGATGAACACCACGTCGGGCCGGTGCTCGTGGATCGCGGCCACGGCGGCCTCGGTGTCGATGTCGAAGCTCTCGGTGCGCGGCCCGGAGATCCAGCCGGTGCCGGTACCCCGGGAGATCAGCGGGTGCATCGAGTAGGAGGGGTCGAAGCCGAGGGCCGTGCGGCCCGGGCCGCCGAACGCCTGGAGCAGCTGCTGCAGGATCTCGTTGGAGCCGTTGGCCGCCCAGACCTGGTTGGGCCCGAGCGGGTGACCCGTGGTGCGGGTGAGGTAGCCGGCGAGCTGGGTGCGCAGGCCCACCGCGTCCCGGTCGGGATAGCGGTTGAGGGTGCGGGCGGCGTCCGAGACGCGCTCGGCGATGCGCCGCACCAGCTCCTCCGGCATCGGGTACGGGCTCTCGTTCACGTTGAGCCGTACCGGGACGTCGAGCTGCGGGGCGCCGTAGGGGGACTTGCCGCGCAGTTCGTCCCGGACGGGGAGGTCGTCGATGCGGGTCACTTGCTCTGGGGAACCTTCCGGTCGGCCTTCCTGTCGGCTGCGAACCTCTCCCTGACCGCCGCGCCGTGGGCCGGCAGGTCCTCGGCCTCGGCGAGGGTCACCACGTGGTGGGCGACGCCGGCCAGGGCCTCGCGGTCGTACTCCACGACGTGCACGCCGCGCAGGAACGACTGTACGGAAAGCCCCGACGAGTGGCAGGCGCAGCCCCCGGTGGGCAGCACGTGGTTGGAGCCGGCGCAGTAGTCGCCGAGCGAGACGGGGGCGTAGGGGCCGACGAAGACGGCGCCCGCGTTGCGCACCCGGGCGGCGACGGCCGCCGCGTCCTCGGTCATGACCTCCAGGTGCTCGGCCGCGTACGCGTCGACGACGGCGAGCCCCTGGTCCAGGTCGGCCACCAGGACGGTGCCGGACTGCCGGCCGGCCAGCGCCTCGGCGATCCGCTCCTGGTGCTTGGCGGCCGGCACCTGGCGGGCGAGCTCAGCGTCCACCGCGTCGGCGAGCGCCTCGGACGGGGTGACCAGCACGGCGGCGGCCAGCACGTCGTGCTCGGCCTGGCTGATCAGGTCGGCGGCGACCAGGCGCGGGTCGGCGCTGTCGTCGGCGAGCACGGCGATCTCGGTGGGGCCGGCCTCGGCGTCGATGCCGATCACGCCGCGCAGCAGCCGCTTGGCGGCGGCGACGTAGACGTTGCCCGGGCCCGTGACGAGACGGGCGGGGCGGCACTCCTCGGTGCCGTAGGCGAACATGGCGACGGCCTGGGCGCCGCCGGCCGCGTGGACCTCGGTGACGCCGAGCAGGGCGCAGGCGGCGAGGATGGTGGGGTGCGGCAGGCCGCCGTGCTCGGCCTGCGGCGGCGAGGCCACGGCGAGCGAGCCGACGCCGGCCTCCTGGGCCGGCACCACGTTCATCACCACGGACGACGGGTAGACGGCGCGGCCACCGGGCACGTAGAGGCCGACCCGCTCGACGGGGATCCAGCGCTCCGTGACGGTGCCGCCCGGCACGACGCGCACGGTGGAGTCGGCGCGCCGCTGGTCGCGGTGGACGAGGCGGGCGCGCCTGATGGACTCCTCGAGGGCGGCCCTGACGGCCGGGTCGAGGGCGGCCAGTGCCCGGTCGAGCTCCTCGACGGGCACCCGGACCCGCTCGATGGTGACGCCGTCGAACCGCTCCGCGTACTCGATCAGCGCCGCGGTGCCGTGATGGCGCACGTTCTCGCAGATGGGCCGCACCTTCTCCAGGGCGGCCTCGACGTCGAGCTCGGCGCGCGGCAGCAGGTCGCGGTCGATACCGGCCGTGGGTGACCCGGCGGTCAGGTTCGCGTCCCGCAGATCGATTCGGTTCAGCACGTCTCCAGTCTCGCAGACGGCCGGAACCGGGCGGTGCCGCGTTCACCATGCGGGCCACGCGGGGGGCCGTGCGCGGGTAGCGGCGTTCGGCTCAGCCGATAGGCTGGCCGGTCGTGACGACCACGCGCCTGCCGCTCTTCCCGTTGAACACCGTGTTGTTCCCCGGGTTGGTGCTGCCGCTCAACGTGTTCGAGGCACGCTATCGCGCCATGATGCGCGACCTGCTCGAACTGCCCGACGAGGCGCCGCGGCCGTTCGCGGTGGTCGCCATCAGGGACGGGCACGAGACCGCGCCGAGCGGGCTCGGGCTGCCGGAGGCAGGCGAGCGCCCGGAGCTCGGCCCCACCGGCGGGTTCGACCAGGAGGATCCCCGGCACTCGTTCCACGACGTCGGCTGCGTGGCGGACGCGTCGACGATCAGGCCGCGGCCGGGAGACGAGGGGTTCGAGGTGCTGGCCACCGGCACCACCCGGTTCCGGCTGCTCTCGGTCGACGCGGGCGGGCCCTATCTGACGGCCGAGGTCGAGCCGTTGGAGGAGGTGGCCGGCGAGGGCGCGGGCGCGCTGGCGTCCGGGGTGCTGCGGGCCTTCCGCGGCTACCAGAAGGTGCTGGCCGGCGCCAACGAGCGGACGCTGGCGCCTCGGCAGGAGCTGCCGGACGACCCGTCGGTGGTCTCCTACCTGGTGGCGGCCGCGACGATGCTCCACACGGCTGACAAGCAGCGGCTGCTGCAGGCCAAGGACACGGCGACGCGGCTGGCCGAGGAGCTGCGGATCCTGCGGCAGGAGACGGCGCTGATCGCGCGACTGCCCTCGGTGCCGGGCACGGAGTTCACGGTCCGGCCGACCAACCTCAACTGATCCGGGGGGATCCGTGGCGAAGCGAAGGCAGCAGGGCGGCACACCGGCGACGGTGGCCGCGAGCCGGGCCGGGGTGCCGTTCACGCTGCACGCGTACGAGCACGACCCGGCGGTCGGGTCCTACGGCGAGGAGGCGGCCCGGGTCCTCGGCGTCGATCCCGGCCGGGTGTTCAAGACGCTGGTGGCCGAGGTGGACGGGGAGCTGGTGGTGGCGCTGGTGCCCGTCTCGGCCTCGCTCGGCCTGAAGGCGCTGGCAGCGGCGGTCGGCGGGAAGCGGGCAGCGATGGCCGAGCCGGCGGCGGCGGAGCGCGCCACCGGCTACGTGCGGGGCGGGATCTCGCCGCTCGGGCAGCGGCGGCGGCTGCGCACGGTCGTGGACGGGTCGGCGGTCGACCTGGCGTCGGTGTTCGTGTCCGCCGGCCGCCGGGGCCTGGAGATCGAGCTGGCGCCGGCCGACCTGATCCGGCTGACGGGCGCGGTCAGCGCTCCGATCACCCGGGGGTAGGCCCTGGGTCGCCGGTCGCCTCACCCCATCGGGGGAACTCGGCGGGCACCGGCTGCGGGTCGCGGGGGCCCCAGAGGGCCATGCAGATCAGGTGGAGCCCGAGGGCGGCGAACGGCAGGCCGAGCAGCACGCCGCGGGCGCCGAGCTCGAGCGGGGCGTCGAAGACGGCGTCCCCCGCCTCGCGGGCGCGCGCGGCCACGTCCTGCTCGGGGCCGAACCAGACGCCGATCCGCCAGGCGATGAACGAGCCGAGCAAGGCGCCGGCGGCGAGACCGATGACGGACGCCACCCCGCCGTGGCGGCGGAGCAGGAACACCACTACGCCGGCCACGGCTCCCAGGGCGAGCCCGGCGAGGAAGAAGGTGCCGTCCGCGCCGAAGGCCTGCTGGCCCTCGGGCTCGGCGAGGATCACGTCGCTGCCGCTGGCGACGAGCGGCACCCGGGGCGCCCACCACAGCCAGGCCAGGCCGAGCAGCGGTCCTGCGAGCACCGCGACCGGCACCGCGACGAGCAGCGCCCCGCGTATCTCCCGCCACCAGCGCCGCGCGGCCGGCTCCGCGGGGACTTGTGGGCTCGCCGCCCACGGGTCGTGGCCGCCGTCGACGGCGGGGCGGGGTTCCGGTGCTGGCTCGGGTGCGGTCACCCGGTCATCCTGCCAGGTCCGGCAGCCTGTTCGGCCAACGGGACGGCTGTTCGGGCGCATGAACGGCTCGCCGTCTCAACGCCTCAACGCACCGCGGCCCTGCGGTACGCCCAGGTCGCCAGGGCCAGCGCCACGGCGCCGACGACCGCGCAGACGGTGAGGTTGGCGACCACCGAACCCCAGTCGGGCCGCGGATCGAGCGCGACGGCCAGCGCGTCCACCCCGTAGCTGGACGGCAGCAGCTCGCGCAGCCAGCGGGCGAGCTCGGGCAGCCGGGACTCGGGCAGCACGCCGAGCAGCAGGGCCGCCGACATGCCGAGCTGCCCGCAGAGGGTGGCCAGCTCGGCGCGGGGCGCCAGCAGCCCGAGCGCGGCCCCGAGACCGGCGAGCGCGGCCCCGACGAGCGGCACGACGGCCAACGCCACCCAGAGGCCGCCCAGCGGCAGCTGGTAGAGCAGGGCCCCGACGAAGGCCACGACCAGCACCCCTGGCACCGTGAACGAGGCGTACGCGGCCGCCGTCCCCAACGCGACGGCGGCGCCGGGCACCGGGAGCGTGGCGTAGTGGTCGAGCCCCCCGGCGGCCCTGAGGTGCCCGAAGTACTGGGCGAGCAGGTTGAGCGCGACGAAGGCCACGACGAGCACGGCTGAGCCGGCGACCACGGCACGCGCCTCCTCGCCGCCGCCGTCGACGACGCCGCGCATCAGGACCATGATCCCGACGGACTGGAACGTCGCCACGAACAACAACGGAATCCGCGCCACCCGCGCCCGCGACAACTGCGCCCGGTACACGGCCACCAGCGCCCCCCACACCGCCACCCGCGGCCCCAACGCGACCACGGCCTCACCACCGCGAGCCATCAACACCCTCCCGTCCCGTCACCAC
>NZ_SMKC01000209.1 GCF_004348315.1 Streptomyces sp. 8K308 | reverse complement strand
GGGCCGCACCGGGTGGGGCCGGCCCGCTTTTCAGATTCGCCTTCCGCGCGCGGTATCGGGGCCTGAGAGATTCAAGGGAGGACTTGCTCCTTCGGCGCCCCGGCACGCCGGGGACTCTCCCGCGCGCGGTCGAACGGCCAGTATGCGGTTGTCGTGGTGCGGACATCATCGCACGAACCGCCGTCGGCGGCCCGGTCGCGGCGGCGCTCGGCCCAACGGGCCCGCCCGGTAGCCGTTATGGTGCCTCTCGGCGCTCGTGAGCGGATGGTGATCTGAGCGTATTCCGAGCAGATGGTGGGCTGAATCGATGAACATGGCAAGGCAGGGTCCCGGCTATGGCGGCGGCTGGCCGAGCAACGAGCTCGAGGAGACGCTGGCGGCGGCCCTGGGCGTGGCCGACGCCGGCCCCCGGCTGCTGAAGGTGCTGGCCCGCAGCGCCCTGTGGGTGCCGCTGCCCGAGGGCGGCGACCGGGAGAGCCGCAGCCTCGACCTGCCGACCATCGAGCTCAACGGCGGCGTGTTCGTGCCCGTCTTCAGCTCGGCCGAGCAGCTGCACCTGGGGGGCGCCTCGCACCTGCCGTTCGCCGTCGCGCCGGCGTGGGAGTTCGCGCGCGGGCTGCCGCCGCAGGTCGGCATAGCCGTGAACCCGGGCGGCACGGTCGGCGTGCCGGTGCCGCCGGGCGTGGTCGCCGAGCTGTGCCGGGTGAGCCCGGGCGAGCGTGCGCCAGGCGTGCCGTCCGGGGCCCGGATGCGCCTGTTCCAGCCGGACTGGCAGGACGACCCGATCGACTTCCTGGCCGCCGTCTCCGGCGAGCTGACCGGCCTCGGCTTCGTGCGGACCGCGCGGCGCGGCCTGGCCAGCGCCGAGGGCGGCTCGCCCTCGCTGTTCGTCGGGGTGGAGCTCGAGCACCTCGACGACGCCAGCCGGCTCGCCGTCCACGACGCGCTCGGCCGCGCGCTGGCCAGCCGGCCGGTGGTCTGGCCGGTGCAACTGGTGCTTCTTGATGCCGCCGAGGATCCCGTGGTGGACTGGCTCAGGGAGTGCGTGCAGCCGTTCTACAGGCGGGACGCCTGACGCGCGCGCCCCGGCCGGTGCGGACGGGGCGGACGACGACGGCGTGAGCGGCACGGGGAGGGGTGGGTTCGGTGACCGGTGGCGAGGGCGACGGAGCGGGCGTCGAGGAGCTGCTGCCCAGGATCGCCCCCGACCGCCTCGACGAGTACGAACGGCTGCTCGGGGCGCTGGCCGCCGGCGAGGTCTGGATGCTGCTGTGGCACGGCCGGCCGGGGGACCCCGAGGCCCAGTACGGCAGCGTGGAGGTGGCCGGTCACGGCTACGCGCCCTGCGTCACCTCCCGGCGTGAGCTGCTGGCCAGCGGCTGGACCAGGGAGCACGAGGTGGTCAGCGGCCGGGACATCGCCGCCGCGCTCTACCCCGACCACTGGGGCCTGTGGCTCAACCCGCACGCGGTGGGCGGCGGCCTCGGCATCCCCTGGCTCGACCTGCGCCGGATCGCCGGCGGCCTCGACCGGCTCCCCGCGGGTCCGCTGCGGATCACCGAGCCCAGCGTCCGGGCCGACGGCTTCTACACCGAGCTCGTCGCGCTCGCCGAACGCACCCGGGCGCTCCGCAGCCTGCGCCGCGCCTGGGTCCAGCCCGCGGTCGGCCCGGCCTACCTGGTGATCGGCCTGGATGTGGCGGAGCCGGACGAGCGCTCCGCGGAGGCCGTGCGGGGGATGATGCGGCAGGCCATCGCCGCCGTCCCCGAAGGCCTGCCGGTGGGCACGGTCGCCATGGCGGACGGCTACGACCCGGTCGCCATGTGGTTACGCGCCAACGCCCGCCCTTTCTACGACCGCGACGCCCCCGCGGCACACGATCCGGGCTCACTGCGCCAGCACGGTTACGGGTACCCCCGTCCCCGCTGACCCGGCTGACCGGGCGGAGGCACCGGTCCCGGGGTTACGGTGGAGGCAGACGTCACATATCAGACACTCGTGCTCTGAAAGGGGACGCTGCATGTACACGGTGAAGAGCTCGCTGCCCGACACGGCGACCAAGATCGTCGGTGAGACGTTGCAAGGGGCCCTGGTCGACCTGATCGACCTCGCGCTGGTCGCCAAGCAGACCCACTGGAACATCATCGGCCCCCGGTTCAGGTCGATCCACTTCCAGCTCGACGACGTGGTGTCGACGGCGCGCTCCCACTCCGACACCGTCGCCGAGCGCTCCGCGACCCTCGGCGTCTCCCCGGACGGCCGCGCCGCCACCGTCGCCGCCGGCACCGGCATCGCCAAGGTCGCCGACGGCTGGCAGCAGGACACCCAGGCCGTTCGCACCATGGTCGACGCGCTCAACGCGGTGATCATCCGCATGCGGGAGCGCATGGACGAGGTCGGCCCGGTCGACCGGGTCACCGAGGACATCCTGATCCAGGTCACCAAGGACCTGGAGAAGCACGCCTGGATGTTCCAGGCCGAGAACGGCAGCTGAGGCGGAAGGGAACCGGAGCCGGAGAGCGCGAGGCCCCCGAGCCTCCCCGGAAGGGCGGCCGGGGGTCGCTCCATGAACCGGACGCGGGGCGTCGGCGGCTCCGCGGCTGAACGCCCGCGGGCCGTCGCCCGGCCGAGCTGAGCGCCGTGGGCGCTCAGCTGGCGGCCGCCTTGCCCGCGTGCCAGGGGCAGTTGGCGGCGTGGTCGTCGTGCACCACGATGCCGTTGCCGCAGTAGGAGCACGTGACGGGCGCGGCGGGTTCCACGGGCCCCTCGAGGCCGGTGACGACCGTGACCTCGGCCCCGGTCTCGATTCCGGCGTCGGCGTCGGCCGCGGTCTCGGGGGCCGGCAGGTCAGGCACGGCGGGCCCTCGCGCGCGCCCGCCGTCGGGATATGGACGGAGCGCCGTGACGGACGGCGGCGGTTTCGATGTGCACCAGGTCCCCCAAGGCGTCGTCGGTGAACGGTTTCCTCCACCCTGACGCCCCGTCGGGACGCCAAGTGTCACTCCTGGGTGACACGCGTAGCGTGGGTGCGTCAGACCCCCACCCACGCCGCCAGGCGCGACAGCGCGTACGGGGAGCGACGCCGGATGTGCAGCAGGCCCTGCACCGTCTCGCGGACCCGCGGGTGGAAGCGGGTCTGCTGGGGCGCGAGCCGCCGGGCCAGCGACAGCGAGGTGAGCGCCGCGTCCGTCCGGCCGGTCTCCAACTCGGCCCGCGCCTGGTCGACCAGGTGCGCGGCACGGCGCGAGGTGGCCCAGCCGCGCGGTGGCCGCACGGCGCGCGCCGCCGCGTAGGCGGCGTCGAACTGCCGCAGCTCGAGGCGGGCGAACGTCTCGTGCGCGCTTACGTTGGCCGGCCCGAACGACAGCCAGTGCACGTGCCCGATCTCGCCGGTGCGCTCGGCCAGTTCGCCGGCCTGCGCCAGGTGGGCCTCCATCAGCGAGACGTCGGTGGTACGGGCCGCGAGCACGGCGGCCCCGAGGTGCAGCTGGCCGGCCGCCGCACGGGCCGCGAGGCCGTCCCCCGCACCCTCGCCCAGCAGCCGGTGCCCCTCGGCGACCATGCGAAGACCGATGTGGTGCTGCGCCGACCGCGACCGATAGGACAGCGCCCGCTTGTACTGTCGGATCGCCGCGAGCACCGGGTCCGACGCCCGCTCGGCCGCCCACCCCATGCGGTCGAGCGCCAGCGCCGCGAGGTCCTGGTAGCCGAGCTTGGTGGCCACGTCGTGAGCGCTGCGGCAGGTCGACGCAAGCGACCGCCACAGCTCGGTCGTCGGCCGCTCCCGGCACGCCACGAACAGGTCGAGCAGCAGGCTCGGCAGCGACGCGGCCGCCAGGTGCAGGCGGGCCGCCCGCACGTCCCGGCAGAGCCCGTCGGCGGCGGTCGCGAGCTCCACCGCCGGCGCCTGCGGCAGGTACGCGTCCACCGGCAGGTCGTAGACGTCGAGGGACTCGCGGATCGGCCGGACCAGGGCGGCCACCCGGTCGGGGCGCAGCGTGTGCACCGAGGAGCCGGTGAGCGCGGTGACGGGGACGCCGAGCGCGCGCGCCACGGCGGCGGTCAGCTGCGGCGACGCCTTCTTGTGGCCGGCCTCGACGTGTCTCAGCAGGCTGTATGAGTAGGGGATGCGCTGGGCGAGACCGCGTTGCGTGAGGCCGGCGCGCTTGCGGTGCGCGGCGATCCTGGCGCCGGTGCGGTCGTGGTCGTCGGGACAGGGGTCTGGCATGCGGACTCCGTTCCTTTCCGTTCCTCGCTCGGGCACTGGAACGGCTCTACCCCTGACCGACCACCGGCCACTCCGGGGGGCGCGGTCGGTCGTGTGTGCTGAACTGCTCTCATGAGCAACCGCGTTCTCCACCTGCTGGCCTGTGCCGCGCCGCCGGTGCGGTACGTCGACCGGGCGATACGCGCGGCGCAGGGCACGGGGTGGGAGGTGTGTCTCGGGATGACGCCGACCGCGGCCGACTGGCTCGCCGACCGCCTCCCCGAACTGGCCACGCTGACCGGCCACCCGGTGCGCGTCGAGCACCGCGTGCCGGGCGCGCGCGACGGCTGGCCCCCGGCGGACGTGACCGCCGTCGCCCCCGCGACGCTCAACACGGTGAACGCCGTCGCGCTCGGCCTGACCCCGACCTGGGTCGCCGCACACGCGTGCGAGGCGCTGGGCAAGCGGCGGCCGCTGATCGTCATGCCGTGTGTGAACAGCGCCTACGCCTCGCACCCCCAGTTCGACCGCTCGGTCGCGACTCTGCGCGCCACCGGCACCCGCGTCCTCCTCGGCGCCCCCGACGGCTTCGTCCCCAACCCCCCGGGCCAGGGCCACCCCGAGACCTACCCCTGGCACCTGGCCCTCTCCGCCGCGGACACCATGTCGTGAGCGCCGCGGTCGGCAACGTTCGGCCGAGCCACGCCCGCGTGCGGGTGAATGCCCGGCGTGGCGGCGTGGTGGCGGGTGTGATCGGGGACGACGTTCTGTCGAATCCCGATCAGGAAAGCAGGAGTACAGACATGCGCATGCGTAGCGCCTTCGCCGCCACCGCGCTGGCGGCCGTCAGTGTCGTGGGAGCGGCCGGTGTCGCCAACGCGGACGCCAACGCCTCAGGGCTCGCGGCCGGCTCCCCGGGCGTGCTGTCCGGCAACAACGTCCAGGTCCCCATCAACCTGCAACTTCAGGTCTGTGGGAACACCGTCAAACTGGTCGGGCTGCTGAACCCCGCGTTCGGCAACGTCTGCATCCAGAAGTGAACCGCGCGAAGCCCCCCGCCCGGCCGGCCGGCCAGGCGGGGGGCTTCGCGCGGTTCACAGTCGGACCAGCGCCTGCACCGGGGCGTGGTCGGAGGGGTAGCGGCCTTCGTGGCGGTAGGTGTTGATCGCCGCGCGCAGCACGGTGACACCCTCGCCGGCCAGTACCCAGTCGATGCGGTTGCCGCCCTCCACCGGGTCGCGGTAGTTGGGGAAGGTGCCCCACGCCGGGGTCAGCTGGCGCTCGGCGGTCAGCCAGGTGTCGGACAGGCCGGCCTCCGCGGTGAGGATCCGGTAGGACTCGGAGGTGCCGGCGGGGGTGTTGAAGTCGCCGGTGAGCAGGACCGGGAGCGCCGGGTCGAAGCCGCCGATCCGGTCGCGCACCAGCGCGGCGCTCCGCTGGCGCGAGTTCTCCGACTGGTGGTCGAAGTGGGTGTTCACGTGCACGAACTCGCGCCCGGTGCGCGCGTCGCGGAACCGCACCCAGGTGACCATCCGCACCACCGTGTTGCCCCAGCTGGTCGAGCCGATCACCGAGGGCGTGTCGGACAGCCAGAAGTGGTCGTAGTCGAGCGGCTCGACGCGGCGGGCGTCGAAGTAGATCGCCATGTACTCGCCGCGGCCGCCGCCCTCCCGGCCGAGGCCGATCCAGTCGTAGTGCCCGGGCAGGTCGTCCCGCACCTGCTTGACCTGGTGGTACAGGGCCTCCTGCACGCCGAGCAGGGTCGGCCGCTCCAGTTCGAGGAAGCGGGCGAGCACCGGACGGCGGTCGGTCCAGGAGTCGGGCGTCCCGGGTGCGGCGTTCGCGTCCATGCGGATGTTGAACGTCATCACGTGCAGTCGGTCGCCGGTGGCCTCGCCGATCAGCGCGCCGCGTGACCCCCGCTCCTGGGGCGTGGCGGCCGTGGCCTGCGTCGCCCCGAGGCCGACCAGGCCGGCGGCGCCCGCGGCGCCGGCCGCGCCGAGCACCCCTCGCCGGGAAATCCTCATGACAGTCCTCCTTGAACTGGGAAGTCAGCGTCCGACGAGGAACTGTTGCCGCCGCACGCGTCCACGCGCCGAACGCCAGTCGAACGTTGGGAGGTGCGCCGGTTCCCGTTGAATTCTGTCGAGGCGGTACAAGTTTTCCCACCTTCCGGCAGAGGGCATCAACCAGGCGTAGATTCATGGCAGTTGCAGGAAGAGGTCCGGGCCTCGCGGCATGCGCCGTCTTGCGGCGGGCCTGACCCGGACGTAGATGTCATAGGAGTACGCGAGCCCACCAGCCGGGGTTCGCAACCGCTTATCCGATCGGGGGGTTGACCATGGCCACTCCGCTGTCCGCCGACAAGCTGCTCAAGGCTCTGAAGGACGAGGGCGTCAAGGTCGTCGAGTACAGGTCATGGCGGACGCACAACCGCAACGGCGCCGGCGCCTGGGGTCCGGTGCACGGCGTGATGATCCATCACACGGTCACCTCGGGCACCGACTCCTCGGTGGCCCTGTGCTACAACGGCCGCTCCGACCTGCCGGGCCCGCTGTGCCACGGCGTGATCGCCAAGGACGGCACGGTGTATCTCGTCGGCCACGGCCGCGCCAACCACGCGGGCAGGGGCGACGGCGACGTGCTGGCCGCCGTCATCGCCGAGCGCGACCTGCCAGCCGACAACGAGACCGACACCGACGGCAACACGCACTTCTACGGCTTCGAGTGCGTCAACCTCGGCGACAACAAGGACCCCTGGCCCGCCGCCCAGGTCGAGGCCATCGTGCGCGCCTCCGCGGCCCTCTGCCGCGCGCACGGCTGGGGCAAGGACGGCGACACGAGCGTGATCGGCCACCTGGAGTGGCAGCCGGGGAAGGTCGACCCGCGCGGCCCCGGCATCAGCATGGGCGACGTCCGGCGGCGCGTCGCCGAACGACTGCGGCACGACCCGGAATGGAGCCCCGACACCGGCGGCCAGGAAGACGAGGAGGGGGACACAGTGCCCAAGCGCTCCCTGTACGGCACGCACGAGTACACCAGGACCATCCAGCCCGACACCTGGACCACGCTCCACTTCAACCGCCAGCACGACGGCAGGAAATGGGTGGACAGGGAGCCGCAGGTCAGCATCCTGTTCGGGCCGGTCTACTTCACGGCCTCGATCGGGGTACGGGTCAAGGGCCTGCAGCGCGGCGCCGAGTTCCAGATCCGGCTCGCCAGGTACCAGGAGGACGACGACGGCACGTTCGAGCGCACCAGCACCCTGCCCATCAACTCGCCCGCGCACGCCGGTGGTGACGGTCACTTCACCTACACCTGGACCGGTCAGCTCACCGGAAGCCGCAAGGGTCGCCTGCGTGTCGAGGTCATCCACTTCGGCGAAGAACCGGTCACCGTCGACTGGGCCGGCGCCGAGGCCCTCTACTGGCCGGCCTGATCGCCCGGCCGGACCCCGCGGGTAACGCTCTCCCGTCCTCGCGCCAAGCGGAGATGTAGGAAGGACGAGGACGGGAGACCTCACATGAACATAACGAGAAGCCGCGGCGGGCCGGCGGCGGCCGCCCGGGACCCGGAACTCTTCGAGGAGTTCTACCGGGAGCACGTCGACGCGGTGACCCGCTTCCTGGCCCGCCGGGTGGACGATCCGCACACGGTCGCCGACCTCACCGCCGAGGTCTTCCTAGCCGTGATCGACTCCGGGCACACCTACCGGCCGGCCCTCGGCACCGAGCGCGGCTGGCTCTACGGCGTCGCCCGCAACGTCGTCTCCGCCGAGCGCCGCCGCACCGCACGCCAGCACGTGCTCAACGGCCGCGTCGCCGGCCGCCGGCTGCTGGCCCCCGACGACATCGCGCGACTCGAGGAGAAGCTCGTCGCCGAGAACGAGGGCCGCCGCCTCGTCGCGGCACTCGCCGAGCTGCCGGAGGGTGAGCGGGCGCTGCTCGAACTCATCACCGCCGACGAGCTCTCTGTCTCCGAGGCCGCCAGGGCCCTGGGCATCCGCCCCACCGCCGCCCGCGTCCGCCTCCACCGCGCCCGCGGCCGGCTGCGCGCGGCGCTCGCCGGGAACCGGGGCACCGCCTCCGCCGAGACCACCTCCGCCGAGACCACCACCACCGCCACCGACGGCGCCGTCGCGATCACCGGGAGCAGCGCATGAACACCACCTTCGAGGACCGCCTGCTCGACGAGCTCAAGCACGAGGTCCGCCGGGCCGCCACCACCGAGGCGCCGGCCGCGCCACGCCGCCGAGCCATCACCCCGGCCCGCGCCGGCCTCGGCCTGGCCACGGCGGCCGCCGCGGCCGCCGCGTTCCTGCTCCTGCCGGGCGGCGGCGCCTCGCCCGCCTACGCGGTGGAGCGCAACGAGGACGGCACGGTGGCGTTCACCTACTCCGAGTTCCGCGAGTACGACTCGGAGGACATCAGGAACATGGTGGCCGACCTGCGGGCCGCCGGCATGACGATCGTCGAGGAGCCGGAGGACGTGCTGGTCTGCGGTGACGGCGACCGCTACCACCCCCTGGGGCCGATGGACCTGGCGCGGGTGGATGCCGACGGCGACATGGGCCCGGTCGACGAGCGCGTGTCCTTCCGGATCATCCAGGCGAGCAGCGGCCTCGAACAGCTGCCGGGCACCGGCCAGGAGACCGGCTTCCTGCTCGAACCGGGCGACACGGTCGTCCACGACACGAACGGCGACGACGACGCCCTCGCCTTCTTCCACGGCTCCTGCGCATAGCCCCCCGCTCGGCCGACCGGAGCCGGTACCGTGGCGCGCATGCGCTACGAGGCACGGCACAGTGCGACCCGCGGCTGGTACGTCGTCTCGGACGAGGGCCATCTCGCCCACGTCCCCGACCCCGACACCTACCACCTGCGGGCCGCGCTCTTCGAGCGGCGGGAGGACGCGGAGCGCTGCGCCGCCGAGCTCAGCCGCCTCGGCCAGCTCAGCTAGCGGCCGGCTCGGCCGTCGGCGGCGCGGCGTTCCGCACCAGCTCGATGTAGCGGTCCCAGTCCCAGTGCGGGCCCGGGCATATCCGAACCACGTCCGGCACCTCGTTGTGGCCCACGATGTGCTCCCGGTCCACCGGTATCCCGTACCGCTGGCAGATGCCGGCCACCAGCCGCGCCGACGACTCGTACATCGCGTCCGTCAGATAGGACGGCTCGTCCGCCCAGCCCTCGTGCTCGATGCCGATGCTGCGCTCGTTGAAGCTCCGGTTCCCGGCCTGGTAGGCGACGTCCAGCTCCCGGACCATCTGGGCCACATGACCGTCCTCCGAGCGCACCACGTAGTGCGCGGCGGCCTGGTGGCCCGGGTCCTGGAACACGCGCAGCGTGATGTCGTAGGTGGCCTCCGGCATGTGGATCACCACCCGGTCGATGTCGTAGCCGCGGGGCCGGCTGGCCCGCCGATAGTTCGCACCCGACGCCGGCACCCACTCCGCGCCGGGGTGATCCACCTCACCCTCGACCCGGGGCGTCTCGGCCCCCGAGTATCGCCACCACCAGTCGTTCAACGTGTCCCGCGCGACGAACCCACCGAGGCCCACGGCCCCCGCCGCGCCGCCGAGCAGCACCGCGCGCCGGCCGAGGCCACGGCGCGTGGCGTTCCCATGTTCACCCATCGAGCACTCTCCAGCCCCCTCCACGCTCTACGCAGCCGAGAACGCCCGTGGCCCGCGGCCGGTTCCACCCCGGCTCGTAGAATCGACTCCACCATGCCCTACTTCGACCACGCTGCCACCACTCCCATGCTGCCCGAGGCGATCGCGGCGATGACCGCCCAGCTCGGCCACACCGGCAACGCCTCGGCGTTGCACGGCTCGGGGCGACTGGCCCGGCGCACGGTCGAGGAGGGGCGCGAGGCGCTGGCCGCCGCGCTCGGCGCCCGGCCGAGCGAGGTGGTCTTCACGGCCGGCGGCACCGAGGCCGACAACCTCGCCGTCAAGGGCCTCTACTGGGCCCGCAGGGCCGCCGACCCGCGCCGCACCCGCGTCCTGGCCAGCCGCGTCGAGCACCACGCCGTCCTCGACGTCGTCGAGTGGCTGGCCGACCACGAGGGAGCCGACGTCGACTGGCTGCCGGTGGACGCCCACGGCCGGGTGCACCCCGAGGCGCTGAGGGCCGCCGTCGAGCGCGACCCGAACGATGTGGCGCTGATCACCGTGATGTGGGCCAACAACGAGATCGGCACCATCCAGCCGATCCACGAACTGGCCGCCATCGCAGGCGAGTTCGGCATCCCCATGCACGCGGACGCGGTGCAGGCGGTCGGCCAGCTGCCGGTGGACTTCGAGGCCTCGGGACTCGCCGCGCTCACCGTCTCGGGACACAAGATCGGCGGCCCCTACGGGATCGGCGCCCTGCTACTCGGCCGCGCCTGGACCCCGACGCCGGTGCTGCACGGGGGCGGCCAGGAGCGGGAGATCCGCTCCGGCACCCTCGACGTGCCGGCCATCGCCGCCTTCGCGGTGGCCGCCGAGCTGGCCGCGGCCCGCCGCGAGACGTTCGCCCACGAGGTCGGCGCGTTGCGGGACGAGCTGATCGCCGCCGTCCGCACCGCCGTCCCCGACGCCGTCCTCGGCGGCGACCCCGACCCGGCGGGCCGGTTGCCAGGCAACGCGCACTTCGCCTTCCCCGGCTGCGAGGGCGACTCGCTGCTGCTCCTGCTCGACGCCCAGGGCATCGAGTGCTCCACCGGATCCGCCTGCACGGCCGGCGTGGCGCAGCCGAGCCACGTGCTGCTCGCCACCGGCGCCGACCCCGAACTCGCCCGCGGCACCCTGCGGTTCAGCCTCGGCCACACCACGACCCGGGACGACGTGGCCGCGGTCGCCGAGGCCATCGGCCCAGCCGTCGCCCGGGCCAGAACCGCCGGGCTCAGCTGAGCCGCGCGCCGTACCCTGGATGACGTTATGACTGACACACCTGCCACGCGGCTGAAGGTGCTGGCCGCCATGTCCGGCGGCGTCGACTCGGCCGTCGCCGCCGCGCGCGCCGCCGAGGCCGGGCACGACGTGACCGGCGTCCACCTCGCGCTCTCCGCGAACCCGCAGTCCTTCAGGACCGGGGCGCGCGGCTGCTGCACCATCGAGGACTCCAGGGACGCCCGCCGCGCCGCCGACGTCATCGGCATCCCGTTCTACGTCTGGGACCTGGCCGAGCGGTTCAGGGAGGACGTGGTCGAGGACTTCATCGCCGAGTACCGGGCCGGCCGCACGCCCAATCCGTGCCTGCGGTGCAACGAGAAGATCAAGTTCGCGGCGCTGCTCGACAAGGCGCTGGCACTCGGCTTCGACGCCGTCTGCACCGGCCACTACGCCAGCGTGGTGCGCACCCCCGACGGCGGCCGCGAACTGCACCGCTCGGCCGACCTGTCCAAGGACCAGAGCTACGTCCTCGGCGTCCTCGACGAGCGGCAGCTGGCGCACGCGATGTTCCCGCTCGGCGACACCCGCGCCACCAAGGCCGAGATCCGCGCCGAGGCGGAGCGCCGTGGTCTCGCGGTGGCCCGCAAGCCCGACAGCCACGACATCTGCTTCATCGCGGACGGCGACACGCAGGGCTTTCTCGCGCGCCACCTCGGCTCGGCCGAGGGCGACATCGTCGACGAGACCGGCCACAAGGTCGGCACCCACCAGGGCGCGCACGGCTTCACGGTCGGCCAGCGGCGCGGACTGCGGATCGGGCACCCGGCGCCGGACGGCAAGCCGCGCTACGTGCTGGACATCTCGCCGGTCGACAACCGGGTCACGGTCGGGCCCGTCGAGGCGCTCGACGTGACCGAACTCACCGCCATCCGCCCCCGCTGGTGCGGCGCCCCGCCGACCGGCCCGGGCGACTACACCGCCCAACTGCGCGCCCACGGCGGCGAGACGCCGGTCACGGCGGAGCTGGTCGACGGCGCGCTGCGGGTCCGCTTCGCGGAGCCGGTACGGGGGGTGGCGCCCGGCCAGGCGGTCGTCCTCTACGACGGCCCCCGCGTCGTCGGCTCCGCAACGATCGCGACCACGACCCGCGGTCTCGCTACGCGCTCGGCGTAGGCGGCTCCGCGCGCTGGCCCTTGCGGCCGTGC
>NZ_SMKC01000208.1 GCF_004348315.1 Streptomyces sp. 8K308 | reverse complement strand
GCCCTGGAGGCACGCTGATGGAGTTCCTGCGTCCGGCCGGCTGGCAGGAGGCGCTGGCCGTCAAGGCGGCCCACCCCGACGCCGTGCCGCTGGCCGGCGGCACCGACCTGATGGTCGAGATCAACTTCGACCGACGCCGGCCCGGCCGGCTGCTCGACCTCTCCCTGATCCCCGAGCTCCGCGACCACGAGGTGGGTCCCGACACCGTGCGGCTCGGCGCCGCCGTCCCCTACCGCACCGTCATCGAGCGGCTGCGCGGCCCGCTGCCGGCGCTGGCGCTCGCCGCCCACACCGTCGGCTCCCCGCAGATCCGCAACCGCGGCAGCGTCGGCGGCAACCTCGGCACCGCGTCCCCGGCCGGCGACTCCCACCCCGCGCTGCTGGCCGCCGGCGCCCGCGTCGAGGTGGCCTCGGTGCGCGGCAGCCGGCTGATCCCGGTCGACGAGTTCTACACCGGGCCCAAGCGCAACGCGCTCGCCCCCGACGAGCTGATCCGCGCCGTGCACGTGGACACGGCGCACGGCCCGCAGCAGTTCGCCAAGGTCGGACCGCGCAACGCCATGGTCATCGCCGTCTGCGCCTTCGCCCTCGCGCTGCACCCGAACACCCGCACCGTCCGCACCGGCATCGGCTCGGCCGCCCCGACCCCGGTCCGGGCCAGGGCGGCCGAGGAGTTCCTGACCGGCGTGCTCGCCGAGGGTGGCCACTGGGAGAGCGGCCGTCCCGTGGCGCCGGCCGCCGCCCGGCGGTTCGCCGAGCTCGCGGCCGCCGCCTGCGCCCCGATCGACGACGTGCGCGGCTCGGCCGACTACCGCCGGCACGCCATCGCGGTGCTGGCCCGCCGCACCCTGCACTGGACCTGGGCCGAGCACCGCGGCCACCGACACGAAGCAGCGGAACACCAAGCAGCGGAACACCAAGCAGCGGAACACCAAGCAGCGGAAGGGGCCGCCTGATGCGCGTCCGACTCACCGTCAACGGCCATCCCCGCACGGCCGACGACGTCTGGCCAGGCGAGAGCCTGCTCTACGTGCTGCGCGAGCGGCTCGGCCTACCGGGCGCCAAGAACGCCTGTGAGCAGGGCGAGTGCGGCTCCTGCACCGTCCGCCTCGACGGCGACCTGGTCTGCGCCTGCCTGGTCGCCGCCGGCCAGGCCGACGGGGCCAGCGTGGAGACCGTCGAGGGCCTGCGGCGCGGCGACGAACTGTCCCCGCTCCAGCGGGCGTTCCACGAGACCGGCGCCGTCCAGTGCGGCTTCTGCACCCCGGGGCTGCTGATGGCCGCCGGCGAGCTGCTCGAACGCCTGCCGAGGCCGTCGGACGCCGACATCCGCGAGGCGCTCTCCGGAAACCTCTGCCGCTGCACCGGCTACGAGAAGATCCTCGACGCGGTCCGGCTGGCGGCCGCCCGCACCGCCACCGTGCCCGCGGCGGAGCCCTCATGAGCCGGGAGACCAGGACGGTCCGGCCGCCCAGGCAGGCGCTCGGCGGCGAGAGCCCGGGCGGCGTGGGGGAGTCGGTGGAGCGCCCCGACGGGGTGCTGAAGGTCACCGGCGAGTTCGCCTACTCGTCCGACCTGTGGCACGAGGACATGCTGTGGGGCCACACCCTGCGCAGCCCGCACGCCCACGCCAGGATCCTCGCCGTCGACGTCGCCGAGGCGCTCGCGGTGCCCGGCGTGCACTGCGTGCTCACCCACGCCGACCTGCCCGCCACCACCCACTACGGCCTGGAGATCCAGGACCAGCCGGTGCTCGCGAAGGACGTGGTCCGCTACGAGGGCGAGCCCGTCGCCCTGGTCGCCGCCGACCACCCCGAGACCGCCCGCCGCGCCGCCGCCCTGATCCGCGTCGACTACCGCGAACTCCCCGTCGTGCACGACGAGGCCAGTGCCACCGCGCCCGACGCGCCCCTGCTGCACCCCGACCGCACCGACCGGCACGCCGCCCACGTCGCGCACCCCAACATCGTGCACCGGCAGCCCGTGATCCACGGCGACGTGGCCGCCGCCGCGCCCGCCGCGGACGTGGTGGTCACCGGCGAGTACGAGGTCGGCATGCAGGACCAGGCGTTCCTCGGCCCCGAGTCGGGCCTCGCCGTCCCCGCCGAGGACGGCGGCGTCGACCTGCACATCGCCACCCAGTGGCTGCACGTCGACCACCGGCAGCTCGCGCCCGTGCTCGGCCTGCCGCCCGAGAAGGTCCGGCTCACCCTCGCCGGCGTCGGCGGCGCCTTCGGCGCCCGTGAGGACCTGTCCATGCAGGCCCACGCCTGCCTGCTCGCGCTGCGCACCGGCCGCCCCGTCAAGATCGTCTACAACCGGCACGAGTCGTTCTTCGGCCACGTCCACCGGCACCCCGCCAAGCTCTCCTACGAGCACGGCGCGACCCGCGACGGCCGGCTGGTGTACGTCCGGGCCCGCATCGTGCTGGACGGCGGCGCCTACGCCTCGTCCTCGCCCGCCGTCGTCGGCAACGCGGCCTCCCTAGGCCTCGGCCCCTACGAGGTGCCCCACGCGCACGTCGAGGCCATCGCGCTCTACACCAACAACCCGCCGTGCGGCGCGATGCGCGGCTTCGGCGCCGTCCAGGCCTGCTTCGCCTACGAGGCCCAGATGGACAGGCTCGCCGCCGCACTCGACATCGACCCCGTCGAGCTGCGGCGGCGCAACGCCATGAGCCAGGGCTCCACCATGCCCACCGGACAGGTCGTCGACTCCCCGGCCCCGGTCGCCGAGCTGCTGCGCCTCGTGCGGGAGCGCCCGCTGCCGCCCGAGCGGCAGTGGGAGACCGCCGACGCGGCGACGGGGGCGACAGGCGTCGACGTCCGCGCGCTGCCCGGCGGCCTGTCCAACGCCGGCCACGGCGAGGGCGTGGTGCGCGGCGTCGGCTACGCCGTCGGCATCAAGAACGTCGGCTTCTCCGAGGGCTTCGACGACTACTCGACGGCCAGGGTCAGGCTGGAGGCGATCGCGGGCGAGCCGGTGGCCACCGTGCACACCGCGATGGCCGAGGTCGGCCAGGGCGGCGTCACGGTGCACGCGCAGATCGCCCGCACCGAGTTGGGCGTCACCCGGGTGACGATCCTGCCCGCCGACACCAGCGTCGGCTCCGCCGGCTCCACCTCGGCCTCTCGGCAGACCTACATGACCGGCGGCGCGGTCCGTAACGCCTGCCTCGCCGTCCGCGCCGAGCTGCTGCGCCGGGGCAGGGAGCGACACGGCTGGCCGGAGGTCGGGCCCCGGCTCGAGGGCGGCAAGGTGGTCGCGGCCGACGGCTCGGTGCTCGCCTCGCTCGTCGACGTGCTGGGCGAGACGGCCATCGACCTGGAGCTGGAGTTCCGGCACCGGCCGACCGAGCCGTTCGACCTGGTCACCGGGCAGGGCTTCGGACACGTCCAGTACTCGTTCTGCGCGCACCGCGCCGTGGTCGAGGTGGACACCGAGCTCGGCCTGGTCAAGGTGGTCGAGCTGGCCGCCGCCCAGGACGTCGGCAGGGCCATCAACCCGCGGGCCGTCGAGGGCCAGATCCACGGCGGCTCGGCCCAGGGCCTCGGGCTCGCCGTGCTGGAGGAGATCGTGGTCGGCGCCGACGGCCGGATCCGCAACCCCTCCTTCACGGACTACCTCATCCCCACCATCCTCGACATGCCGAGCATGCCGCTCGACGTCCTGGAACTTGCCGACGAGCACGCCCCCTACGGGCTGCGCGGCATCGGAGAGGCCCCCACCCTCTCCGCAACCCCGGCCATCGTCGCCGCCGTCCGGCAGGCCACCGGGCGCGCCCTGTGCCGCGTCCCGATCCGCCCGGAACACCTGGTCGAACCGGGGAACGCCGACCCGGGGAACGCCGACCCGGGGAACGCCGACCCGGGGAACGAGGGGGCGGCCTGATGCTGGAGCTCGCCGGGACGCTGCGGGACTGGTGCCTGGACGGCCGGGAGTTCGCCGTCGCCACCGTCGTCTCGGTCAGCGGCAGCGCCCCCCGCGCCCCCGGCGCCGCGCTGGCCGTGGCCGCCGACGGCACCGCCGTGGGCAGTGTGTCGGGCGGCTGCGTGGAGGGCGCCGTCTACGAGCTGTGCCGCGAGGCCCTCGCCGACGGCGAGCCCCGGCGCGTCCGCTTCGGCTACGCGGCCGACGACGCGTTCGCCGTCGGCCTCACCTGCGGCGGCGCCGTCGAGGTGCTGGTCACCCCGGTCGGCCGGGCCACCCCCGCCAGGGCCACGCTGGCCGCCGCGCTCGCCGCCTCCGCCGGCGGCGAACCGCTCGCCCTGGCCAGAATCGTCGACGGGCCGCCGGAACTCCTCGGCGGCGCCCTGCTGGTGCGGCCCGGTGGCGCACACGTCGGCACGCTCGGCGGCCGGCCAGAGCTCGACCGCACCGCCGCCGCCGAGGCCGCCGCGCTGCTCGACGCCGGCCGCACCGGGCTCGTCGACCTGGCCGACGAGGGCGGCCGCTGCGGCCGGCCCGTCACCCTGCTCGTCGAGGCGAGCCTGCCGCCGCCGCGCATGCTGGTCTACGGGGCCGTCGACTTCGCCGCCGCGCTGGCCGGCGCCGGCGCGTTCCTCGGCTACCGGGTCACGGTCTGCGACGCAAGGCCGGTCTTCGCCACCCCGGCGCGGTTCCCCGCCGCCCACGACGTTGTGGTGGACTGGCCGCACCGCCACCTGGACGCCCAGCACGGGACGTTGGACGGCCGCACCGCCGTCTGCGTGCTCACCCACGAGGCCAAGTTCGATATCCCGCTGCTCACCAGGGCGCTGGCGCTGCCCGTCGGCTACGTCGGCGCGCTCGGCTCCCGCCGCACCCACGCCGACCGGCTGCGCCGGCTGCGCGCCGCCGGTGTGCCCGAGCGGCAGCTCGCCCGGCTGCGCTCGCCGATCGGGCTCGACCTCGGCGCCAGGACCCCGGAGGAGACCGCGCTCTCGATCGCCGCCGAGATCGTCGCGCTCCGCCGCGGCGGCTCGGGCGTTCCGCTCACCGGCAGCGGCCTGCCCATCCACCACGACACCCTGGCCGGCGCCGCAGCCTGAGCGGGCGGGCGCCGGCTCACTCCGCGCGCGCCTCGGCCAACCTCCGGTCGGCCCACGGCTCCCGGTAGCCGGGGATGACGTCGCCCGCCTCCTCCGGGTTGAGCAGCGCGGCGTGCAGCACGCCCTCGCTCCCGGTGTTCAGGTGCTGCGACCGGTACGACACCACCGCCGTCGACACCAGGTCCTCCACCATCCGCCGCGACGGCTTCGCCGAGGCGTGCCCCATCACCTCGCCGAACCGCTCGAAGTCGAACCACCATGACTGGTCCTCGCGCCCCTTGTAGACCCGGAACAGGTCGGCCAGCGACTCGGGCATCCGCACCGTGTCGCGGCCGTACGCGGTCAGCACGCCGTCCGCGAACGCCTCGGTCACCGCCGTCAGCCGGCCCTGGTCGCCCGGTTCGAGGCCGAGCTCGTCGCGCCGCTCGAGCAGCCAGCCGAGCCGGGTGAACGCCTTGCCGCCACCCACCTCCTCGTAGAACGCGTCCAGGTAGCCGTACTCCTCCGGGGTCACGCCCCAGCCGTCGCAGGAGGTCCTGGCGCGCTCGACGATCGCCCGCAGCTGCTCCAGGTTGCGCAGCATGAACTCCGGGTCCACGCCCTCGGGATTCTCCCTGGCCCGCCAGAGCTCCGCCCGGACGCCCTGGGCGACGTAGCGCGCGTTCTCCGGGGTGAGCCACAGGTCGAGCGCGCCGTCCGTCACGTCGTAGCCCTGGTCGAGGAGTTCGCCGGCGCGGGCGAAGAGCCGCAGCCGGTAGGAGCCGATGGCGTCGGAGATCCGTTCCCCGATGGCCCGCGCGTCGTCCACCGCCGCCTGCTTGTGGAACTCCACGATCCGCTCCGGGAGATCGTCGGGCACGCACAGCTCCGCGTCCCGCGACTGCTCCCACTGGCGCCTGGCCTCGGCGATGTGACGCCGCGTCGTCGCGTAGAGCCCGTCCTCGTCGTGCAGGCAGCTCCGCACCGCGGCACGGGTGTCCACGGCGTCCGCCATCGAGAGCCGCAGGTTGTCCACCACCTCGGACAGGCCCTCGCCCCGGCCCGCGAGCCCGCGTCCGGTCTCCTCGAGGCGTTCCTCCGCCTCGACGAAGGACACGCCGTCCCGCGCCCCCGAGTCGGCCGCCAACCGGTCGGAGAGCTTCGCGAGTTCGCCCGCCCCCCGGGCCTCGCCCGCGGCCCTGGCGTAGACCAGCGCGGTCTCGCCCATGTCCTCGGGGTCGATCTCGCGGAGGAAGGACTCGCCGCTGTCCCAGGGGTTCGACCCCGCCCCCTCGTCGAGTGACCGCCTGACATCCTCGACGGTGAAGCCCTCGTAACGCATCCTCACCCCGTGCGTCTCTCCAGGACGTCGCAGGCCACCGCGTCGGTCGGCCGGCGGCCGCGCCGCGCGCGGCGGCTCACGGTAACAGGAGCGAAGCCGCGAACGCCCGGGAGTTGAGGGACTTCTGAGGTCCCGTGCGGCGCCGCGGCCCGGGGCGGTGCCCGACGAGCGGTCAGCGGGCCCGGCCTACCGGTCCGGAGGCCGTCGGCCGTCCGCGCCGGTCCTGAGCAGCTCCTCGGCCGGGTCGTTCACCGGCTGCGGGGTGCCCGTCAGGTCCAGCACGAAAAGCGGCAGCCGCAACTCGTCGGCGCGCGCCCGCGCCGCCCGGTCGTAGCCGGCGAGCGAGAACGCGACCGGGACCGCCGACTCGGCGAGGCCGTGCAGCCAGAGCGTCTCCAGCGGGCGGAGCCCGGTCGGCAGCGTGGTCGGGTCGACCAGGCCCACCACGCCGAAGCCGCGCAGGGCCACGCCGGCGGCCGCGCGTGGCACCGTGGCCCGCACCTCGGGGAAGCCGAGCCAGCGCAGGAAGTGCGCGGCGCCGGCCGCCGCGTCGGGGGCCGTCCTGATCGTCAATGGCTCGAACCGTGGCCGCCCGTCGTGCTCGCGACGCGGCGCCGTGGGAATCTCGTCAACCTGGGTCAGGCGCACCGTCACCCCACAGGGGCAGTCGAACTGCGGCTGCGGCCACTGCCCGGAACGGCCACAGGCGCCGCAGTCCACCTCAGTCCACGAACCCGCCCAGGACCGGTGGCGCACCGGCACGGCCGCGGCCGCCCCGGCGTGCACGGGCGCCACGCTGACCGGCGCGCCACAGGCGCACGGGAACTCGGGCGGCACATAGGCGTGCTCGCGGTGGCACGCCGGGCAGCGCACTGGCACGGATTTCGCCATCTATCGCTCCGGGGGCGGAACTTCTCGGCACAATTCTCTCAGTGTCCCGGACGCGACGGTGATCCGGCAGACCTCGTACGCGAGATGGCCACCGGTCATCGCGAGGTTGACCGGAAACGACGTGTTGGCGGGGGTTTGTTCATGGGAATGTGACACACGATCTCGCACTCCGTATGGCGCGATGCGCGGACAGTGATATTTACTGGGCCTGTCCGCACCGCCGACAGGCGGGCGCGGTGTCGTCGAGGTCGACGGGCAGGGAGGGGCCGAGTGGCGGCAGGAGAGACCGAGGCTGCCAGCGGGGCGCACAGAGCCCCCGCCCAGCCTCACCCGGACCTGATCCGGGACGACCCCGTCGGCTGGGCGAGCGCCCACGCCGGCGGTACCGATCCACGTGTCGGCGCCCTGCGCGTCGCGATCGAGCGGCTGCGCCGCGATCTCAACGGCTATTCCGCGGCGTTGGCCGACCGCGGGAGCGCCGAGCACCACCTCGCGCTGCTGAGCGCGGCCGCGAGCGACCCGGCGCCCGAGGCCGTCGCCCTGCGCAACGCCCTGCTGATGATCGCCGGCGCCGTGGGTTCGGTCAGCGCGCTGGCGCCCGCCGTGGTGCAGCTGCGGCAGGCCGTCGAGCTGTTCGGCCCGCCGCACGGCGTGGGGCAGGACTTCCCGACCGGGGTGTCGTACGGCCCCTACGGCGGCGCGCTGCCGCGCCCGGTCGACTGGCCGGCCGGCCACTGACCACTCGCTCCGCGGTTGTCCTGGCGGCTCGGGCGAGGTCCGCCGCGTGGGCGCGACCGGCCACGACGGCGCCGCGGACGGGAGACGGCCCGTCGCGGCGCTTCCAGCGGAGCGGTTAGGTTGGCGGCGTGCGACTGAGACTCGAGTTCACGACCGAGCCGTTCGACCTGGACGAGCCGCCCCCGCACGCCCTGGCCGCCCGCGAGGTGGTGTCGGGCGCCGGGCTCGACGCCGTCGACGTCGGCCCCTTCGGCAACACCGTGGAGGGCTCGGCCGAGACCGTGCTCGCCACCGTGGACGCCGTGCTGCGCCGGGCGCTCGCCGTGGGCGCCACCAGGATCTCGCTCCAGGTCAACGCGCTCGCGGAGGGCCCCTCCGGCGAGGCGGCCACAGGAGAAGGGGTCATATGAGCGGGCCGGCCGAACCCCCGGCCGCAGGCGAGGCGTTCCTCGCCGCCGTCCGGCCGCTGGTGGACGCCATCGGCGGCGAGCTGGTGGAGCCGGAGCACGCCGGCGAGGAGGACGTGCTGCTCTCCTGGGCCGGCGCCCCCGTCGCGGCCGTGCGGCTGCCGCTGCTCTCCGCGTCCCTCGAGCACATGCTCGGCGATCTCGAGCGCCGCCACGGCCGCCCGCTCGCCGAGCTCGACCGGTCGACCAAGCAGCAGGTGGTGCGCAACCTGGAGTCGCGTGGCGCGTTCGCCATGCGGCACGGCGTCGAGACCGTGGCCAGCGCCCTCGGGGTGTCCCGCTTCACCGTCTACAACTACCTCAACCGTTCAACAAACTGTTGACGTCGCCGGGCGCTGCGGCTTAGCTGTCCCCCATGACGTCACCAACGGCGCCAGGGCTCGCCTGGCTCAACGGCGCCGACGAGCGCGCGGCGCGCGAGGCGTTGCGCCGCGTGTGCGCCTCGCGCGCCTGGGTCGAGGCGCTGCTCGCCGGCCGCCCCCACCCCGACCGGGACGCCCTGTTCGCCGCCAACGACCGCGCGGTCGCCGGCCTCTCCGCCGTCGACCTGGCCGAGGCCCTGGCCGGCCATCCGCCCATCGGGCGCCCGAAGCCGGGCGACCCCGACTCAGCGCGCGAGCAGCGCGGCATGGCCGAGGCGTCGGACCAGCTCAGGGCCGAGATGGTCGAGCTCAACCTCGCCTACCAGGAGCGCTTCGGGCACGTCTTCCTGATCTGCGCCACCGGCCTCGACGCCGAGCGGATGCGCGCCGCGCTGCGCGCCCGGCTGCACAACCCGCCGGAGACGGAGGCCGAGATCGCCCGCGCCGAGCTCGGCAAGATCAACGCCGTCCGGCTGCGCCGGCTCGCCGAGGCCACCACCACCGTCTCCACCCACGTGCTGGACACCGCGGCCGGCCGCCCGGCCGCCGGCGTCCCCGTTCAACTCGCCGTCCGCGCCGCCCCCGACGGCGCCTGGGCCGTGCACGCCGCCGCCACCACCGACGCCGACGGCCGCTGCGCCGCCCTGCCCCCGCTGCCCGGGGGCGCCCGCCAGGCGCGGCTCACCTTCGCCGTCGCCGCCCACCGGGAGCCGGACCCGGCCTTCTTCCCCGAGGTCGCCACCGTCTTCGCCGTCGAGCCGGGCCAGCACTACCACGTGCCACTGCTGCTCAGCCCGTTCGGCTACTCCGTCTACCGAGGAAGCTGAAGGAGGCCACGCCCGTGACCACGGCGATCAGACTCGGCCAGAACCAGTACGGCAAGGCGGAGACCCGGGTGGTCCGCGTCACCAGGGACGGCGCCACCCACCACGTCCGCGACCTCAACGTCTCCGTCGCGCTCTCCGGCGACATGGACGCGGTGCACCGTTCGGGGGACAACGCCGCCGTCCTCACCACCGACACCACCAAGAACACCGTCTTCGCCTTCGCCCGCGAGCACGGCATCGCCTCGCCAGAGGCCTTCGGCCTGCTGCTCGCCCGGCACTTCGTCGGCAGCCAGCCCACCATCCACCGGGCCAGGATCCGGATCGAGGAGTACGCCTGGGAGCGCGTGCCCACCCCGGGCGAGGCCGCGCACTCCTTCGTCCGCGCCGGCGGCGGCACCCGCACCGCCCAGGTCACCTTCGACGGCCGGCACGCCGAGATGCTCAGCGGCCTGGCGGGCGTCACCGTCCTCAACACCACGGGCTCCGAGTTCCACGGCTACCTCAGGGACCGCTACACCACGCTGCCCGAGACCACCGACCGCGTCCTGGCCACCGACATCACCGCCGTCTGGCGCCACGCCCACGACGGCACCGAGCGCGCCGGCGCGGCCCCCGACTGGGACGCCGCGCACGCCGCCGCCCGCGGTCACATCCTGGAGGCCTTCGCCACCACCTACTCGTACTCGCTCCAGCAGACGCTCTTCGCCATGGGCTCCCGGGTCATCGAGGGGCTGCCCGGCGTCGACGAGATCCGGCTCTCGCTGCCCAACAAGCACCACTTCCTGGTCGACCTCGAACCCTTCGGCCTGGCCAACGAGGGCCCAGACGGCGCCGTCTACTTCGCGGCCGACCGCCCCTACGGCCTGATCGAGGCCACCGTGCTGCGGGACGGCGCGGAGCAGCGCATCCCCGTCGACCTGACCGCCCCGTAGCCAGGAGGCCCGGCATGACCCCCGCCAGGACCGTCATCGAGAACTGCGCCATCGCCACCGTCGACGAGCGGGACACCGAGCACGAGCGCGGCCACCTGGTCATCGCGGGCAACCGGATCGAGTCCGTGGGGCCAGGCCCGGCCCCTGCCGAACTGGCCGGGGTCGTCCGGGTGATCGACGCCACCGGGCACCTCGCCACCCCGGGTCTGGTCAACACCCACCACCACTTCTACCAGTGGCTCACCAGGGGCCTGGCGCAGGACGCCAACCTCTTCGACTGGCTGGTCGCCCTCTACCCGATCTGGGCCAGGATCGACGAGGACATGGTGCGCGCGGCCGCCCGCGCCTCGCTCGCCATGATGGTCCGCGGCGGCGTCACCACGGCGATGGACCACCACTACGTCTTCCCCGAGGGCACGGGCGACCTCCTCGGCGCCGAGATCGGCGCCGCCCGCGAGTTGGGCGTCCGGTTCACCGCGGCCCGCGGCTCCATGGACCGGGGCGTCTCGGCGGGCGGACTGCCGCCCGACTTCGCCGTCGAGACCACCGAGGCCGCGCTGCGCGCCACCGAGGCCGCCGTCCGCGAGCACCACGACCCGGCCGAGGACGCGATGCTGCGGATCGTCGTCGCGCCCTGCTCGCCGTTCTCGGTCTCCACCGAGCTGATGCGGGAATCGGCGGCGCTGGCCCGCCGGTTGGGGGTGCGGCTGCACACCCACGGCTCGGAGACGGTGGAGGAGGAGCGGTTCTGCCACGAGCTGTTCGGCGTCGGCCCCACCGAGTACTTCGAGTCCACCGGCTGGCTCGGCCCCGATGTCTGGATGGCGCACTGCGTGCACATGACCGACGCCGACATCGCAGCCTTCGCCCGCACCGGCACCGGCGTCGCCCACTGCCCGTCCTCCAACGCCCGCCTCGCCGCCGGCATCGCGCGCGTCCCCGACCTGCTGGCCGCCGGCGTCCCGGTCGGCCTCGGCGTGGACGGCACCGCCTCCAACGAGAGCGGCGAGCTGCACACCGAGCTGCGCAACGCGCTGCTGGTCAGCCGCCTCGGGCCGCACCGCGAGCGCGCCCTCACCGCCCGCCAGGCGCTGCGCCTCGGCACCTACGGTGGCGCCCAGGTGTTGGGCAGGGCGGGCGAGTTGGGGGCGCTGACTCCGGGCCGGCTGGCCGACGTGGTGCTGTGGCGGCTCGACGGGCTCGGCCACTCCACCATCGCCGACCCGGTCGCGGCCCTGGTCTTCGGCCCGCCGGCGCCCGTCACGCTGGCGCTGGTGAACGGTGTGCCCGTGGTCGAGGACGGCCGGCTGCTCACCGCCGACGAGCGGACCATCGCCCGCGAGGCCGCCATCCAGGCCCGCCGCCTCGCCAGGATCGCCGCGGACGCATAGGCCCTGTCGCCGTCATACACGGCACCTCGCCGCGTGGGGCGCCTTGAGCGAAGCGAATGGGGGCACCCCCCACCCAGGCCGCCAGGCATGGGGGAGCAAGGCCTGATCCGAAAAGATCGACAGGACAGGACCCAACCGGCACAGCGCCCGGGGCCGCCGCAGCCCTGCTCGGTCAGACGTTCTACTGTGTGCGGCAACAGTTGTACGAGTGCCTGGAGTTGCCATGTCACGTCCGGCTGACTGGTCTCCAGTCGACATGGAATCGGATCCGACCCCGGGCGACCCGGACGAGGTCCGCACGCTGGCCGACCAGCTGCAGACGTTCGCGGACGACGTGGGCGAGGCGTTGGGCCGGGTGC
>NZ_SMKC01000207.1 GCF_004348315.1 Streptomyces sp. 8K308 | reverse complement strand
GGGCAGAACTGCCGGGTGTCAGCCCTCCGGCATCGCCGAGGAGTGGTGGTTCACGATCAGCCACTCGCCGGTCGCCGGGTCCTTCTCGTAGACGAAGGTGTAGCGCGCGGCCACGTCCCGCTGTTCGCCCGTCTCGGGGTCGGTCAGGTGGAAGGTGTACGCGCCGGAGTCCACCGCCGCGTTGTGGGACAGGATGTCGACGTAGGACTCGTTGATCTCGCCGTCCGGGTCCTGGGCCAGGAAGTGCTCGAAGTAGTCGACGATGCCCTCGCGGTCGGTGCGTATCCGGTTGGAGAGGGTCGGCTCCAGGACCGCGTCCGCCGCGTAGCGGTCGGCGACGACCTCGGGGTCGCCGGTGGCCAGCGCGTCGTTCCACTCGTCGAACAGAGCGCGGATCTCCTGCTCGGTGGGCTGCCCGTGGGAGGCGGTGTCGGCGCTGGACTGGCCGGAGGCGGAGGCGGTCGCCGCCGCGCCGGCGGTGAGGAGGCCGGCGGTGATCAGGGCCGCGGCGCCAAGGGTTTGGCGCCCGGTGAAGGCGATCTTTCGCATGCGCCAAGAGTTCAACGCGGGCGGTCAAGGACGGGCATGTTCCAGTAAAAGGGCCTCAAGTCTCTTCTAAAGACTGTCCCCAGCGATCTGAAGCGGTTGGTTGGTTCCGCTCCGCCGCGGGCGCGCGGCGTCAGGGGATGCTCAGCTCGTAGCGGCTGACCCAGGTGACCGGGCCGTCCTCAAGCCGCTGGCCGGGGGCGCCGCCCACCGGTACGTCTCCGCGGTGCCTGAACCCCCGCTCCTCGTAGTACGAGCGGAGTCGGTGGTTGGAGCGCACGCAGTCCAACCGCAGGGCGGCCACTCCCCGCTGGCGCGCGCGGACGGCTGCCCAGTCGAGGACGATCGAGCCGAGCCCGGTCGCCCAGCGGCGCACCGCCAGTCGATGGATGTATCCGGCCGTGCCCCCGACATCCGCCCACACCCGGTCCTGCCAGTCCAGGGTGACGGTCCCCGCCGTCTCCTCTCCCAGGCCGACGAGCCACGTTTCGCCACGGGAAATCGCCTCCTCGACCCAGGCGGCCTGAAAACGCGCGGGCCACTGGCTGATCCCTCGGGCCATGAGCCACGCCGCCGCCTCGTCGAGCACGCTGAGCACCTCGGGTGTGCACTCGTGGGTGGCCCGCCGGAAGCCGAGGCGGCTCCCATGCCACTCGATCGTCACCGTGCCTCCTCGCGCGCGGCGGTCCACTCGGCGTTCGCGCCGCAGAGGACGAGGCATGGCAGGTCTCCGGGGACCCGGCCGGCCAGCCACGCGGCGAACGGGAGCGCCGCCGCCGGTTCGACCGCGATCCGGCACTCCTCCCACAGCCGGTCGCGTGCCTGGAGGATCTGCTCCTCGCCGACCAGCACGGACGACACGTCGTGTGCCGCCAGAACGGCGAAAGGGGCTGCACCGGCCCGGCTCGCGCCGGTCGCGGAGGCGGCGACTGAGTCCACGGCCGAGTCCACCGGCTCTCCCGCGGCGAGCGCGTCGTGCAGGCAGCGGCAGTGCTCCGGTTCGACGGCGACGACCCGGCGGCCGGCGCTCGCGAGTGCCGTACCGGCCGCGAGCCCGCCCCCGCCGACGGCCACCGCGATGGCGTCGACACCGGGTGCGTCGGCCACGATCTCGGCCGCCACGGTCCCCTGGCCCGCGACAACGGCCGGGTCGTCATAGGGGTGGAGGAACCTGCGGCCCGGTCGCGCCGCGGCGTCGGACGCCGCCGAGGCGGCCTCGGCGAAGGTGGCGCCGTGCCGGACGAGCCGCGCGCCGGCGGCCTCGATACGGCGGGCCTTCGCCGTCGGCGCGGTCCTCGGCACATAGACCGTCGTGGACACGCCGAGCAGCGACGCGGCCGTCGCGACCGCCAGGCCGTGGTTGCCGCCGGACGCGGCCACGACGTGGTCGTCCAGGGGGCCGGAGAGCATCGCGTTGAGCGCGCCGCGCAGTTTGAACGAGCCGCCGCGCTGGAGGTACTCCAGCTTGAGCAGGACGCGCCGGCCGTCGATCTCCAGATCGAGCAGCGGAGTACGACGGGCGTAGGGGCGGATCCTGTCGGCGGCCGCGCTGACATCGGCGGCCGAGAGCATGGGGGTCGAACTCTTCACGGGGGCCATGCTCCACGGCCTTCGCCCGTTAGTGCCAGCGCGCGTTCATAAGCCGCCGTTAGCGATGCTTACGATGGGGTCGTGGTGCGAGAGCTGGACGTCAACCGGCTGCGGGTCCTGATGGAGGTGGCACACGCCGCCTCCATCGCGGAGGCCGCGCGCAGTCTCTCCTTCACGCCCTCGGCGCTCTCGCAGCAGATCTCCAAGCTGGAAACGGAGGTCGGCACCCGTCTGCTGGAGCGCCGCCCGACCGGCGTCACCCTGACACCGGTCGGCTCGATCCTGGTGGAGCACGCGGAGCGCGTGATCGGAGAGCTCCGGCAGGCGCGCGCCGCGGTCGACGCCGCCATGGGGGCTCAGCCGCAGCGTCTCGCGCTGGGCTCCTTCGCCACCGCGGCGCAGGTGCTGGTGCCAACGGCACTGGCCGCGCTTCAACGCCGGCATGCCGGGGCCGAGCTGTCGCTCGTCGACATCGAACCGCCGGGAGGCTATGGGCTGGTGACGGCTGGCGATCTCGACATGCTGATCACTCACCGCTACCCCGGTGTGGCACCGACACCCCATCCGGGGCTCGACCGGCAGCCGCTGCTCGACGATCCGCTCCGACTGGTGCTGCCGGCTGACCATCGCCTCGCCGGGGGTGCGGCGCGTCGCCGGGTCAGCCTCGACCGGCTCGACGACGAGACGTGGATCTCCGGCGCGCCGGGCATCCCGAACCGGATCTGCCTGGAGACGCTCGCCCGCCAGGCGGGTGTCGAGCCCCGCGTCGCCTATGAGTCCGCCGACTACCAGGTCATCCTGGCGCTGGTCGGTGCCGGCCTCGGGGCGGCGCTGGTCCCCGAGGCCGTGCTCGCCGGTGCCGACCGCTCCCGGGTCTCGGTCCACGCTCTGCGCGGGCCCACCCCAGCACGCGAGATCAGCATCGTGCACCGCCGGCGACCGACCGCCCTCGTCCGAGAGCTCACGGCCTTCCTGCGAACCGCCGCTGGCGACCTCGGCGGGAAGGCCCCGCCGGGCTCGGGGGTTGAACTCCGCTACCGGGTCTAATCCCCGGCCTTCAGGCCGGGGAGGATGTCACAGGTTGAACTCCGTCGGGGAGAGGTTCAACACCCCGCACGCCTCGCGCAGCACGGCGAGCTCGGCCTGCGCGAAGTAGCCGTCGGCGCCGGCGATCACCATGCCGGTCTGGATCACGGCCCGCGCCTCCATCGGCTTCTTGGCGGCCTTGGCGATCTCCTCGAGCACCGCGCCGCGCCCGAACTGCGGGTTGGAGACCAGCTGGTCCACGTGCTTGTTGAACCGCTGCCGCAGCGTGTCGGCCGGGAAGTTCTGCAGGACCTCGTTGCTGACGATCAGCGACTCGACGCGCTGCCGCTCCGCCGCGTCCACCGTGCCGTCGGCCGCGGCGACCAGGGCGCAGATGGCCATGGAGGCGTCCCGGTAGCCGCCGCTCTTGAGCTCCGTCTTCATGGAGGCGAGCTGCGTCTTGAACACGCCGAGCAGCTGGGAGCGCGAACCGCCGCCGGATCCCCCGTGGCCGCCGGGGGCGCTGCCGAAGCCGCCACCCGCGCGGCCGCTTGAGCCGCCCGAGCTCCGGGACTGCTGGATCCCCTTCGCCGTGTCCTTGAGCCGATCCCACATGGCCATCTCCCCGTCGTCCGGTCTGTTCGGTTGCTTTCCGCGATCTCTCGCTCTCGCACCGTCAACGGTCATCGCGTCCCGCGAGTTCCCAGTTCACCAAGAGTTCTTAAAGTTCCCTGGCCCGGAAGGTGCGCAGGCGCAGGCTGTTGGCCACCACGGAGACCGAGGAGAAGGCCATGGCCGCCCCCGCGAGCATCGGGTTGAGCAGGCCGGCGGCCGCCAGCGGGAGCGCCGAGACGTTGTAGCCGAAGGCCCAGAACAGGTTGCTCTTGATGGTGAACAGCGTCTTCCTGGAGAGCCGGATGGCGTCCGCCGCGGCCAGCAGGTCGCCGCGGACCAGGGTCAGGTCGCCCGCCTCGATGGCCGCGTCGGTGCCCGTGCCCATGGCCAGGCCCAGGTCGGCGGTGGCCAGCGCGGCCGCGTCGTTGACGCCGTCCCCGACCATGGCGACCGTGCGGCCCTCGGCCTGGAGCCGCTGGACCACGGCGACCTTGTCCTCCGGCAGCACCTCGGCGATCACCTCGTCGATGCCGGCCTCGGCGGCCACCGCCCTGGCGACCTTCTCGTGGTCGCCGGTGAGCAGGATCGGGGTGAGGCCGAGCTCGCGCAGCCGGCGCACGGCCTCCGCGCTGGTCGGCCTGATGGCGTCGGCGACCTCGATGACCGCACGGGCCTCGCCGTCCCAGGCCACCGCGATCGCGGTGCGGCCGCGCTCCTCGGCGGCGGCCTTGGCCTCGGCCAGCGGCTCGGGCAGCGTCAGCGACCAGTCGGCGAGCAGCCGCTCCCGGCCCACCAGCACCGCGTGCCCGTCGACGACGCCGTGCACGCCGAGCCCCGGCACTCCTGTGAAGCCCTCGACGGCCGGCGGCGGGCCAAGGCGGTCGGCGGCGGCGTCCGCGACGGCCCGGGCGATCGGGTGCTCGGATGCGTGCTCAAGGGCGCCGGCGAGCCGCAGCGCCTCCTCCTCGGTGACGCCCTCGGCCGGGTGCACGGCGAGCAGCGACATCTTTCCGGTGGTCACGGTGCCGGTCTTGTCCAGCACGATGGTGTCGGCCCGCCGCGTGTTCTCCAGGACCTCGGGGCCCTTGATCAGGATGCCGAGCTGAGCGCCGCGCCCGGTGCCGACCAGCAGCGCGGTCGGAGTGGCCAGGCCGAGGGCGCACGGGCAGGCGATGATCAGCACGGCGACGGCGGCGGTGAAGGCGGTGGTGAGGCTGGCGCCGGTGCCGAGCCAGAAGCCGAGGGTGCCGAGCGAGAGGGCGATCACGATCGGCACGAAGACGGCGGAGATCCGGTCGGCGAGCCGCTGCGCCGCGGCCTTGCCGTTCTGCGCGTCCTCGACCATGCGGGCCATCCTGGCCAGCTGGGTGTCGGCGCCGACCCGGGTGGCCTCGACGACCAGACGGCCGCCGGCGTTGAGCGTGGCGCCGGTGACCGCGTCGCCCACGGCGACCTCGACGGGCACGGACTCGCCGGTCAGCATCGAGGCGTCCACCGCCGACGTGCCCTCGACGACGACGCCGTCGGTGGCGATCTTCTCGCCGGGGCGGACCAGGAAGCGGGTGCCGACGGCCAGTTCGCCGATGGGCACGCGCTCCTCGCGCCCGCCCTCGCGCACCACCGTGACCTCCTTGGCGCCGAGCTCAAGCAGGGCGCGCAGCGCGGCGCCCGCCCGTCGCTTGGCGCGGGCCTCGAAGTAGCGGCCGGCGAGCAGGAAGGCGGTGACGCCGGCGGCGGCCTCCAGGTAGATGGCCGAGCTGCCGTCGCCGCGCCCGATGGAGAACTCGAACGGGTGGGTCATGCCGGGCATGCCGGCGTCGCCGAGGAACAGCGCCCAGCCGGACCAGAGCAGGGCGGCCAGGGTGCCGACCGAGATCAGGGTGTCCATGGTGGCGGCGCCGTGCCGCGCGTTGGTCCAGGCGGCGCGGTGGAACTGCCAGCCGCCCCAGACGACGGCGGGCGCGGCGAGGGTGAGGGAGAGCCACTGCCAGTAGTCGAACTGCCAGGCGGGCACCATGGCCAGCGCGATCACCGGGGCGGCGAGCGCCGCGGTGACCAGCAGCCGGTGGCGCAGCGGGCCGAGCTCGTCCGCCTCGGCCGGCTCTGTCGCCTCGGGAGCGGCTTCCTGGCGGGGTGGCGGCGGTGGCTCCGCGGTGTAGCCGGTGGCCTCGACGGTGGCTATCAGGTCGGTGACGGTGACGCCGTCGGCGAAGGAGACCCGGGCCTTCTCGGTGGCGTAGTTGACGGTGGCGGTGACGCCGTCCATCCGGTTGAGCTTCTTCTCGATCCGGGCGGCGCAGGAGGCACAGGTCATCCCGCCGATGGCGAGCTCGACCTCGGAGGCCGCGGTGGCGGTGGCTCCGGCGGTGGTGGATGTGGTGGCTGTCATCTCGATCACGTCTCCTCGGCGGCCAGAATACCCCAGGGCGGTATCATCGCCCAGCGCTCATGTATACCCCCTGGGGGTATGTGAGCGCAAGGTGGCCCCGCGGCTCGCCTGGTGATCAACGACGATCTGCCGCAGGCTACGAAACATGCACAGCGACGCCGACCCCGCCGCCCGCAGGCTCACGATCGACCGGTCGAGCCTCGTCCACCGCCTGCGCTATGCCGTGCGCAACCCCGGGCGAATAGGCCCCCACCTGCGGCGCGGCGCGCGTGATGCCTGGCTGCGCACCCGGCACCGGGACCACGTCGCCTACTACCGCGCCGTGATGGCCTCGGACACCGCCCGCAGCCCGGAGGCGGCCGTCGGCAGCCGCGACCACGAGCGTTGGCTGGCGTTGGGCAAGCTCCAGTTCGACTACCTGAGGGACCACGGCCTGGCCCCCGGGCACCGGATGCTCGACATCGGCTGCGGCAACCTGCGCGCCGGCTGGCGGTTCATCGACTACCTCGATCCCGGCGGCTACTACGGCATCGACATCTCGCCCGACATCCTGATCAGCGCCAAGGAGACGCTGAGTGGCCGAGGGCTGCGGGCCAAGCTGCCGCACCTCACGCTCACCCGCGACCTCACCTTCGACTTCCTGCCGTCAGGACACTTCGACGTGGTCCACGCGCACAGCGTCTTCTCGCACTCGCCGCTGTCCGTCATCGACGAGTGCCTGGCCCACGTCGGCCGGATCCTGGCCCCCGGTGGCTTCTTCGACTTCACCTTCGACCGCACCGAGGGCCGCGAGCACCAGGTGCTGCGCGAGGACTTCTACTACCGCACCGAGACGCTGACCGACCTGGCCGCCGGGCACGGCCTGACCGCGCGGCTGATGGCGGACTGGGAACGGCTGCCCCACGGCCAGTCCAAGATCCGCGTCACCGCCGGGGCGCCGGGAGGCGCGCCATGACGGTGCCCCGCCCACGCGTCGTCGTCCACCCGCCGCGCGCCGCCGGCGGTCGCCGCGTCACCGTGGCCGGCCAGGACCTGGGCGTGGCCCGCTCCCCGGTGGAGCTCATCGAGTTCCTCCGGCGCGCGGGCCTCGACCCGGACGAGGTGCTGCTCGAGGACGCCACCCTCATCGAGTGGCGCGGCGGCGGCCCCGAGGTGTGGACCGGCACCGGCGCCGACCCGTTCGAAAGCTGAGCGGGCCGGGCTGGCCCACTCGTCTCTCGTGCTCCTCCTCGCCCGCCGCGAGATCGGATCTGGCGGCCGCCGCGCGCCATCTCGCGCCCCCCGGACAGATGAGTTTCCGCGCCGCCGGTGGTCTACCCAACCGAGCGGACCACCGACGGGCATGTCAGGGGACAGGGAGAGATGAGAGAGCGAACAGCCGGTCCCAGGGGGACCGGGACGGCGATCGAGACGTCCGGTCTCGTGAAGGTGTTCGGCGAGAAGCGGGCCGTGGACGGGGTCGACCTCACGGTGCCGGCCGGCACGGTGTACGGCGTGCTCGGGCCCAACGGCGCGGGCAAGACCACCACCGTCAGGATGCTGGCCACGCTGCTGCGGCCGGACGGCGGCGAGGCCCGCGTCTTCGGGCACGACGTGGCGCGCGAGCCGGACGCGGTGCGGGCCAGGGTGAGCCTGACCGGGCAGTACGCCTCGGTCGACGAGGACCTGACGGGCGCGGAGAACCTGGTGCTGCTCGCCCGCCTCCTCGGCCACCGCAAGCCGGCGGCGCGGGAGCGCGCCGCCCAACTGCTCGAGGCGTTCGGGCTGACCGAGGCCGCCGACCGGCAGACCAAGACCTACTCGGGCGGCATGCGGCGCCGCCTCGACATCGCGGCCAGCATCCTCAACACGCCGGACCTGCTCTTCCTCGACGAGCCGACCACCGGGCTCGACCCGCGCAGCCGCAACCAGGTCTGGGACATCGTGCGGGTGGTCGTCGCGCAGGGCACCACGGTGCTGCTGACCACCCAGTACCTGGAGGAGGCCGACCAGCTGGCGGGCCGGATAGCCGTGATCGACCAGGGCCGGGTGATCGCCGAGGGCACGCCGGGTGAGCTGAAGTCCTCGGTCGGCGCCGGCGCCGTGCACCTCAGGCTCCGCGATCCGGAGCAGCGGGCGGACGCCAGGCGGGTGCTCGGCCGGGTGCTGAACGCGCCGGTGCAGCTGGCCGCCGACCCGGTGGCGTTGACGGCCCGGGTGCTGCCGGCGGGCGCCGGCGACACGGAGCCGGCCGAGCTGGCCGCCCGGGCGCTGGCCGAGCTGGCGCGCCAGGGGATCAGCGTGGACGACTTCTCCCTCGGGCAGCCGAGCCTGGACGAGGTCTTCCTCGCCCTCACCGAGAAGAGCGAGGGGAAGAGTGGTGGCAGGAACAGCGACGAGAGCCTGACCAAGGGGGCCGCAGCGTGAGCACCGTAGCCGACACCACCCAGCAGGGCGCGCCGGGCGAGGCCGAGGAGGACGCCTACGTGCCGGCGGCCGGGGCGCTGGCCGCCGTGCTGACGCCGGCCGCGTCGCGGCCGCCGCGGCCCAGCCCGCTCTCCGCGTCCGCCACCTTCGGCTGGCGCGCGATGCTGAAGATCAAGCACGTGCCCGAGCAGCTGTTCGACGTCACCGTCTTCCCGGTCATGATGACGCTGATGTTCACCTACCTCTTCGGCGGCGCGCTGGCCGGCTCGACCAGCGAGTACCTGACCTACCTGCTGCCGGGGATCATGGTGATGAGCGTGGTCATGACCACGATGTACACCGGCATCGCCGTCAACACCGATATCCAGAAGGGCGTGTTCGACCGCTTCCGGACCCTGCCGGTGTGGCGGCCCGCCGCCATGGTCGGCTATCTGCTCGGCGACCTGCTCCGCTACGTGCTGGCCTCGCTGGTGATCCTCGCCGTCGGCCTCGCCCTCGGCTACCGGCCCGACGGCGGGGTGCTGGGGGTGGCCGCGGGGATCGCGCTGCTGCTGGTGTTCTCCTTCGCCTTCTCCTGGATATGGACGATGTTCGGGCTGCTGATGCGCTCCGAGAAGTCCGTGATGGGCGTCAGCATGATGGTGATCTTCCCGCTGACGTTCCTGAGCAACGTGCTGGTCGAGCCCGAGACCATGCCCGGCTGGCTGGAGGCGGTCGTGGACGTCAGCCCGGTCACCCGGCTCGTCGCGGCGGTGCGCGGGCTGATGGGCGGCGCGACGGACGTCGGCGAGATCACCTGGGTGCTGGTCGCGAGCCTGCTGCTGGTCGCGGTCTTCGGCACCCTCACCATGCGCCTCTACAACCGGAAGTAGGTCTCGCGCGGCGGTCGGTAGGCGCAGACCAGGCCGGTGGAGACGGACTCCCGCAGGTGCGCGGCCAGCTCGGGATGCCGGTCGTCGAGCCGGCGCAGGGTGTCGCGGATCCGCGCCGTCACGGTCTTGCGGGCGCGCTCCGCCTGGTCGCCGAGCCGCCGGTCGCGTCGGCCGAGGCCGGCCGCCGCCCGCAGCTCGGCGAGCAACGCGGCGCGCTCGGCGTCGAGTTCGGCCGCCCGGTCGGCGTCGCCCAGCCGCCCGGCCCGCGCGATCTCGGCGTCCAGACGGTCGAGGCGCCGTCGGTACTCGGCCTTGGCCCGCTCGTCGAGCACGGGGTCCCCGCCCAGCGGGGTGAACGAGCCGTCGGGGCTCAGCAGTTGGGTGGCCGGCAGCTCGGTGCCCGGCTGGCGCAGCAGCCGGTGCAGGTCGCGCAGGCCCTTGGCGTCCGGCATGCGCGCGGTGCGGCCCGCGTAGCGCAGCGTCCACACGGCGCCGTCGAAGCGGAACTCGTCGGGCGCCGCGGCGGGTGGGGAGTGGCCGGGCGCCGCTTGCGGTTCGGCGCGGGCGCGTAGCTGGGCCAGCCGGGCCGACAGGTGGGCCATGCCCAACTCCTCGGCCTCGCCGGCCGCCTGGTCGAGGACCGCCTCGGCGGCCGCCCCGTCGCCGGGACCGCCCCGGCCGAGCAGCGCGCCCGCCAGGCCGGCCCGCGCCTCGGCCGCCCAGGCCCGCGCCCCCATCCGGTCGGCGGAGCCGGCGGCCGCCGCGTAGCCGTCGACGGCGGCCGGCCAGCGCTCGGCCGCCGCCTCCACGCCCGCCGCCCACAGCGCCGCCGGGCCGCCGACGTCCAGGCCCCACAGCGACACCAGCCACTGGCCGAGGAGCGGCGCCAGCGCCGCCCTGGCCCCCGCGATCAGCTCGGGATCGCGGGTCACGGCGGCCGCCTGCGCCTGGAAGCGCAGCGCCAGCGGCCGCATGCTGATCGGGTAGCGCTTGCCGGCCACCGTCCGCCACAGCCGGACCACGGCCGCCGCGTCGCCCCGCTGGGCCGCGGTGATCCCCTCCAACAGCTCCCGGTACGCGTGGTCGTCGCCGTCCAACTCGCCGTGCAGCACGTCGAGCTCGGCGAACCGACCGCGGCCGAGCAGCATCGCCCAGCGCAACTGCCGCAGGTAGTAGTGGTGTGCACCGGGCGGGGCGTAGTCCTCGCTGAGCGTCAGCACCCGGCACCGCAGCTCGTCGGCCGCCGCGAACCGGCCCTGGAAGACGGCGATCACCAGCTGGTCGACGAGGGCCGAGAACCGGTAGCGGGGCGGCGCCGCCTCCGGCACGCCGGCCACGAAGTCCCGCAGCTGGTCGAGGAAGCGCGGATCGTCGCGTTCCAGCAGCGCCACCCAGCGGAACGACTTGGCGAGGTGTTCGAGGTCGCGGTCGCCGGTCCGGTGCGCCACCGCGATCATCTCGTCGGTCAGCGCCTCACGCTCCGGCGCGGTGCCGGGGCCCCAGATCGCGTCGTGCCTGGCCATCAACGAGAAGGCCAGCGCCTCGTCGTCCCCGGAGCGCCGGGCCGACACGGCCGCGCGCACGGCGAGTTCGGCGGCCATCCGCTGGCGGACCGCGGGCTGGTCCGCCGGCTCCGCGAGCTCGTCGGGTGCCGGCTGGTCGGGGCCGCGATCCCCGGCGACCACGCGGCGCCACGCCTCGCGCAGCAGCTCGCCGCCGAGCGAGGTGGGCGGCCCTGGCAGCTCCCCGTCGCCGCACGCCCAGTGTGCCGCGAGGCCGACCCGGGCCAGCAGCGCCTCGTCGCCCAGGGCGCGGGCCTCGGCCGCCGCCTCCAGGTAGATCCGCCCCCCGGCCGCCGGGTCGCCGGTGTGCTGGAGCTCGGCCGCGTAGGAGAGCCCGATCAGCACCCGGCGGCGCGGATCGGCGTCCGCGGCCAGCGCGTAGGCCCGTCGATGGTGGCCCACCGCCTCCTCGAACGACAGCCGCCGCACGGCCTCGGCGGCGGCCTCGGTCAGCAGGTCGAGCGCCAGGGCGGGGGCCAGCTCGGGCCCGGCGAGGTGGGCGTGCCTGGCCAGGTCGGCGGGCACCATCAGCTCGGCGGTCTCGGGGGAGCCGGCCAGCGCCTCGGCCACCGCGGCGTGCCGGCGGCGCCGCTCCGGCTCGTCGAGCGCTTCGTACAGCGCCTCGCGCACCAGGTCGTGGGCGAACGCGTGGCGGCCGGCGGCGCCCGGCGTCACCAGGCGGGCCGCCACCGCCTCGCCGAGCAGCCTGGTCACCTCGGGCGCCGGCGCCGCGCGCACCTCGACCAGCGCCCTCGGGTGGAACTCGCGGCCCAACACGGCCGCGTCGGTGAGCAGTTCGACGACCGGCTTGGGCAGCGGCGCGAGCCGCCGGCGGAGCGCGTCGCGTACGCCGGGCGGCACCACGGCCGGCAGCCCGGCCCCGGAGCCCTGCCACAGGCGCGCGGTCTCCTCGACGAAGAACGGGTTGCCGCCGGTGCGCCGGTGTACCTCGGCGGTCAGCTCGGGGTCCGGTTTCGCACCGGCGGTGCGGGCGATCAGGGCCCCGGTGCCGGCGAGGTCGAGTCCGGTCAGGGTGAGCGCGCTCGCCTTGGCCCGCAGCGGCAGCAGCAGCTCGCCGACCAGGTGCCCGGGCGCGGTCGTCGTCGTGCCCACGTCCCGGTAGGTGCCGATCAGCGACAGCCGCTCGAACCACGTGTGCTGGGCGGCGAACGCCAGCAGCCGCAGCGAGGCCGCGTCGGCCCAGTGCAGGTCGTCGAGCACCACCACCACGGGCCGCTCCTGGGAGGCGGCGACCAGGGCGCTGGTCACGGCGTCGTGCAGCCGGAAGCTCGCGGCGCCCTCCGCGCTGTGGTCGACGGGGGCGGCGGCGACCAGCG
>NZ_SMKC01000206.1 GCF_004348315.1 Streptomyces sp. 8K308 | reverse complement strand
GGTCCGTAGGGGGCCGTCGGTGTCCGTGGGGGTGTGTGGCGGGGCGGTAGCTTGGGACCTGGCAGTGTGGCGACGCCCGACGCGCGCCCTCAACAAGAGTAAAAGATGACCGCGCGTCACCCGTTGTCCATTTTGCCGCAAAAAGTTGCCAATGGTGTTTACTGTTCGTGCGCGAGATCGGGGCAGGTGGGGGCGTCTTGAGGCTCGCGGCGGGCGCAGGTAGCCAAGAGTGGAGGTCCCGGTGACGACACGTGGTGTTCTGTTCGTGCACTCCGCCCCGCGTGCGCTGTGTCCACACATCGAGTGGGCCGTCGCCGGAGTGCTCGGCGCCCGGGTCGGCCTCGACTGGACCAGACAGCCGGCCTCACCGGGCACCTGGCGTGCCGAGCTCTCCTGGCAGGGCGAGGCCGCCACCGCGTCCAAGCTCGCCTCCGCCCTGCGCGGTTGGCACCTGCTGCGCTTCGAGGTCACCTCGGAGCCCTGCCCCGCCGCCGAGGGCGAGCGCTACAGCTGCACCCCCGACCTGGGCATCTACCACGCCGTCACCGGCATCCACGGCGACATCATGATCCCCGAGGACCGGCTGCGCGCCGCCGCGGCGCGGGCGGCGCGCGGCGAGAGCGACCTCCAGCTGGAGATCAGTCGACTGCTCGGCAAGCCCTGGGACGACGAGCTCGAACCCTTCCGCCACGCGGGCGAGGGCGCGCCGGTCCGCTGGCTGCACCAGGTGGTGTGAGATGTCCGGTTCCCGGATCGCGGTGCTCGGCACCGGCATCATGGGCGCCCCCATGGCCCGCAACCTCTGCCGGGCGGGCCACGAGGTGCGCGTCTGGAACCGCACCCACTCCAGGGCCGAGCCCCTGGCCGCCGACGGCGCCACGGTCACCGGCTCGCCGGCCGAGGCGGTGGAGGGCGCCGACGTCGTGCTCACCATGCTCCACGACGCGGCCGCCACGCTGGCCGCGATGCGGGCGGCGACGCCCGGGCTCGCCGAGGGCATGCTCTGGGCGCAGAGCTCCACGGTGGGCACGGCAGGCCTCGACGACCTAGTCGTGCTGGCCGCCGAGGAGGGCCTGACCCTGGTGGACGCGCCCGTCCTCGGCACCAAACAGCCAGCGGAGGCCGGCCAGTTGACCGTCCTCGCCGCCGGCCCACGGCCCGCCCGCGACCCGCTGGCCCCCGTCTTCTCCGCCATCGGCTCCCGCACCCTCTGGGTCGGCGAGGAGGTGGGCGCCGCCTCGCGCCTCAAGCTGGTCTGCAACAGTTGGGTGCTGGCGGTCACGCACGGCACGGCGGAGGCGCTGGCGTTGGCGAAGGGCCTCGGCGTGGACCCGCAGGGCTTCCTGGACGCGGTCGAGGGCGGCGCGCTCGACCTCCCCTACCTCCGCGTCAAGGCGGCGGCGATCCGATCGGGCGAACTCGCGCCGAGTTTCGCGGTCGACACCGCGGAGAAGGACGCCCGGCTGATCCTGGCCGCCGCCGAGTCCGCCGGCGTCCGCCTCGACCTGGCCGAGGCGGGGGCGGACCGCTTCCACCGCGCCTCGCGGCAGGGCCACGGCGGCGAGGACATGGCCGCCTCCTACTTCGCCAGCTGGGACTGAGGCCCCGGGCCGGCCGCCGGGGAGCCCGTCTCACGCCCGAGCGTGGACGGTGTCGATGTACTCCTGCGCGATGGCGTTCACATCGCCGGGTAGTTCCTCGTCGACGGGCGGGTAGCCGGTCAGCGCGCTCAGGTCGAAGCCGTCCACGTCGGACAGCGTCATCGCCGCGACCAGCGCGTCGGCGTGGGACCGTTCGAGGGCGTTGATCGCCGGTCCTCCGACGTCGACGGCCCCGTCGACGATCCCGGTGACCGCCGTCTGGAAGTCCTCGACGGCCCCGATGGTCTCCGGGCCCACAAGGCCGTCGACGCCGATGGCGGCCACCCCGTCCAGCCGGCGCGACTCGTTCAGCATCACCTGGACGTAGCGCACGTCCCGTGGAGCGTTCGGCCGGTTTCTGCCCACCCCCTGTTCGAGGGGCGAGGACCAGGCGAGCGCGGGCGTCGGCGCTCCGACCGGCGCGCCGCGCAGCCCCCTCCGCAGCAACACCAGGAAGAGGATGCCGAGGACGATCTTGATCGCCAGCTTCGCCTCGGGCGAGGTGAGGAGCGACTCCACGCAGATCTCGTGCAGGATGACCCCCTGCCCTTCCCCGACGACGTGGAGGACCACCTTGACCTGGCCGAAGACGGTGATCGGGGCGTCGTACAGCACGAAGGACTCGTCCGGCCGGTACAGCGTGCCGCGCTGGTAGCGCGTCGTGGGAACCGTCGCGCTGAGGAAGTCGGTCATCCCCAGGAACCGGTCGAGCTTGTCCTTGGCGTCCTTCCGGCCCGCGGCGTTGCGGGGTTTGATCTCGTACACCTCCTTCCTCGTGGGCCGGTGCGTGATGATGTCCGGCACGGGAAAGGGCTCGTCGTCCTCGTCGTCGGGGTCGACCGCCTTCTTGCGCGCTTCGCAGGCCTGCACGACGAAGTCGACGTCGAGCCCCGGGTGGTGGGCCTTGAGGAACTCGCCGAGAAAGCGACAGCGAGTGGTCTTCGTGGGCTCGTCGAAGAACTCGGTCCCGCCGTTCGAGGGCCGGGTGAACTTGAAGCAGCCACCCGTCTTCAGGCAGTAGTGCTCCTGAACCACCGTCTCGACGTAGGCGCTGTACTCCTGCACGATCCGCCCGGACGCGCCCACCTGCCCGGGGGTGAAACACACGGCCATCTCTCGGCTCCCATCGGAACGCGGCACGGGATTCGCCAGCCGCGCACCCGCCCGCCGGCTCGCCGAGAGTAACGCCGTGGACACGGGGCGAATCCCGGGCCGGCGCGCCGGCCGCGAGAACCACCCGCCCGGCCGACCCGCGCCCCGGCCGGGATCACCGTGTCAGGGGCTCGGCGGCCGCCGCCACGAGCTCGCCGAGGGCCGCGCGGGCCTCGGCGAGCTCCGCCATGCGGGTGTCGAGGTCGGCCGCCCGCTCCCTGAGGTGGTCGAGCACGCACGGCTGGAGCCGGGCGCCGTCGTCCGTGTAGCAGGGCATGAGGGAACGGATCACCCGGGTGGGGAGCCCCGCGGCCAGCAGCGCGCGGATGCGGGCGACGGTGACCGGCGCCTCGGGGCCGTACCGGCGGTGGCCGCCCTCGCCGCGCTCGGCGGTGAGCAGCCCCTGCGCCTCGTAGTATCGGAGAAGGCGGATCGCCACGCCCGTCTCGCGGGACAGCTCACCGATCTTCATGTGACCCGCCTCACTTCGATCCCGGCTTGAATCTGACATGGATGTCACGTCCTAGCGTCGGCCGCATGACGACGACAACGACCGAACCAACGCCCGTCTCGCTCTACGGATTCCTCACCCCGAGGCCCGGCCACGCCGACGACCTCAGGGCCCTGCTGCTGGCTCTCGTCGAGCCGTCCAGGAATCACGAGGGCAGCCTGCAGTACCACCTCCACGAGCAGGAGGACGGCAGGTTCTTCCTCTACGAGGTCTGGCGCTCGAAGGAGGACCTGGACCGCCACAACGCGACCCCGCTGCTGCGCGCCTTCATGCAGGCGGCGCCCGGGCACCTTGAGGGCGCGCCCGAGGGGTACTTCGGCGCGATGGTGAGCACCTATCCGGCGGCGGCCGGGTAGCGGCGGTCAGCCGGCCGCGAGCAGGCGGTCCACGGCCGCCCTGGCGCGGGCAGGGGACCGGCCGTTGCCGTGGAGCTGGATGGTGTGGTTGAGGCTCATCATCACGCCGTAGAGCTCGAAGACGAGTTGGGCCGCGTCCGTGTCGGGCGGGAGGTCGCCGTCGGCGACGGCGCGGCGGACCTCGGCGGTCAGCCGGTGCTCCCAGGCCTGGAACTGACGTCGCAGCAGGGCGCGGACGGGGCCGCTGCGGCCGTCGTACTCGAAGGTGGACGAGACGAAGAGGCAGCCGCCGGGGAAGACCTCACGCTCCAGGTAGGAGATCCAGGCGTCGCAGACCGCTCGCAGGCGCGACAGCCCGGGGGTGGCGTCGGCGGCCGGGCGCCAGACCTCGTGGTTGAAGATGACCGCGGCCCGCCCCAACGCGGCGAGCTGCAGGGCCTCCTTGGTCCCGAAGTGACCGAGCAGCCCCGACTTGCTGATGCCGAGGTCGAGCGCGAGGCGGCCGATCGTGAGGCCCTCGAGGCCCTCGATCGAGGCCACGTCCACGCTGCGCTCGATGATGCGCTCCCTGGTGCGGCGGGCCTCGGCGGCCGAGTGACGAGGGCTCATGTCACCACTATAGAAGGGCTTGAGGGTCTATAAAGTCCGACCGATCGGTCGCTAAACTGGGGTCATGACTCGCCTCACCGCGCTTGGCCACTACCAACCCGAGCATGTGCTCACCAACGACGACCTGGCCGGCATGGTCGACACCAACGACGCCTGGATCCGGCAGCGGACCGGCATCGTCACCCGCCGCATCGCCAGGGACGAGACCGTGACCGACCTGGCCGTCGCCGCCGCGGGAAAGGCGTTGGCGGCGGCCGGCGTCGACCCGGCGGACGTCGGCCAGGTGATCGTCGCCACCTGCACCAACATCGACCGGTCGCCGTCCACCGCGGCCCAGGTCGCCGGCCGGCTCGGCATACCGGGCGCCGTCACCTTCGACCTCAACAACGCCTGCGCCGGCTTCACCACCGCGCTCGCCACCGCCGACCACACCATCAGGGCCGGCGCCGCCCGGCACGCCCTCGTCATCGGCGCCGAGAAGATGTCCGACATCACCGACTACACCGACCGCGCCAGCTGCATCCTGCTCGGCGACGGCGCCGGCGCGGCCGTCCTCAGCGCCAGCGACGCCGAGGACGGCGTCGGGCCCGTCGTGTGGGGCTCCGACCCCACCAAGCGCGAGGCCGTCCGCATCCGCGGCGACTGGCACCCCACCTTCTCCCAGGACGGTCAGACCGTCTTCCGCTGGGCCACCACCACGCTCGCTCCGCTGGCCAGGGAGGCCTGCGAGCGGGCCGGGATCAGCCCGCGCGAGCTCGGCGCGATCGTCACCCACCAGGCCAATCTGCGCATCATCGAGGGGATCGTCGGCAAGCTGGACGCCCCGCAGGCCGTCGTCGCGCAGGACGTGGTCGTCTCGGGCAACACCTCGGCCGCGTCCGTGCCGCTCGCGCTGTCCAAGCTGATCGAGCGCCGCGAGATCCCGACCGGCGCGCCGGCGCTGCTCTTCGCCTTCGGCGGCGGCCTGTCCTGGGCCGGACAGGTCGTCCGCGTTCCCTGACGGACATCCCGCCACAGCCGCCACACGCGAAACCCCCGCCCGGAAGGCGGGGGTTTCGCGTGTGGAACGGCGGTCAGACCGTCCGCATGGCCAGCACCACGTTGTGCCCGCCGAAGCCGAACGAGTTGTTGATCGCCGCGATGGTGCCGCCCGGCAGCTGGCGCGGCTCGTCGCGGACGATGTCGGCGTCCACCTCGGGGTCGAGGTCCTCGACGTTGATGGTCGGGGGAGCGACCCGGTGGTACAGGGCCAGCACCGTGGCCACCGTCTCGATGCCGCCCGCGCCGCCGAGCAGGTGGCCGGTCATCGACTTGGTCGCCGAGATCGCCACGTGGTCCAGGTCGTCGGCCAGCACCCGGCGCAGCGACTTGATCTCGGCCACGTCACCGAGCGGCGTCGAGGTCGCGTGTGCGTTGAGGTGGAAGACCTGCTCGGGCTTGAGGTCCGTGTTCTCCAGCAGGTTGGCCAGCGCCGCCGCGATGCCGCGACCGGTCGGCTCCGGCTGGGCGATGTGGTGCGCGTCCGCCGACAGGCCCTGGCCGAGCAGCTCGCAGTAGACGCGGGCGCCGCGCCGCGCCGCGTGCTCGGCGGACTCCAGGATCACCACGCCCGAGCCCTCGCCCAGCACGAAGCCGTCGCGGGCCGTGTCGTACGGCCGGGACACCTGCTCAGGCGCCCCCTCGTTCTTGGAGAGCGCCATCATGTTGCCGAACGCCGCGATCGGCAGCGGGTGGATGGCGGCCTCGGTGCCGCCCGCCACCACCACGTCGGCGCGGCCCGTGCGGATCATCTCCACCGCGTAGCCCACGGCCTCGGCCCCCGAGGCGCACGCGCTGACGGGGGTGTGCACGCCGGCCTGCGCCCCGACCTCGAGACCGACGTTGGCCGCCGGGCTGTTGGGCATGAGCATGGGCACGGTGTGCGGGGAGACCCGCCGGGCGCCCTTCTCGCGCAGCACGTCGTACTGGTCGAGCAGGGTGGTCACGCCGCCGATGCCGGAGGCGATGACCGTGCCGAGCCGGGTCGGGTCCACCGCCCCGTCCTCGCCGGCCTTGGCCGTGAAGCCGGCGTCGGCCCACGCCTCACGGGCCGCGATCAGCGCGAACTGCGCGGAGCGGTCCAGGCGACGTGCCACCGGCTTGGGCAGTATGTCGACCGGGTCGACCGCCGCGGTCGCGGCGATCTTCACCGGCAGGTCGGCCGCCCAGTCGGCGGTCAGGGGACGCACGCCGGACCGGCCGGCCAGCAGGCCCTCCCAGGTCGTCGCGCTGTCGCCACCCAGCGGTGTGGTCGCACCGACACCGGTGACAACCACCGTTCGATTGATCGCGTTCACGGGATTCTTACTCCGCTAGTCGGGGGGAATGGTGGTGATCCGCCACCGCGGGGGTGGCGACACGCGCTGTGCGAGCAGGTCAGCTCTGGTGGTCGAAGATGTAGTTGACGGCGTCGCCGACCGTCTTCAGGCCCTTGACGTCGTCGTCCGGGATCTTGACGCTGAAGCGCTCCTCAGCGGCGACGACCACCTCGACCATGGACAGCGAGTCGACGTCGAGGTCGTCGGTGAACGACTTCTCCTCCGTCACCTCCTCGGTGGGGATGCCGGCGATCTCGTTGACGATCTCGGCGAGACCCTTGATGATCTCTTCCTTGGTGGCAGCCATTGCGGCGCTCCTTCAGTGTGTTGCGGTGAGGTACCGCTTGGTGGTGATCCGGGGGGATCTGTTCGGACCTTGCTTAGGGGAGGGTAACGACCGTCGCGGCGTAGACCAGACCCGCCCCGAAGCCGATGACGAGGGCGGTGTCCCCGCTCTTCGCCTGCCCCGTCGCCAGCATCCGCTCCATGGCGAGCGGGATGGAGGCGGCGGACGTGTTGCCGGTGGTCTCGATGTCACGCGCGACCGCGACATGCTCCGGCAGCTTGAGGGTCTTCACCATCGAGTCGATGATCCGCATGTTGGCCTGATGCGGAATGAAGACGTCCAGATCGGCCGCGGTGATCCCGGCGGCGTCCAGCGCCTGCTGGGCGACCTTGGCCATCTCGAAGACCGCCCAGCGGAAGACCGTCTGGCCCTCCTGGCGCAGCGCGGGGAACTTCACCTTCCCCGCGGCGTCCACCGGCAGGCCGTCGAGGTCGCCCGCCCGGAAGCGGTCCCAGGGCACGGTCTGCGCGATGACGTCCGCCTTGTCGCCCTCCGAGCCCCAGACCGTGGGGCCCATCGCCGGCTCCTGGGAGGGGCCGAGCACCACGGCGCCGGCGCCGTCGCCGAAGAGGAACGCGGTGGAGCGGTCCTCCTTGTCGGTGAGGTCGGACAGCCGCTCCACGCCGATCACCAGCACGTGCTCGGCGCTGCCGTCGACGATCAGGCCCTTGCCGACGGTCAGGCCGTAGCCGAAGCCGGCGCAGGCCGCCGAGATGTCGAAGGCGGCCGGGGTGCCGGCCCCGAGCCGGTGGGCGATCACGGTGGCCACCGAGGGGGTCTGCAAGAAGTGCGAGACGGTGGAGACCACGACCGCGTCGATCTGCTCGGCGGTGATGCCGGCGTCCGCGATGGCCTTGCCCGACGCGGCGAGCGCCATCTCGGCGACCGTCTCGTCCTCGTCCGCCCAGTGCCGGGTCACGATCCCGGACCGCGAGCGGATCCACTCGTCGGAGGAATCTATGTACTTCAGGATCTCCTCGTTGGGGACGACCCTCGTCGGCCGGTAGCCGCCCACGCCCATGACGCGTGCGTAGGGCGCACCCTTTCCGACCCTCAGTGTGGCCATGTCCACTGCTCCTATTCGGCGGCTTCTGCGGGGGGTGCGGATGCCGTGCGGTGGGCGGCGATCAGCTCGCGGGCCGCGTCGAGATCGTTCGGGCTCTTGATGGCCACGCGCTCCACTCCGGGGAGGTTGCGCTTGGCCAGACCAGCGAGCGTACCGCCCGGGCACAGTTCGATCAGGGCGGTGATGCCGAGCCGCTGGAACGTCTCCACGCACAGGTCCCAGCGGACCGGGTTGGACACCTGGGTCACCAGGCGCCGCACGATCTCCTGGCCGTCGGCGACGACCTCGCCGTCGGCGTTGGATACGAAACGGATGCCCGGATCCGCGGGGTTCAGTCCCTTGGCCGCCGTGCGCATGGCGTCGACCGCGGGCGCCATGTGCACGGTGTGGAAGGCGCCGGCCACCTTGAGCGCGACCACGCGCGCCTTGGCCGGCTTGTCGGCGGCGAGCGCCGCCAACTGCTCGAGGGTGCCGGCCGCGACGATCTGGCCGCCGCCGTTGTTGTTGGCCGCCGTGAGGCCGAGCTCGGCGAGGTGGGCCGCGACCTCGTCCGGGTCGCCGCCGAGCACCGCCGACATGCCGGTCTCCGTGACTGCCGCCGCCTCGGCCATCGCCGTCGCGCGCTGCCGCACCAGCGCGACGGTCTCGAGATCGGTGAGGACCCCGGCGATCGCGGCGGCAGGCAGCTCGCCGACGCTGTGCCCGGCGACGGCGCCCACCGAGGCCGCCGGGCCCGCCGGGTCGTCGTCGAAGAGCGCGGCCGCCGACAGCAGGGCACCGGTCACCAACAGGGGCTGTGCCACGGCCGTGTCGCGGATCTCCTCCGCGTCGGCCGCGGTGCCGTAGTGGACGAGGTCGAGCCCCGCGGTCTCCGACCAGGCGCCAAGGCGGTCGGCTACACCCGGGAGTTCGAGCCACGGATTCAGGAAGCCGGGCGTCTGGGCACCCTGGCCGGGAGCGACGAGTACAAGCACCCTCTCACTCTCTCCTGGGCACCGGGTTGACCGCCGGTGGGGGCAGGAACGAAGAACAGTCGAGGGATTTGTAGCTCCTGTACAAAGCCAGGTGGGTGACGGTCAGGCGCGTGAATCGGCGTCGGCGAGCCGTCCGAGCATCAACGCGACGCGCAGGGTGAAGGCCGAGCGCACATCGGAAGGGGGCCATCCGGTGACATCAGTCACACGTCTCAGGCGGTACCGGACGGTGTTGGGATGCACAAAAAGCATACGCGCGGCGCCCTCGAGACTGCTGGCCTGTTCCAGATAGACGCTGAGCGTCTCCAACAGCGCCGATCCGGCCTCCTGCAGCGGTCTGTAGATCTCCTCCACCAACAGGCGGCGGGCCGCCGGGTCGCCCGCCATGGCGCGCTCCGGCAGCAGGTCGTCCGCGAGGACCGGGCGCGGCGCGTCCGGCCAGGCCGCACAGGCCCGCAGTCCGGCCGCCGCCGCCTGCGCCGAGCGGGTCGCCTCCAGCAGGTCGCCCACCACGGGGCCCGCCACCACGGGGCCCGAGGCGAACGGGCCGATCAGCGACTTGGCCGCGCTCACCGGGTCGTCGCTGCCGCCCGCGATCACCACCAGGCGCTTGCCGAGCACCCCGGTCAACACCTGAAGCTTCGCGTACCTGGCGGCCCGCCTGATCGCCTCCACGGTCAGCTCGCTGTCGCCGTTGGGCGCGCTGCCGAGCACGACCGTCACGTGGTCCGGCGAGTTCCAGCCCAGGGCGGCCGCCCGGGACACGTCGCTCTCGTCCGCCTCGCCCGACACCACCGCGTTCACCACCAGGGACTCCAGGCGGGCGTCCCACGCGCCGCGCGCCTCGGCGGCCTGCGCGTACACCTGGGCGGTGGCGAAGGCGATCTCCCGCGAGTAGACCAGCAGCGCGTTGGTCAGCGCCGCCTCCCCGCCCGGCGGCGCCAGCTCGTCCACCGCGGACTCCACCACCTCGATGGTGGTGCGCACCAGCTCCACGGTCTGGCGCAGCGTGATCGCCCTGGTCAGCTCGCGCGGCGCGGTGCCGAAGACGTCGGTGCTGATCGCCTGCGGAGTGTCCGGGTGCCGGAACCACTCGATGAACGCCGCGATGCCGGCCTGGGCGACCAGGCCGATCCAGGAGCGGTTCTCCGGCGGCATGGCGCGGTACCACGACAGCTGCTCGTCCATCCGCGAGATCGCGGCGGCGGCCAGCTTCCCCGAGGACTGTTCGAGGCGACGCACGGTGGCGACGTGCGCCTTCTTCTCATCGGCCTTCTCAGCGGCGGCCTTCTCGTCGGCCTTCTCATCGGCGGCGTTCTCATCGGCATCGGACACGGGACCAGCCTGCCTCATTTCCCACCCACTCATACCAGGCGGGGGTCACTGGCGACGGGCGACGGATGGATACGGTAGGGGCGTGCTTCGGGTGACGCGGGCCGCCGAGCGTTATCGGGGCGGTGATCCGGCCGCCGGGATCGAGACCCGGCACGCCTTCTCGTTCGCCGGATTCTACGATCCGGACAACGTCCGCTTCGGGCCGCTGACCGCCTGCAACGAGGAGCGGCTCGCGCCCGGCGCGGGCTTCCCCGCGCACCCGCACCGGGACGTCGAGATCGTCAGCTGGGTGCTGTCCGGCGAGCTCACGCACGAGGACGAGGACGGCACCGCGACCGTCGTGCGCCCCGGCGACTTGCAGCGTCTGACGGCGGGCGCCGGCGTGCGGCACGTGGAACGCAACGCCGGGCCCGAGCCGTTGCGTTTCCTCCAGATGTGGCTGATCCCCGCCGAGCCGGGCGGCGAGCCGGCCTACGAGGTGGTGCGCGGCATCGGGGACGACGTCCCCTACGCGCTGCCCCGCACGCCGGCGGTGCTGCGGGTGCGGCGGCTGCGCGACGGCGAGCGGGCGGCGGTCGGGGGCGGGCGCCTGGCCTATCTCCATCTGGCGAGCGGTGCCGTCGAGTTGTCCGGCGTCGGGCCGCCGGTGGCGCTGACGGCCGGGGACGCGGCCCGGCTCACGGGCGGCGGGGAGCCGGTGGTCAGGGCCGCCGGCGGTGCGGAGCTGCTGCTCTGGGAGCTGTCCGACCGGCCGTCCTGAGGCCGGATGGCGGGGTTGTCGCTGTGCCGTGAAACACAGTGACAATGAAAATGATTATCGGTTACTGTCTCGGCTCGTGCGCGAGCTGCTGTCCTTTCCCATGGCGATCAGGCTGCTCCTGGTCAACCAACTGGGCGTCAACGCGGGCTTCTACCTGCTGATCCCGTATCTCGCCCAGTACCTGGGCGGCACCCTCGGCATGTCCGCGGCCACCGTCGGCCTCGTCCTCGGCGCCCGCAACCTCAGCCAGCAGGGCCTCTTCCTGCTCGGCGGCTCGGCGGCCGACCGGCTCGGACCGCGTCGGGTCATCATCGCGGGCTGCGCCGTGCGCACCCTCGGCTTCGCTCTCTTCGGCCTGGGGGAGGGGTTGCCCGCGCTGGTGGCGGCCTCGGTGCTCAGCGGCCTGGCCGGGGCCCTGTTCAACCCCGCCGTGCGCGCCTACCTGGCCCGGGAGGCCGGCGACCGCAAGGCCGAGGCGTTCGCCCTCTTCAACGTCTTCGCCACCGCGGGGGCGTTGGTCGGACCGCTGCTCGGCAGCGCCCTGTTGCTGGTCGACTTCCGGGCCTGCGCGCTCACCGCGGCCGGGATCTTCGCCGTACTCACCGTGGCCCAACTCCTGGTGCTGCCCGAGCGCCCGGTGCCGCCCGCGAGCGGCGGAGTGCTCGGGGACTGGCGCGAGGTGCTGCGCGACCGACCCTTCCTGGCCTTCGCCCTGGCCATGAGCGGCATGTTCACGCTGGAGAGCCAGCTCTACCTGCTCCTCCCCGACGCCGCCGAGCGGGCCACCGGCGTCAGCGGCGCCGTGGCCGCGGTCTTCCTGGTCTCCACGCTGACCAGCCTCACCCTGCAACTGCCGCTCACCCGCGCGCTGCGGAGCAGGGGCGGTCGGGCCCGCTGGATCGCCGCCGGGCTCGGCGTACTCGGCCTGGCCTTCCTCGCCCCCGTCGTCCCCGGGTTCCCGCCCGTGCTGGTCTGCGCGCTCCTCCTCCAACTCGGCCTGATGGCCGCCCAACCGTTCGTGATGGAACTCGTGCCCGGCTTCGGGCGTCCGGAGCTGACCGGCACCTACTTCGGGGTCTTCTCCGTGCTGTCCGGGATCACGGCCGCCGCGGGCAACGCCGCCATCGGCTGGTCCATGGACATCGCGGAACGCACCGGCGCTGGCTGGCTGCCCTGGCTGGGCTGCGCCTCGCTCGGGCTCGTCTCCGCCGCCGCCGTCACCCGCCTGCGGGGCCTGCCGCGCACGGAGCCCGACGTGGCGGCGGCCCCGTCGTCGCCCCCCACGGTTCCCCCCGCTCGTTGACC
>NZ_SMKC01000205.1 GCF_004348315.1 Streptomyces sp. 8K308 | reverse complement strand
GGTGATCCAGCTACTCGCGGGCCGGGACGGCGTGGACGTCGTGGCGATGACCAGGCGGAAGTTGCCAGCCAACTCGCTCCCGCCGCGCGTGGAGGTCGCTGTCGCCGACTACGCCGCCCCCCCGACGTCGCTGGCGCGCAGCTCCTCAGCGAGGGTGGCGAGGTCGATGCCGCGGCCGAGGCGCTTGTGCTCGTGCACGACGAGGGTCACGGCGACGCCGGAGGCCCGGATCTCGCGGGCGAGGGTGACCGCCTTCTCCAGCTCCGGACGTTTGGTGGCGCGGGTGGAGATCTTCTCCGAGAAGACCCGGGTGACCCCGGCCGCCGCGAGGGCGTCGAGCTGGGAGTCGAGCGACTGGCGGGCGGTGGACGCGCGGGCGTAGCCGAGATGGACGTGCCCGCCTGGTTCGGTGCCGGTGGTCCGCGGGCGGGGCAGCTCGATCCAGGCCGAGCCCGGCTTGCGCACGGCGGGAGTCGGCACGCTCAGCGCCTTGGCGAGTTGGGGCACGAGGCGGAAGCGGGCGGTGTGGTACTGGATGGCCACCCTGCCCTTGCCGGTCCGGCACGGGGAGCCCGCAGGGGCGGCGCAGGTGGACATCGGGCAGTCGTGCGATTCCACGCGCTTGAAGTCGTCGTTCACGACCCGGACTGTTTCATGGGAGCGTTCGCCGCAGGTGGACCACTGGGAGGCCGGGTGTTTCACGAGCGACCACCTATGAAACACGCTTCGTCCCTCCGTGGCAGAGCCAGGAGTCACACCGATACTGCTGGCCCGCTCCCGCAACGCCTCCGAGCGGCCCCTGGGACGTCACACGCCCGGCGTCACCGCAGTCGCCCAGGTCGTCGCCTCCCGCACCCCAGCCGCCCGCCGCAAGCACTGAAGATCAACCACTGGCGGCTTCGGGGACTTACATGCCGATACCTGTGCCCGGTGGTGACCGGCTGGCGGCGGCACGCGGGGCGTACTCGGCGACATGGCCGTCCGACTCCCGGCGGACCGTGACACGGCCGCATGTGTCTGACGGGCGCACCGCCCTGGAGCTTCGTTAAGCACCGCCCCCCCACACCGGGGCGTCCGTACCCCACAGACCCGGCGGGCGTGCCCAGTTCACCGGGCCTCCCTCGTACGACACCGGCGGCAGCGCGTACCGCAGCCGGCCCATAGGGCTGTCGGTCTCGGTCACTCGGCGCCCAGCGTCGAAGCCGTCCTCCTCACCCGGAGCGGGGGGCAGGACGTGGACCAGCCAGTGCGCGGTCTGCGTCAGGGCCAGGCGGACCAGCCGGGTACCGCCCGTGCGGTGCTGCTCGGTGAGCGCGCGCAGCACCCCGGCCGCCAGCAGATAGCCGGTACCGTGGTCGAGCGCTTGGGCGGGCAGCGCGCCGGGCGAGTCCGACGAGCCCTCGAGCTCGGCGATGCCGGTGGCCACCTGGACCAGGCTGTCGAAGCCGCGCCGCCCGTGCCACGGCCCGTAATGGCCCCACGCGGACAGCTGGGCTATCACGAGCCCCGGACGACGCCCGGCGAGCGCCTCGGGCGTCAGCCCGAACCGGTCCAGCGCGCCCGGCCGGTAACCGGTGACCACCACGTCCGCCTCGTCGAGCAGTTCCTCGAAGACCCGGCGGCCGGTGGCGTCACCCAGGTCCACGGTGGTCGAGCGTTTCCCCATGCCCGTGTCGTTGTGGGCCTCCTGACTCTCCGGCAGATGTGGGGCGTCGATCCGCAGCACGTCCGCGCCGAGCAGCGCCAGCGTTCGGGTGGCGACCGGCCCGGCGAGCACTCGGGTCAAATCCAGGACGCGCAGCCCCGCGCACGGCAGCGCGGCATCACCGAGCACCCGGCCCGGGGCGTCGTCGACGCGCGTCGTCGTCAGCAGCGGCTGCCCCGCGACCAGGGCCCCCTGCGTGCTCTTGGCCCATTCCTCGGGGCTGCGTGTCGCGACGGCGAGACCGCCCGCCGCGTACACGGTCTCCTCCAGCTCCAGCGCGGTATGCCCCGCGATCGCCTCGGCCACGGCGTCCACCGCCTCCTCGCCGATGTTCCCCGGCACCCCGAGAGCGGCGAGCAACCGGGCCCGATGGTGCGGGTAGTTGGCGTGCGTACGGACCCATCCATCGGCCGCCCGCCAGAACCGGGACAACGGTGCGAAGGTCGACCACGCTTGCCCGTCGACCCGCACCAGTCGGTCGCTGAGGAACGCCGTCGCGACTGACTCGTCGTCGACCCGCACCTGGGGCACGGGCCGCCCCGTGCGTACGGAAGTCAGCTCGGCGGCCGCGAGCGAGCACACCGCGACGGTGGCCCGTGCCAGTTCCATAACGGGCAGCCGCGCCGGCAGTCCCCCGGACGGACCGCTGTAGGACACCCGGTCAAGCAGAGAAGAATTGGCACCCAGTGCCGCCCAAGCCTGCGACGCACCTGTGAAGTTTGAAGAGTTCACGCGGACATCGTGGCACTAAGTGTCGCCTGCCGGGAAGATTCCGGGCACCACGCACCCGGGCCCCTCGCCGACGTACTACTGAGCGCAAAGCGTCCGCCTTCAGGTCGGGTTGCGGAAGTAGGCGCGGGCGACGGAGGCCAGGTGACGCCAGTTGTCCGCCACCTTCGTCGCGACTGAGACCTTGGGGAACGTCAGCGTTCCTCCTCATCGGCCGGGAGCTGTTTTGTGGCGGGGAGCCCAGCGGCGAGGGCTGACACCAGCGGCAGGAACGAGACGCGGGCGCCCCCGTTCAGCCCAGCCCGCCCAGGTCGGTGCCGCCGATCTCCGGACGGGAGCGCATGTCCGGCTTGACCTCGCCGTAGGGGCGGACGTGGGTCCAGAAGAGCGGGGTCAGGCCGCGCCGGTCGGCCGGGGTGAGCAGGTCGGACCACCGGGGCTCAGTGAGGACGTCCTGGAGCATAAGGGTGTTGATGTACACCAGCGATGCCTGGAGGATGCGCAGGCACAGCGCGGCCATCTCGACCTCTTCACGCCGGTTGGTGGAGATCTCACCGCCCTTGCCGTAGTAGATCACCGCATGCGCCGCGTTCCAGGACTCCACCACGTTCCGTCCGTGCCGCGTGTAGTGCTTCAGCAGCAGCGCGAAGCCCAGCCGCGTCCCGCCTCGTTTCCCCGCAACGAGCTCCAGCTCGTCATCGAGCACGGTCCAGTGCTCGACCAACTCGTCCATGCCCACCGGCTGCCGACTCATGGCCGCATGCGGGAGCACCCCAGGTCACAACCGCGCCCGCCGGGCCACAGGACGAGGCAAACGTTGCCTGATACGGCACTACTGATCTTTTCGTTAGTTCTGTGGGGGTGGTGGGTGGACGGTCAACCCGGTGTGGGTGAGGAAGGACCATGGCAGTTGGTGGTTCTGGTTGATGCGGTGGATGCCTTGTTCGGTGGCGTCGGCGACATCGGCGAGGTGGTCGCCGGCGAGGTTGGCGAGTTCGCGTTTCTTGAGGGATGACCACAGCGGTTCCACCGGATTGAGCTCGGGTGCGTAGGCGGGTAACCGCTCGAGGGTGAGCCAGTCCTGATCGGCGGCCCAGGCGCGCATGGCGCGGCTCCAGTGGGCGGACAGTCCGTCCCAGACCAGCACGACCCGCTCCTCGCGGTAGAACACCTTGAGCTGTTTGAGGACCTCGATGAGAGCGGTGGTGTCGTAGCTGCCGGGCTTGAGGTGGAAACACAGACGGGGACCACGGTCGGGATCGGTGGCGTGGTAACCGAGAGCCGCGGCCATCGAGGCGCGCTTCCAGTTCAGCCGATACCGCAGCAGTGGAGTGCGGCCGCGGGGCGCGTAGGTGCGGCGGACCTGAGGCAGCAGCGACACTCCTGACTCGTCGAGGAACACGATCCAGGCACGTGTGTTCACCGCCCCCCTTTGATGCGCGGCTCTCTTGGTGATCGGGCCAGGGTTCCCTGGCCCGATCACCGGGACACGCGGGGCCGGTCAGCCGGTGACGAGGTCGAACGACTCCGCGGTGCCGATCGCGGTCTTGTTGGCGATGAGCGCGGCGGCACCCGCGTTGTCGGCGCACACGTACTGGTTGTTGGCCTGGGCGCGCAGGCTGACGGTGCCGTTGGCGTTGTTGATCCGCTGGAAGGTCTCCCAGGCCCCGATGGCGGTCCGGTTGGCGATCAGCGCCGAGGCGCCGCCGTCCTCCGCGCACACGTACTGGTAGTTGGCGTGGGACCGCAGCGCGACGTTGCCACCGCCCAGGTCGATCAGGTCGAACCGCTCCCACTGCCCGATGGCCGTCCGGTTGGCGATCAGCGCCGAGGCGCCGCCGTCCTCCGCGCACACGTACTGGTAGTTGGCGCGGGAGCGCAGGCTGACCACCGTCGTGGCGCGGGGGGTGAGCTGATAGGTGGTGCCCGCGGCGGCGGTGAACGACACGACGGTGGGCTCCGGCCGTTGCACGGTCACCCACTGGCCGCCGGCGGTCACGTCCACCGGGACGCCGGTGCGGACTCGGACCGCGCCGGCGGCGCGGGGACGCAGGATGGCCTGGGTGATCAGACCACCCGCCCAGGTCATATCGACGGTGTGGCCGCCCCTGGCGAGCAGACCGGTGACCTGCCCGGCGGGCAGGGCCGGTGGGAGGGCGGGCAGGAGGTGCACCTCGCCGGCGTGGGAGTGCAGGAGCCATTCGGTGATCCCGGCCGTGGCGCCGAAGTTGCCATCGATCTGGAACGGCGGGTGCAGGCAGAACAGGTTGGGGGCGGTGCGGTCCGGGGTGAGCTGGTCGCGCAACAGTTCGTAGGAGCGGCTGCCGTCCTCCAGCCTGGCCCAGAAGTTGATCTTCCAGGCCAGCGACCAGCCGGTGCCGGCGTCGCCCCGCCGCTCCAACGTGACGCGCGCCGCCTGGGCCAACGACGGGGTGCCACGAACGGTGATCTGGTTGCTCGGGTGCAGCCCGTAGAGATGGGAGACGTGCCGGTGGGTCTGCTCGGGGGCGCCGGCGTCCCAGTCCGCCTGCCACTCCTGGACCTGTCCCTGCGCGCCCACCCTGGTCGGCGCGAGGCGGTCGCGCAGTGACAGGACCCGAATACGGAAGTCCGCGTCGGTGCCCAGCAGCGTCGAGGCGTCGGCGACGGCCTGGAAGAGATCCCGGATGATCTGCATGTCCATGGTGGGACCGGCACACACGGAGACGCCCGAGTGATGGGAGTTCTCCGGCGAGTTCGAGGGGTTGGTCACCATGAACCCGGTCCCCGGGTCCTGCACGAGGGAGTCGACGAAGAACTGCGCGGCCCCCCTGAGAGCGGGATAGCGGGCTCGCAACGCGGTCAGGTCACCGGTGAAGCGGTAGTGCTCCCAGATGTGCAGGGCCAACCAGGCGCCACCGGTCTGCCACATGCCCCACAGCGCCCCGTCGACGGGCGCGGTGCCGCGCCAGCCGTCGGTGTTGTGATGGCACACCCAGCCACCGGCGCCGTACTGTGTCCGAGCCGTACGCGCCCCGGTGACGGCCAGGTCGTCCACCATCCTCAGGACCGGCTCCATCAACTCGACGAGGTTGGCGGGACCGGCCGGCCAGTAGTTCATCTCGGTGTTGATGTTGATCGTGTACTTCGAGCTCCACGGCGGGCGCAACGCGTCGTTCCAGATGCCCTGGAGGTTGGCCGGCTGGGAACCGGGCCGGGAACACGAGATCAGCAGGTAGCGACCGAACTGGAAGAACAGGGTGACCAGCTGCGGATCGTTGCCGCCGGCGAAGTTGGCCACCCGCTGGTCGGTTGGCAGGTCGACCGCCGACGTCGACCCCAGGTCGAGACTGGTCCGGTCGAAGAAGCGCTGGTAGTCGGCTACGTGACGCGACCGCAGGTCGTCGTAGGCGCGGCTGGCCGCCGCCGACAGCGGGGAGAGGGCGCGGGCGTTCTGGTCGCCCGTCAGGTCGGCGTAACTGGTGTAGTTGGTGCCGATGGAGATCAGCAGGGTCACGGCGTCCGCGTTGGTCACGGTCAGGGTGCCGCCCGAGCTGCGCACCGACCCACCCGTGGCGCGAGCCGTGGCCAGGGCCCGGAACCGGACCCGGCCGGCGAGCCCGTCGACGGTCTCGCCCGCCCCGTCCAGGCCGACCGTGAGCTGGTCCAGCGAGTGACGGCTGCTGGACTGCGGGCTGTCGAAGGTGGCGGAGAACGAGATCCTGCCGGCCGTGCCGGCCGTGAGCCGAACCACGATCACCTGGTCCGCGGCGCTCGCGAACACCTCGCGGGTGTACGCCACCCCGTCACGGGTGTAGCGCGTCAGGGCGATCGCGGTGGTGAGGTCGAGTTCACGGTGGTAGTTGGTCGCGCTCCCGCCCGAGGAGAAGTTCAGGCGCAGGTTGCCGACCGTCTGGTAGGGCATCTGTCCTCGCGGCGTGCCCATGAACTGGCTGTCGATGAGCGACTGGGCGGCGGACCACTCGTTGTTGAAGACCCGGCGTCTGATCTCCGGGAGGTTGGCCAGGCCGTCGGGATCGGCCGGGTCGTAGGGTCCGCCGCCCCAGACGGTGTCCTCGTTCAACTGGAGCTGCTCACTCTGCACGCCGCCGAACACCATGGCGCCAAGGCGGCCGTTGCCGATCGGCAGCGCCCGCAGCCATTCGGTGGCCGGGCTGGTGTACCACAGGCGCAGGGGGTGCTCGGCCAGCGGCCGGTCGGACGTGACCCCGCTGATCGATTGGGCCTGCGCGGGCGAGGCGGTCAACGCGCCGCCAGCGGCACCGGCGGCCACGCCCGCGGCGGCGGACAGGGCCAGGAAGTGCCTGCGGTTGGTCTGCGGAGGCATCAGCGACTCCTGTGTCGGATGGGGTGATCGACGATGAGGGCGTGGATCGGCAATCTTCCACGGGAGCGCTCCCACCCCAGGGTAGGCAGAGCTGCTCCCCGGCTTCCGAATGAATTCGAGGAAGGCCTCCGATCAATGCGACGGCGAGGGAACCGTAGAAGCCCCCACTTTCACCGTCAACCCCTGCGACCAGTTCGCGTCTTCGTCGCATGCTCGGGGAGCATAGTGAACATCTCCGACGTTTCGCGCGCTGGTTGGCCCGCCAACCCAGCTCTTTTCGCGAATCATGCTCGAATCGCGTCGTGACTGTTGACGCCTCCCGCTCCCTGCCTACCATCCATAGTTGTCTGATGTTTCGGTCGACGTCTGACATGTCGAACCAGCCTCGTCTCACGTCATCCCACCTCGGAGGCCACTGCCCCACGCGGCCCGACCGCCGGATGTCCGAGGGACCGGGCGCGCGTCCAGAGTCCACGCCTCACGCAGCCTCCGCACGCTTCTCACGAGGAGTCATCATGTCCTTACGACGACGCGCCGTTCTGGGAACCTTCCTTGGTTTGAGCGCGGCCGGCATGGGCGCCTCTCTGCTCGGCGCCACGCCGGCACAGGCCGCCACCAGGCTCCTGGACGCACCGAGCCAGCGCTTCGCCATCGGCGTGCGGGAGTATGCCTGGAGCCGCGGTAGCCGCCGGCTGACCACCCGGATCTTCTACCCGGCCACCGGCAGTCCGGGTGGCAACCCGGTTCCCAACGCCCCCGTCGCGAGCGGCGTCTTCCCCATCGTGGAGTTCAGTCACGGCCTCGGCGGCAACCCGGAGAGCTACGCGCCGCTGGTCCGCCCGCTGGCCGAGGCCGGCTTCGTCGTCCCCGCTCCCGTCTTCCCCACCACCTCGACCGGCACCCCGGGCAACATCCAGGATGTCTACAACGGCAACCAGTCCATGGACGTCTCTGAGGTCATCACCCGTACCCTCGCCCTCAACACGACCGCGGGGGACCCGCTCGCCGGGCACCTGGACACGGCCGTCGGCGTCGGCGTGGCCGGACACTCCCTCGGCGGCATGACCACCCACGGCCTGCTCACCGCCTGGCCGGACGAGCGCGTCGCCGCCGCCGTGCCCTTCGCGTGCGTGGACATGGGCAATCCGTCCAGCCGGGTCACGGCCAACGTCCTGTTCGTTCACGGCGACCAGGACCCCGTCTGCCAGTACTCCTCCGCACGCCAGGCGTACACCGAACTCCCGGCGCCCAAGGCGTTTCTCACCCACCGTGGCACGGGGCACGACCAGTACATCTGGAGCGGCTACAACCACACCCAGACCGTCGCCACCTACCTGGACTGGATGCGCTGGAGCCTGTACGGCGACACGGCCGCCCGCGACCGCCTCCCCGCGGATGCCACCTCCGGCACCACGACGACCACCTGGGAGGCCCTGCTCGCTCCTCCCCCCGCCGGCTCGGTGATCAGCCTCCAGTCCCGAGCCAACAACCAGTATGTCTGCGCGGAGAACGCCGGGACCGGTCAACTCATCGCCAACCGCACCGCCATTGGCCCCTGGGAACGGTTCGACCTGATCGACCTCGGTTCCGGCGCCGTGGCCCTGCGTTCCCACGCCAACAGTCAGTACGTGTGCGCCGAGAACGCGGGAGCCGACCCGCTCATCGCCAACCGCGCGGCCGTGGGAGCCTGGGAGACCTTCCAGCGGGTGAACAACGCCGACGGCTCCGTCAGCCTGCGAGCGCAGGTCAACTCCCGGTATGTCAGCGCTCAGAACGGCGGATCACAGCCGCTGGTCGCGAACGCCACGACGATCGGCGCCACGGAGTCGTTCGACCTGGTCACAGGCTGATGTGCCGCCAGGTCGCCACCGCACCGGTGGCGCGGTGGCGACCTGGCCGGGGGTGGTCTCAGAAGATCTCGGTCAGGAGCCGGTAGCAGGTGGCGAGGATCGCGATGAGTCCCAGGACGCCCAGGGCGTTCTGCCAGGGGCGGGGCCCATCAGTTCGGCGTTGTTGGCCAGGACGAATAGCAGCACGCCGAGCACGGGGGCGAAGACGACGGTCAACGCCTGGGCGGTGTTGAGCAGTTGCTCGGGAGACTTTCCGCCGTTGATCAGGGTGACGGCGAGGCCGAAGGTCAGGACGAGGCAGATCAGCGCCTTCACGCGGCGGTTGTCGAGTGCGTTGCCCCAGCCGATGCCGTCGGCGAGGAGCGTGCCGCCGGCGGTGGCGTCGGCGATCACCGAGGAGAAGGCGGCGGCGAAGAAGCCGAGGGCGAAGACCTTGGAGCCCGCGGTGCCGGCGACCGGTTCCAGGACGCCGGCGAGTTGGGCGAGGGAGGTGGAGTCGGTGCCGCCGCGGTCGACGGCCACTGCCGCGACGATGATGGCGAGGATGGTCATGAGGCCCGGGGCGACGATGCCGGGGATGGTGTCGCCGAGGGTGATGGTGCGGTACTGCTCGCGGCTCAGGCCGCGCTCCCGAGCGGCGTATCCGGTGTAGAAGGCGGCGCTGATGGAGAAGTTGGTGCCGACCCGCCAGCAGGCCGACCCCGGCGGGCACGGTGGGCGTGAAGCCGGCGCCGGCGGCCGACCAGTCCACGCGTGAACGAGCCCCTTGAGACCCAGGGGCCGGGACACACACCACCCGATCACGCTGTCGCCCTCACCTGTCCCGCGGCGAACGGTCCTCCCCCCAGCACGTCCGGCCCAGGCCTGATGGCGCCGCCACACCGCAGGGAGCAGGCAGCCGACAGCCCAGAGACATTGACGGACCCCTCCGGCGTGGCAGCATCCCGCCACCTGATTGGCGAAGAGAATTTCGCCCGCCGCTGCTGTTCGGGGCACCGAGCTGCCCGATGCCGCCCATCTGACGCCGGCCGAGCGTCCCGAAGCCGTACTCGCCTCCCTGCGCGGTCACTTCGGGCCTGGCAGCCAAGACGGCATGGCGGTACGCCGCGCCGTTCTCGGTGACGCGCACGTGGACCGTGCCCAGACCGCCACCACACCCTTCACCGCACGTTTCCAGGAGTTCATCTCCCGGTACGCGTGGGGCGACGTCTGGACGGATCCCACCCTGAGCAGACGCGAACGCAGCCTGGTGACGCTCACCGCGCCGACCGCCCACGGGCACTGGGACGAACTCGCCATGCACGTCCGAGCCGCTCGCGGAAACGGCCTCAGCCAGGACGAGCTGGCCGCGCTCCTGCTGCAAACTGCCGTCTACTGCGGCGTTCCCGCGGCGAACCGGGCCTTCGCCATCGCACAACAGGTGTTGTCGGACGAGACGCCTCCCAACCACGACTGATCGCGCGCAGGAGCCGTCTCGCCAGGCGAGTGTCACGCCCTCCTCCCCGAACCGATGGCAGACAGGGCCCCCAGCCGTGCACCGCACGCGGGGGCCCTGAAGGTTGTCAAGCGGCTGTGTTGGCTGGTCGATTTAGCAGGGCGAGTTGGTCTGGGTGAGCAGGCCCATGCGCCAGGGCAGTTGGCTGTAGTCGCCGCCGGCGCTCGGGTCAAGTCCCTGGTAGAGGAACTGGAGTCGACACGGGTTGATGGTCATGGTCTGGTCGTTGCCCGCCCTCAGCAACTCACCGTGGCTGAAGTCCTGCGTCCAGACGGGGGTTCCGGATGGGAAGGTCACGTTGTTGGAGCGGGCGAAGGGGTTGGACTCCGTGCCGTGCAGCGGGGTCCACGGTCCGCTGATGCTGCTTGAGGTGAAGGACCGGTACCAGCGGCGGCCGTTGGAGCCGATGGCCTCCTGGAGCAGCAGGTACTCGTTGCTGTCGCCGAGCTTGTAGACCGCGGTGCCCTCGAAGAGGTTGTTGCGGTTGGAGTCCTGGAGGGCGATGACGGTGTTCCCGAAGCCGTTGGGGAAGTTCGCCACCGAGGTCTGAGCCCGGTAGATGTGGCCGTTGTCGTCGCTGGAGAACAGGTGGCAGTTGGCCGTGTCGCAGATGACCCAGTAGTCGAGCCAGGCCCCATTGCCCATGTTCTGCCGGACGATGTCGGGCACGCTGCTCATGAAGTTGCGCGGCGTCGACCACGACCTCGGGTTGCTGGGGTCGCTGCTGACCGAGTACGAGGGCAGTCCGGTCTGGTAGACCAGGTACCACAGGCCCTGCGGCGCGAAGTAGAACACGTGGGGGGCGGCCCGGTACCCGGTGCCGACGCCGGACGCGGTGTCGAGGAACGTGTGTTGCGCGCCGGCCATCTGCGACCAGTCGGGCGCCGCGAAGTGCACCAGGTTCCAGCCTCCGCTCCGGCTGGCGGTGGTGGCGTAGATCTGCCACTGGTTGTTGTGCCAGACCACCGAGTAGTCCTTGATGGAAACGATGTTGTGCGTGGCGTCCGACCTCGGGCCTGCCAGGACACCGCTCGAACTCCACCGCATGGACGAGGGCAGTGACGAGTCGGGTGGGGTGGTGCCGCCCCCGACGCGCACGAGTTGCCACTGCTGGTTGGCGCCGCCCCAGTCGGCGTACTGGACGATGGTCGCGCCGTCGCTCGTGGACGCGCCCTGCGCCTCGACGGCCTTGCCACTGTTGCGGTTGATCAGCCGTACGTACCCGCCGTCGGAGTCGGCGAGCCGGAACTGCTGGTTGGCGGTGTTGTTGTCGGCCCACTGGACGATGCCGCCGCCATCGGCCGTCGAGAAGTTGTAGACGTCAAGCACCTTCCCCGAATGCCTGGATCTGAGCCGGTAGTAGCCGCCACCCGAGTCCACGAACTGCCACTGCTGCTGCGCCTGGTCGTTCCGCGACCACTGCGTGATCCGCGCCCCGTCGTTCGTCGCCAGGTTGTACACGTCCAACGCCTTGCCGCTGTTCCGGTTCACCAGCACATACCAGGCGTTGGTGTCAACGGTCGCCGCCGAGGCGGGCGCGGCTCCGACGACGGTGACCAGGCTTGCCAGGAGGGAGGTCACAATGAACGCGATCATGGTGCTCAGCCGGCGACGTCGCCGGGACCAGCGGCGCGACTGTCCCGCCACGGGGGTCCGCGGCGCGGAAGTCGCGGAGTATCTCGCCCCATCCAACATGGGAGCGCTCCAATTCTTGTCAGGGCCACACCTCGCTGACCGCGCGCGTGACCACCGGGAGGGAATCCGCCTTCAGTTGCCAGCGCTCCGGTTGCTATCCGTACCGGTGATGCCGGTGCTGTCACCAGGCGGACGGTGACGGCGGCGGGGAAGGCGGACCGCGCCTTCCCCGCACCAGCCCGGTGTTCCCGATCGCGCATGCCCACGCAATCGGGAACACCACCTGGCCGTCGCCGGGCGCGTCAGCCGAGGCGCACGAGTTGCCACTGTTGGTTGGCGCCGCCCCAGTCGGCGTACTGGACGATGTTCGCGCCGTCGCTCGTGGACGCGCCCTGCACCTCGACGGCCCTGCCGCTGTTGCGGTTGATCAGCCGTACGTACCCGCCGTCGGAGTCGGCGAGCCGGAACTGCTGGTTGGCGGTGTTGTTGTCGGCCCACTGGACGATGCCGCCGCCATCGGCCGTCGAGAAGTCGTAGACGTCAAGCACCTTCCCCGAATGCCTGGATCTGAGCCGGTAGTAGCCGCCACCCGAGTCCACGAACTGCCACTGCTGCTGCGCCTGGTCGTTCCGCGACCACTGCGTGATCCGCGCCCCGTCGTTCGTCGCCAGGTTGTACACGTCCAACGCCTTGCCGCTGTTCCGGTTCACCAGCACATACCAGGCGTTGGTGTC
>NZ_SMKC01000204.1 GCF_004348315.1 Streptomyces sp. 8K308 | reverse complement strand
GGCAGGGTGAAGTCGTGCTCGGTGGGCGTGTAGCCGGCGGTGGGCGGGGGCGGCGTGGCGACGCGGCCGACCGTTCGCAGGTCCGTACCGCAGACGCCGCAGAATCGGTCGTCGTCCTCCAGCGGCTCACCGCAGCCGGGGCAGGCGGAGAGTTGGTCGAGCCTCGGCATTGTCACACCCACGTCCTAGGGCGGAAGCGGTTGGCCGCCTCCACCAGTTCAATGCGTTCACTTCGGGTCGGCGCCAGCCGGGCCAACCGCCGGTACGAGCGTTCGAGGCCCAGCCGGACCCCGGTCTCGTTCAGCGGCTCGCCGAGAAGCTGTCGCCCCTGGTCAGTTTGGACTGGGAAAGATCCGACGGTGCAGGAGATTACCCAGTCGAGTGCGGAACCCAGCACCTCACAGGACAGTTGTTCGGCCAGCCACGGTTCCAGTCCCGCGCCGCGCAGCGCCGCGAGCTGCGCGCCCGCCGCCAGCAGGTCGGGCAGCAGGTCGGGGGTGGCCGCGCGCTGCCGCAGCCGGGCCCGCACGGCCGCCACCCGGGCCGCCGTGTAGTGGGCCGAGGTCTCCGGCACGGACTCGAGCGCGGCCACCGCGCCCCGCCGGTCGCCGGCCGCGAGCCGCACCCTGGCCAGGCCGAAGCTGGCGCTGACGTGGCTGGGATCGGTGCTCCACACCAGCTCGTAGTAGTCGGCGGCGTTGTCCAACTGGCCGAGCACCTCGGCACAGACCGCGAGCGCCAGCTTGGGCGCCAACTCGCCGGGAAACGCGTCGTAGATCGCGTCGAATGAGAGCGCGGCCGTCTCCCAGTCCCTGGTGACCAGCGCGGTCAGCCCCCGGTACCAGACCACCCGCCAGTCACTCCCGCGGCGCTCCGCGAGGCCGGCAGCCGAGGCCCTGGCGATGGCGAGCGACCTGCCGTCCCCGACCTCGAGATAGGCCCGCAGCTCACGGATCCTGACCTCGATGGAGTCGGTGGGCGCGCCACGGAGCGCGACCAGCAGGTCGGCGGGCTCGGTGGCCATCAACCCGGCCAGGAACCCGGCGTTGGCATCCCCCGGATCGACCCGCGGCACCGGCAACGCCAACGCGACGGCCCGCATGTCCGGCCGGACGGTGGTGGGTGGATCGCCTGCGACATCGCCTGCGATGTCGCCTGCGGCGGGCTTGGCGGGGGGCGCGACGGTGGGCTCGGCGGCGGCCGGACCTCCGGCTGGCCCGGACGTTGGCCGGAACCGGTCTGATCCGGTCTGGCCCGTGGCGGGCCAGACCGGGTGGTGCTGGTCAGGCTCACGCAAACCACGCCGCGCCGCGGCGGCCTCGGCCTCGGACCAGGGGCGGCCCGCAGCGGCGCCGCCGTCGGTCTGGTCCGGCGGCCACGTCTCGGCCTCCCAGCCCCCGTCCGGGCTCGCTTCGACGTTCTCACCGCCGGACCAGGCGGCTTCGTGCGGCACGTGCCAACCGGCGTGCCCCGGCTCCGCCGCCGGTCGGTGCGCGGTGCCGACGGCCGGCTGCGCCGGCACGGGCCGAGACATGTCGGCGCCGGCCGCGGACCAGCTGGTGGCGGGTCGGTCGTCCGGCCGTGGGGCGTTGTGTGGGGTGCGGGCAGCCGGCTCCGCCGGCGTGGGCTGAGACGTGTGGGCGTCGGGCGCGGTGGCTGGCTGTACCGGCGTGGCCCGAGGCGTGTCGGTGCCGGCCGCGTTTGTGTCGTGCGGGGCGATGTCCCCGGGCGTGGACGAGCTGGTGGCGGGTCGGTCGTCCGGCCGTGGGGCGTTGAGTGGGGTGCGGCCGGCCGGCGCAGTGGGCGCTGGGGGCTGGCCGGCTGCCGGCCACGGCCCGTGCCAGTGGGGTTGGTCCGGCTCCGCCGGAAGCGCCGCGTTGCCGGTCGTCGGCCAGGCCGCGCCTGGCCCGGCCTTCGGTCCATGGCCCAGGTGCGAGCCGGCCGCGGCCGCCGCACGGCGCTGTGGTTTCGTGCCGCGCCGCGGACCTCGCGGACCGCGCCCGGCCGAGCCGGTCCGCGATCTCGCGCCGAGGAGGGAGACCTCGCCCTCGACCCTGGGGACCAGTTCCGTGTCGACGACGCCCAGTTCGCGGCCGAAGAGTTGGGAGAGCGCGGGGCGCGGTTGGCCGGTGTTGACGGCGACGACCTCGCGCAGCACGCCCGTCAGCTGCTCGGCCATCTCCTGCGCCGAGCCGAACCTGCGCCACGGGTCAGGGTCGGTGGCGCGGACCAGGAAGCGGTAGAAGGACTCGTACTGCTGGAAGACCTCGATGTTCTCCGGGTCCGGCAGGCTGTCCGCGTAGAACGTCGTGTAGCCCTGGAAGTCGAACGTCAGCACGGCGAGCGTGCGGGCCACCGTGTAGAGGTCGGAGGCCACGGAGGGTCCGATCTCGGCGACCTCGGGCGCCTGGTAGCCGACCGTTCCGTAGATCGCGCTCTCCTGGTCGTCCATCCGCCGGACCGCGCCCATGTCTATGAGCTTGAGCTGGTCGTCCTGCTGGATGGCGTTGTCGACCTTGAAGTCGCAGTAGAGCAGGTTCCGGCTGTGCAGATAGCCGAGCGCGTCCAGCGCCTCGATGCCGTACGCGCAGGCCACCTCGACCGGCAGCGGGTCTCGGTGGCCGTCGGGGGCGCGCCGCTCGTTGGCGATCTGCTTGAGCGACTTGCCGCCGACGTACTCCATGACGATGTAGCCGTCCAAGCTGCCGGTGCGGCGGTCCAGGTGCTCCACGAAGTTGTAGATCCGGACGATGCTGGAGTGCTCGATCTCGGCGAGGAAGCGGCGCTCGGAGATCGCGGCGGCCATCGCGTCCTCGTCGCCCGTGTCGAGCAGGCCCTTGAGGACCACCCACCGGTCGGAGACGGCCCGGTCGATGGCGAGGTAGATCCAGCCGAGGCCGCCGTGCGCCAGGCAGCCGGCGATCTCGTACTGGTCCCGCACCACGTCTCCCGGCTGCAGCTTGGGCACGAAGGAGTACGGGTGGCCACACCTGGTGCAGAAGCCCTCGGTGCGTCCCGGCCGGCCGGAACGGGCCCGGCCCACCGGCGCCCCGCAGTCGCTGTTGCCGCAGAACCGCTTGCGTTCCGGCACCTCCGGGTCCTCGAGGACCGCCGACAGCGGGTCGGGGCGCGGCACCTCGGGCATCGTGACCAGGCCGGCGCCGAGCCGCGAGCGCGCCGTGCCGCTGGCGCTCGACCGGGAGCTGCGCACCGAGACCGAGTCGACGGCGAGGCCACCGGTCAGCGAACGGGAGAGCCGCCCGGAGACCGAGCGGCGTGAGGACTGTGAGCGCGAGGACTGCGAACGTGAGGGGCGGGACGGGCGCGAGGAGGATGAGGTGGACGAGGAGGAGTCGTCGTCCTCCCAGGCGTCCATAGCGTCCACGGCCCCCAGGGAGCCCACGGCGCCCGGCCGCAGCGCGCCGGAGAGTCCGGTCGCGTTCTCGCCCAGCATGCCGAGCGGCGAGACCACGGGTGCCAGGCCGCAGTCGCCGCAGTACAGCTCGCCGCCGCCGACGTCCTCGTAGCCGCCCTGGCAGCCGGGCCGCTGACAGGGCAACTGGCGGTCCTCGGGCGGCGGGGGGCTCACGAGTCGCTCCTCGGCATCAGCACCTCGGCCGCAGCCTCCTGGTAGCGCAGCACCGCGTGTTCCGCGGCGCGCAGGTCGCAGGGCGCGGTCCACAGCAGCCGGCGGGCCGCGTCGTACCGCTCCACGAGTAGCGGCTCCTCAGCCTTGCCACAGCGCGAGGCCCGCGCCCGGCAGGCGTCGAGCAGGCCCCGTAGTTGGGCCCGAACCGCGAGCGGCACGGTCACCGCGGAGAGCGAGGCGCGTGCCCGCTCCAACTCCTCCTCGGCGCGCACCTCAAGGCGCTCGAGCAGCGGCGAGAGCCGGTGCCACTGGGCGCGGCGCCGGTAGTCGGCGGCGGTGGCCAGCTCCTCGTGCAGCAGACTCGGGGGGCCGCTGACCGCCGGCACCTCGGAGGCCGCGATCTTGGCCAGCACCTCGCCGCGCGCCGTACGCGCCTCGGCGAGGGTGCGGTCGGCCCTGGAGAGCACGTCGCGCAGCCGGATCAGCCGCTCCTCGGCGTCCTTGCGGACCCCGATGACGGCGTCGACCTCGCGCCTGATGTCATCCAGGGCGCGGGCCGCGCGGTCGTAGCGCGCGGTGTCGGGGCGCCCGCCGCCGGGGGCGCTGCTGCCGCCGTCCGGGATCCAGAACGTCAGCGGGTCGGCGATCACCTCGGCCCGCAGCGTCGTCAACTCCTCGGTGACCTCCTGTAGTTCGTCGCCGGCCGGGTGCTCGCCCGGGCGGACGCCGACCGAGTGGGCCAGGGTGGAGAGCCGGCGCAGTTCGGCGGAGAGCAGGTCTATCCGGGCGGGCAGCGCCGACCAGACGGCGTCGGCGGCGGCCACGATGTCGAGCACGCTGGCGTAACCGGCGTTCATCCGGGCGACGAGTTCCTGCCAGCCGACCGACTCGGCCGGCTCGTCCTCGCCGGAGAGCCTCAGGTGCGCGCCGTCGAGGAGCGCCGTCAGCCGCCGCAGCTCGTCCTCGCCGGGGTAGCGGCTGCGTGCCCGCAACTGCCTGGCGTCGTGCAGCGCTTCGGTCAGGACGTCGAAGTGCGACCACAGCAGCGGGACCAGGCGCTCGGCGCGCTCCCACCGCTCTCGGGTGACGCCGGAGAGGTCGGCGCCCTCGAGCAGTCGGCGGCCGGCGTGGTCCTGGAGGGCGAGCAGGGAGCACTCGATCGCCTCGTGCTCGGCGCCGAGCCGGGCCAGCGTGCGGTCGACCTCTTCCCGGCTCAACACCTTCCCGGTGGATTCCGGGGCCATCGCTCTCTCCCCTCTCCTCTCCTTCACTCGTCCGTCCTGGTCCTGGTTCTCTTCCCCGAAGCCGGTGCGGGTACCGCCTGGTGCGGGTGGTGCGCGGCGCGGGTGTCGGCCGCCGCTCACTCGCGGTAGAGCGGTTCCGGCGGCACGGGGGGCGGGTCGGTCCGCGGGTCGTAGAGGTAGGGGGCGAGCCACTCGTCGTACGAGTTGCGCCAGGCGCTCTGGGTGCCGCCGGCGCGGTAGTCCTCGAGGACGGCGTTGACCCAGCGCACCAGGTCGGTGTTGGCCAGGTTCATCGCCACGCCGTAGGACTCGCTCGTCAGCGGCTCGCCCACCATGCGCATCGACGGGTCCTGCGCGACGTGCCCCGCGGCCAGCGCGCTGTCCGTCATCAGGGCGTCGGCCTGGCCGAGTTGCATGCGGACCAGGCAGTCGAGGTGGTTGGGCACGCGGATCACCTCGGCCCCGTGGTGCTGGCGGTCGAGCAGCCGCTCGGCGGTCGAGCCGTCGGCGCGGCACAGCCGGGCGCCGGCGAGCGACTCGTCGAAGCCGGTGATCTCCGAGCCGTCGGGGACGACGAGTTGCTGGCCGGTCTCGAAGTAGGCGGTGGAGAACGCCACCTGCTCGCGGCGTTCGCAGGTGATGGACATGGTGCGCACCACCATGTCGACCTGACCGGCCCGCAACGCGTCGATCCGCTGGTCGGTGGGGATGGCCAGGTAGGTGATCTCGGGGGACGGGTCGCCCAGCAGGTCGACGGCGATGGCCTGCACGAGGTCGATGTCGAAGCCGACGATCTCGGTGCTGCCGGGTTCGCGGTAGCCCCACCGGTAGCTGTTGAGGTCGATGCCGACGCGCAGCCGGCCGCGTTCCCTGATGGCGTCCACGGCGTCGCCCACGATGCGGGCGGCCGGCAGGCTCTCGGCGGCGTTCCGGTCGCCGGCGCAGCGCTCCGGTTCGGCCAACGGGCCGATCCCACTGTCGGCGCTGGTGCCGTCCACGGTCCCCGCCGGGCCGGCGGCCGGCGCCGGGGCGCCGCAGCCGGTGGCGAGCACCACGGCGGCGACGACCGCGCCCAGCGCGACCCGGCCGGCCGCCGTCCTCCGATTCGTTCGCGTCATCATCGGCACCCCTCGGATTCGGGGACGCCGGCAGCCCCCGGCCGGTTGCCCTGGCCGCCGGCGCCCACGGCCGGCACCGCGAGCCTGGCCCCGACGGTGGCCTGGAACGTGCCGGGAGCCATGCGACGGATCGTCACCATCAGCCCTGGGCAGGGCCGGTACCCGGCCGGCCTTTCCGGTGCCGTCGCCCTCGCGCGGACCCGCCGCCGGCTGGCAGGCCGGGCCGGCCCGGTGGGCCGGTGACCGGTGGCTGAGCGAACCGGTTCGGTCGTGGCGAGCCGTGCCGCTCCGGGTGTGGTCAGCACGGTCGTCATCGCCAGCCCTGCGCAGGGCCGGTGCCCGACCCGGCTTTCCGGCGCCGCCACCTCCGCGCGGCCCCGCTGTCGGCCGCCAGGCCGGCTCGGCCGGTGTCGCCCGGTCATCGGTACTCCGAGAGTCGGCGGCCGATGCCGAGGGCGGTGCCGGTGGCGCCGAGGATGACGAGCACCACCGAGCCGGCCGCCAGGCCGTCGAGGCGGCTCCGGCCACGGTCGCCCGCCGCCTCGAACTGTTCCTGCTCGTGCGCCACGGCGTCGGCCAGCGAGTCGTTGACCCGGTCGAACATCTCGCCGGTCGAGCCGCGCCCGCCGATCACCTGGACGACCGCACCGTCGTAGTCCCCGGCGAGCTCCAACTCCCTGGCGGCGGCGTGCCGCTCCGACCACTCGCGGGTCGCCTCGATGGCCCGCTGGACCGGCGCCTCGCCCGCCGGGTCGCCGGCCGCCAGCTCCGCGGCCTCGGCGAGCAGGCCGCCTGGCCGCTCCGGATCCGAGCCGCGCAGGGTCTGGAGCCTGGCCTGGAAGCTCTCCTCCGACGCGTCGTCGGCGCCCCGCGCCACCAGCGTGATGTTCTCGTCGCCCCTGGCCCGCAGCGCCTCGGTCCACGCGCCGTTGAGCGAGCTGAGCGAGCGCGCCGCTCCCCGGTCCGCCTCGTTGAGCGCGTCGCGCGCCAGGGCGTGCGCGCCGGCCAGCCACAGCAGGAGCACGGTCGCGGCGGCCGAGGCGGCGATGAGGCCGGGGCTCAACAGCCGGTTGGTGCGCAGGTAGTGACGCCGCTGGGCCCAGGCGAGCGCCACCAGGGCCGCGCCGCCTGCGCCGAGCGAGAGCCAGGGCCAGGCCCGCGCCTCGGCGATGTCGTGCTGGAACCGGTGGGTCTCGAGGTCGTAGAGGTCGGCGGCGGCCACCAGCAGGGTTTGCTGCATCTGTTCGTCGGCGTACCGCAGGTACGCGCCGCCGAGCGGCAACCCCTGGCGGTTGTTGGCGCGGGCGGTCTCCACGAGCCCGGTGTAGACCGGCAGCCGCTCGTTGAGCAGCGTGATGTACTCCTGCGCCTCGTCCGAGCCCGAGGAGTCGGCGGCGGCGTCGGCCAGCCGGCCGGCCGCGTTGGCGATGTCCTCCTCGTACCGCTGCCGCACCGCGGGGTCCTCGTCGGCGCCGGCCAGAAAGCCGGTGGCGGCGGCCGTGTTGGCGTCCGCCAGCAGCCGGTAGATCTCGGCCGCCCCCGCGCTCAGCGGCTGGCTGCTCTCCAGCACCGTGTCCGCGGCCCGGTACCGGTCGGTGACCTGCCAGAACGTCACCGCGCCGAACAGCAGGAGCAGGCCGGCGAGCACCACGCCGATGATCCGCAGCCGGCCGGGCTCGGTCCTGGCGGTCGCGCGCAGCCGGGCCGCGGCCTCGACCCACGACCTGCGGCGCGGCGGCTCGGTCGGCGGCACGGGCGCGGGGGGCGCCGGCGGCGCCGACGAGGCCCGGGGCGCGGGCGGTGCCGGCGGAGCGATCGGCGGGTGAGTCACGTGTACGGGCCCTCCCCCTCACGATTCCGGCACGGGCCACGGCGAGAAGTATGCCGCTCGCCTCGGGCAACCAGACAGTCCCTGCCAGGATCTTGTTTCATGATCGGGATCTTCGGGAGCGCGCCGCTTCCGCCAGTGCTCACGCGACCGGTGGCCGCGCGGTTCCCGGCGGTGGTGCGGAAGAAGGGAACCCATGGCTGACCAGGCCGAGCCGGTGTTCCCCGGCACGGTGTCCCTGACCGGGGACGGCCTGCGGCTGCGGCAGTGGACCCAGGCCGACGTGGAGTCCGTCGCCGAGCTGTTCGACGACGAGGAGATCGCCCGGTGGACGCCGCTGCCCTCGCCGTTCGGGCTCGACGACGCCAGGGCGTACGTGGCCAGGGCGATCGAACGGGCCGCGGCCGGCAGGTCGATCCAGCTGGCCATCACCACGGACGGCCACCGGCCGCTCGGCGAGGTCGGCGCCTTCGGCATGCGCACCGGCCCCGACGGGGTCTCGGTCGAGCTCGGCTACCTCGTGGGCCGCCGCCACCGCGGCCACCGTCTCGCGGTCCGCGCGCTGTCGTTGCTGACCGACTACGCGCACTGGGAGCTCGGCGCCCGGCGCACGGTGCTTGGCATCGAGCGCCACAACCTGGCCAGCGGCGCGGTCGCCCGCGCCGCCGGCTACCGCCTCACGGACGCCCAGCCCGTCACGCGCGAGCACCGCGGCCGGCGCGTCGAACTCCACGTCTGGGAGCGGCTCGCCCGCCCGGCGGGCTGACCGGGGCCGCGCCGGCGCGGTCAGCTGAGGCGGAGCCCCAGGTGGTGGGTCGGGTCGACCTGGCGGAGCGGGGTGAAGCCGACGCGGTCGTAGAAGGCGCGGGCCCGGGTGTTGGCCGGGCTCATGCCGAGGTGGACGCCGGGGACGCCGCGGGCGCGGAGGGCGTCGAGGAAGGTGGTCATCAGGCGGCGGCCGAGGCCGCGGCCCTGTCCCGGCGGCAGCAGGTCGATGTGCAGGTGCGCCGGGTACTCGGCGGCGATCTCGGGGACCAGCATCAGTTCGGCGTGGTGCAGCAGGTGCCGCAGGTGCTCGTCCGCGTCGGCCGGTTCGCCGGCGGGCACGGGGAAGCGGTCGGCGACGGTCGGCAGCCAGCGCTCGCGGAACTCGGCGAAGAAGCGGGTGCTGTCCGCGGTGCCCACGATGTAGCCGAGCACCCGCTCGCCGTCGTCCGCCACGAAGACCAGCTCCGGTTCCAACTCGGCGTAGGGCTCGGCGAAGATGGCCGGCAGGATCGCCGGCTCCCTGAAGTGCTCCGTGGCGTCCTCGCCGACGTGGCCGGTGCGTATGCAGATCTCGTGCAACGCCGCGCGGTCGGCCGGTCGGTAGCCGCGGATGGTGACGGAGGACGTGGTCATGCCGACATCATCCTCCCGCGCCCGGCGGGGGAGGCCGGCTCTTCCGCCGCCGCCCCGGCCGTCCCCGCCGCCCCGCCCGGGCCGGTTCGGCCGGGGATCGCCAGCACGGCCAGCACGGCCAGCACGGCCAGCACGACCAGCGCGGCCAGCAGCGCCGCGCCCAGGCCGACCCCGCCGGCCTGGTCACTCTGCGGCGGCCGGCTCCCCCGCGGCGCGTGGTTCGCTCTGCCCGCCAAGCGGCAGCGGCACGGGCAGCGGCTCGTGGTGCACCAGGCCCGCCTCGTCCAGGGCACGCTTCAGCCGCCACCGCAGCTCGCGCTCCACCTCCGGAGCCCGCCCGGCCTGCGTCTTGGCCGCGACCTTCACCAGCATCGACTCGGCGGACACCGACTCCACGCCCAGGTACCGCACCGGCTCCCACATCAGCTCGTGCCACGGCTCGGCGCGCGACAGCTCCGCGCCCACCTCGGCGATCATCTTCCGCAGCCGCTCGACGTCCGTGTCCGCCGGCACCTCCACGTCCACCAGCGCCGTCGACCAGCCCTGGCTCAGGTTGCCCACCCGCTTGATCTCGCCGTTGCGCACGTACCAGACCTCGCCGGCGTCGCCGCGCAGCGTCGTCACCCGCAGGCCGATCTCCAGCACCGTGCCGGTGGCCTCGCCCACGTCGATCGTGTCGCCGACCCCGTACTGGTCCTCGAGCAGCATGAACATCCCGCTGATCACGTCCTGCACCAGGCTGCGCGCCCCGAAGCCGATGGCCACACCGGCGACGCCGGCGCTCGCCATCAGCGGGCCGAGCTGCACCCCGAGCTCGGACAGCACCATCAGCGCCGCCGTGCCCAGGATCAGCACCGAGGCGGCGCTGCGCAGCACCGAGCCGATGGCCTCCGAGCGCTGCCGGCGCCGCTCGGAGTTCAGCAGCAGCCCGCTTCGCGCCAGCCGGCGGTGCTCCGGGGCCTCGCGGTTGAGCCGCGAGATCAGCCGGGTGATGGCGCGCCGCACGACCCACCGCACGGTCAGCGCGATCACGGCGATCAGCAGGATCCGCAGCCCGGCCGTCAGCCAGGTCTCCCAGTCAACGCTCATGTCTCGCTCATCGGTCCTCTCGGTTCACCGATCCACGGTAAACAAGGTGGGGACGGCGTGGGAGCGTGCGATGACCGTTCTGTGGCGAACCCCATGCCGTTCCACGGTTTGTCCCGATGTCCGCCGCTCGACCCGTGTCGCGTGCTCACCCGGTGTCAGCTCCCCTGGTTAGCCTGACGGAATGCAGCACAGCGAGGAAGCCAAGCAGGTCGTCGGGCCCGGTCCTTCGGCCGCGGCGGCCGGCGCGGCGGCCGGGCGCCCGCGCCCGGGGCGCAGGTTCGGGCCGCGCTCGGCCGCGGCGCGCCTGGCCATCCTGGAGGCGGCCCGGGCCCGCTTCGCGGCGGACGGCTACGAGAAGGCCACCATCCGCGCCATAGCCGCCGAGGCCGGCGTCGACCCGGCCATGGTCATGCGGTACTACGGCAGCAAGGCCGGCCTCTTCTCCGCCACCGTCCGCGCCGGCGAGGAGCCGGCCGACCTCTCCCGGGTGCCGCGCCAGGAGATGGGCGGGCACGTCGCCCGCCTGCTGCTCGACCCCTGGGAGCGCGGGACCAACGGCGCCGAGGCCGCCGTGCTACGCGCCGCCCCCACGCATGCCGAGGCCGCCAGGTCCGTCCAGGCCACCGTCGCAGGGCGGCTCGTCCCCGCCCTGCGCGGCGCCTTCCCCGACGACCCGGATCTCGAGACGCGGGCCGGCCTCGTGCTCACCCAGAGCCTGGGCGCCGCGCTGCTGCGGTACGTGCTGCGCGTCGAGCCGGTCGCGTCCATGGACTACGAGACGCTCGTCGCCTTCGTGGGCGCCGCCATCCAGCACCACCTCACCGCCCCGCTGCCCGCCCGCCTGGACGCGCCGGACGGGATTCCTGGGACGCGTGTGGCGAACGACACAATCAGCTCATTTCCCGATCGTGGTGGCGCCGCGGGCCGTGCCCAGGACACACTGAGGTAGATCGTCCCGGCGCGAGCCACGTGCCGCCGACGGAAACGGAGGGCGTCCGTGCCACACGTCTTGGTCCTCAACGCGTCGTACGAACCACTCGGCGTCGTATCAGTCCGCCGCGCACTCATCCTGCTCCTCAACGACAAGGCCGTCAGCCTGGAGTCCACAGGCGCCTTCATGCGCAGCGCCACCCACGCCATCCCCGCGCCCAGCGTGGTGCGGCTCAAACGATTCGTCCGCGTTCCCTACCGCAGCGCGGTGCCGCTCACCAGGCGCGCCCTGTTCGCCCGCGACGGCGGCCGCTGCGCCTACTGCGGGGGCGTCGCCACCAGCGTCGACCACGTCATCCCGCGCAGCAGGGGCGGCCAACACGCCTGGGACAACGTGGTGGCCGCCTGCCGCAGCTGCAACCACATCAAGGCCGACCGCCAGGTCGCCGAGCTCGGCTGGCGGCTACGCCATCAACCGGGCCCGCCGTCCGGCCTGGCCTGGCGCATCATCGGGACCGGCCACCGCGATCCGCGGTGGCTGCCGTATCTCCGCCCCTACGGCGCGGACGACGCCCTCGCCAGAATCGAAGGCCGCGACGTCGCTGCCGCGACGGGCTAGCCCACGGCGCGTCGTCGCTGCCGCGACGGGCTCCGCCGCCGGCCGCCGCGCAGCGGCTTGGCGGCTGCGTCGGCGCGGGGGCCGACCACGCCCGGCTTCGCCGGGATGGTAGGCCGCTCGGTTCGGACTGGCCTGGCGGCAGCGAGCCTCGCGCTGCCGTGTGCGGGGCTTCGCCGCGTGCGCGGCCACGGGGCGTCCCGGCCGCCGGACCAAAGTCCTGACGGACGGAGCCGACGTCGCTGCCGCGCAGCGGCTTGGCGGTACCGTCGGTGCGGCTGGCCGCCCTCGCCGCCGCGCAGTGGTCCGGTGGCTCGGTGCCGGAAAACAGGCGGCTCGTGCCGCCTCCGGCGGCAGATTTTGCGCCACACCCAGCGCGACCTGCCTCGCTTTCCTGTCGCGAGAACGGATGGGCTGGCGTTCACTGGGTAGGGCAAGCGGTGTCCAGCCAGGTCCGCCGCCCTCGCGAACGGAGAACGTCGTGGCCCCAGCCGCCGCCCGGATCGAGATCGAGACAGAGAAACAGTGGGACCGGGAACCGCCGGTCCTGTTCCCGATGCCCGCCGAGGCCACGGAAGCCCACGACCTCCCCCTCACCAGCGAGCCGCCCCTCGGCCAGCTGATCCCCCTCACCGCCGAGCGCCCGTTCGCCCTCGACCCGCCGCTCACCGC
>NZ_SMKC01000203.1 GCF_004348315.1 Streptomyces sp. 8K308 | reverse complement strand
GGGTTGGTTGGTCAGTCGTGGTCACAGGTGCAGTCTTGTCCGCGGTGGTCGCCGTTGCCCAGCGGCCCCCCGGTGGAGCCGGGCGGCAGCCGTTCCCCTCAGGGGCGGGTGGCGGTGCCGAGCACGTGGGTGATGCGCGGCGCCAGCGGCGCGAACGCGAAGGTGAAACGGTCGATCCGGTCGACGGCGAACCCGGCGGCGCGGATGGCGGCCTCGGTGTCGCGGTTGGGGTGGCAGCCGCCGGCGGCCCGGCGCCACGCCGGGGTGACCGCGTCCTCCAGGAGCGCGGCCCAGCGGCGCGGGGAGCGCACGTGCTCGTAGAAGCGGAGCTGCCCGCCCGGGCGGAGCACGCGTGCGGCCTCGGCGAGCGCGGCGCGGGGATCGTCGACCGTGCAGAGCACGAGGGAGAAGACGACGGCGTCGAACGGTCCTTCCTCCCCGGCAGGTCGCGGGCGTGTCCGGCCCGGACGAGCGCCGGGACCGGCGCCGTGGCGGCGGCCCGGTCGGCCGCCGCGCGCAGGGTCTGGTCGGGCTCGACGGCGACGACCTCCCGCACGGCCTCGGGGTAGTGCGGGAAGTTGCGGCCCTGGCCCGCCCCGACCTCCAGGACGCGGCCGTGCAGCCCGGCCAGCAGGCGGCGCCGGTGCTCCGCGCCGCCGCGGCGGTCCGCCCGCTCGGCGATCCCGAGATAGGTCCGCGCGAAGCGGGGGTGTTGGAAGGGTTCCTCGCGCGTCATCGAACGCTCCTCGTCCGTCGTCGTCGGGGACCGTTTCGACCATAGGGGGGCGGGGGCGTGCGGCGCCGAAACCGCAGGGGGCGATCCCAAACCCCGATGACCGGTCTTTCCGCTGGTTATCGACTCGGCGCGCGGAAACCCGGGGGTGAGTCGGGAGTGAACGCATCACCGTGGAGAAGGACGGAGGATCGACCATGGCCGGAAAGGACGCGCACTGGGAGAAGAAAAGCCTCGACAAGCGCATGCTGCACGTGATGGAGCGGCTGGTGGACCACTACGACTACCCGGTGAACGGGGCCGCCGGGATCGTGGGCAATCTCGCGGCCGAGTCCGGGGTGATCCCCAACCGGGTCGAGGGAAGCTCCGAGGGCACCCCCATGCGGTCGAGGAACTTCAACGGGGCCGTGGTGAACCACACCCCTGAGGCCATCATGAAGCGGAACCAGGCCCAGAAGGTCGGGCCCGCCCGTCCGGGCATCGGCCTGGCGCAGTGGACGTTCCCGCCGCGGCGCGCCGGGTTGTTCAAGCACCCGTTCGAGGGGCACCCCGGCCTCGGAGCCAACGCGGTCTTCGACATGAACGACCAGATCGACTACCTGGCGAGCGAGCTCAAGAGCAGCTTCAAAGGGGTCCAGTCCGTGTTGAAGAAGCCCGGGGTGAAGGTCGACGACGCCTGCGACGAGGTCGTCTACAACTTCGAGGTGCCGGGCGCCATCCTGCAGGGCAACGCCAAGCTGCCCCGCTCGAACCGCCGCGTCCAGCAGGTGTTCAACAAGCGTCGTCCGGCCGCGCAGCAGGCCCTGTCCGCCTACCGCGCCGCCCATCCCTGAGGGGCCGCGACCCCGCGCACACCGCAGCGGGGTGATCTGAGTCACAAGCTGTCACATCGCCCGGCCATCCGGTGTCTTGAGGCCGACCCCCCTGACAACGGAGGAGACACCATGGCTGAGCACACCGGGGCCGAGCACACCGGGGCCGAGCACACCGGGGCCGAGAACACCGACGTGGTCGTGATCGGCGGCGGGTACGCCGGCGTCATGGCGGCCAACCGCCTGACGCTGCGCGACGACGTGACGGTGACCCTGGTCAATCCGCGCCCGACCTTCGTCCACCGGATCCGCCTGCACCAGCTGGTGGGCGGGTCCGACGACGCCGTCGTGGACTACCGGGACGTCCTGGGCGAGCGCGTCCGGCTGGTCGTCGACACGGCGACCCGGATCGACGCGGCCGGGCGCCACGTGACACTGGCGAGCGGCGAGGTGGTCGGCTACGACTACCTGGTCTACGCGGTGGGCAGCGGCAGCGCCGACCCAGACGTGCCGGGCGCGGCCGAGTTCGCCTACCCGATCGCCACCCTGGAGGAGGCTCGGCGGCTGCGGCCGGTCCTCGACGCCGCGCCCGCGACGGCCGCGGTGACCGTCGTCGGGGCCGGTCCGACGGGCATCGAGATCGCCGCCGAGCTGGCGGAGGCCGGCCGCGCCGTGACGCTGGTCTGCGGCGGGGTGCTCGGCCCCTACCTGCACCGTCGGGGACGGCGCTCGGTCGCCGGGCGGCTCGCCGAGCTCGGCGTGACCGTGCTCGACGGCCCGGGCAGCAGCGTGACGGCCGTGACGCGCGACGCCGTGCGGCTCGCCGACGGCCGGGAACTCCCGAGCGAGGTGACCGTCTGGACCGCCGGCTTCGGCGTGCCGGACCTGGCCGCGCGCAGCGGGCTGAGCATCGACGCCCTGGGCCGGCTGCGCACGGACGAGACGCTGACGAGCGTGGACGACGAGCGCGTCGTCGCCGCCGGGGACTCGGCGGCGCCGTCGGACCTGCCGCTCCGGATGAGCTGCCAGGCCGCGATCCCGCTGGGCGCACGCGCCGCCGACACGGTGCTCAGCCGGATCGCCGGCGAGCGGCCGGCGCCCCTCAACCAGGCGTTCGCCGGCCAGTGCATCAGCCTGGGGCGCCGCGCCGGTATCTTCCAGTTCGCCCACCGGTACGACGAGGCGCTGTGGTTCCACATCGACGGTCGCCCCGGCGCGAGGCTCAAGGAGTTCGTGTGCGGTGGCATCGTGAAGCACCTGGCCGGCGAGGCGCGCAAGCCCGGCTCGTACCGTCTGCACCGCGTCTCGGGAGGCGCCAGGCGCCAGCAACTGCTGGCCGGGCGCGACGAGACGCCGGCCACCGCGGAACGGGCCGTGCAGGCGCCGTGAGAAGGAGGGCTCGGGCATGAGCGACCACAGCGACACCACGGATCCGGCGACCGAGGCGTTCGTCGCCCACCGCAACCTGCTCTTCACCGTCGCCTACGAGATGCTCGGCTCGGCGGCCGACGCGGAGGACGTCCTCCAGGAGACCTGGCTGCGGTGGGTCGAGGTCGACCTGTCGGGCGTGCGTGACCAGCGCGCCTACCTGGTCCGGATCGCCACCCGGCAGGCGCTCAACCGGCTGCGCGCCGTGCGGCGCCGCAGGGAGGCGTACGTCGGCTCCTGGCTGCCCGAGCCGCTGCTCACCACGCCGGACGTGGCCGAGGACGTCGAGCTCGCCGAGAGCGTGTCGATGGCGATGATGCTCGTCCTCGAGACGCTGTCGCCGACGGAGCGCGCCGTCTTCGTGCTGCGCGAGGCCTTCGACGTGGGCTACGAGGAGATCGCGGCGGCCGTCGGCAGGAGCCCGGCGGCCGTCCGCCAGATCGCGCGCCGGGCCCGCCGGCACGTCGACGCGCGCCGCCCCCGCACGGTGGTCCCCGCGAGCCAGACCCGGGCGGCCCTGGAGTCGTTCCGGCGCGCGCTGGAGACCGGCGACCCGCGGGACCTCCTCGGCGTGCTGGCCCCCGGGGTCGTCCTGGTGAGCGACGGCGGCGGCCTCAGGCAGGCCTCGCCGCGGCCGATCGCCGGCGCCGACAAGGTGGCCCGCTTCATCGTCGGCGGCATCGCCAAGGCCAGGGTCACGCTCACCTTCGACGCCACCGTGGTCAACGGCGCCCCGGCGCTCGTCCTGCGCGTGGACGGCGAGGTCGACGGCGTCCTTGCGGCCCGGGTCGAGGACGCCCGCATCACCGGCCTCTACTACGTCCGCAACCCGGAGAAGCTGACCCGCGTCGGGTCCGCGACGCCGCTCACCCGGCGCTCGACGCCGGTGGTGGAGTAGCGGCTCCTGGGTGGCCCCAGGGCCTCACTTGGACTCGATGCGGCCCAGCGGGTGGGCGCCCTTGGCCAGCGCCTCGCGTACCTCGGTCCAGTCGGCGTCGTCGATGCCGAGCGCGTGGCGGAGGTAGGCCAGGGTGACCCGCTGGAGCACGGCGACGCGCTCGGGGTTCTCGTCCGTCGTCTCCCGGACCTCGTAGCCGGCGATCCCGCCGAGCGAGTGCTCGGCGCCGAACAGGGTGAGCAGGCTCTTGGGGCCGGGGCTCAGGACGTACGGGTCGGTGAACCACTCGGGGCCCCGCACGGTCAGCGGGGAGTCGTCCTTGTCGCCGGCGACGACGAGGGCCGGCGTGGTCATGGTGGCGAAGCTCGGGTTCATGAACGGGAAGTGCTCGGCCGCGAACGGCGAGAGGTCGGCGCCGCCCGTTCCGGCCGTGGCGAGCAGCACGCCGGCCCCGATCCGCGCGTCGGACAGGTCCTCGCCCGCCGCGCCCGCCGCGTCGAGGACGCGCTGGCCGAGCAGGCAGCCGGCCGTCTGGCCCCCGAAGGAGTGGCCGGCCACGGCGACGCGGCCGTGGTCGAGGCGACCGCCGAGCCTGGGGACGGCGGCCTCCAGCACGTCGAGCTGGTCGAGGACGTGCTTCATGTCCTCGACGCGGGCGCGCCAGACGTGTGGGGTGCGGGGGTCGTCCTGCGGGAGGCCCACGGTCCTTGAGTCGAGGTGGGTGGGCTGGATCACCGCGAAGCCGTGCGCGGCCCAGTGGTCGGCCAGCGGGCCGTAGCCGTGCAGGGAGGAGCCGAAGCCGTGTGAGAGGAGGACGATCGGCAGGTCGCCGCCCGTGGTGGGCGCGGAGATCCTGACCTGGAGGCTCGCTCCGCGGCCCGGCGCGTCCAGCGCCACCGGCTGCACCGAGACGACCGTCGTCGGCCCGTCTGTCGCGGTCATGCGCGCACCTTCCTTCGAGCTGTGCCGTGATCTGGCACCATGAGGGAGAACAAGAAACGGGACGCTGTCCCGAATCAAACATACGGGACACTGTCCCGTTTAAGGAAGTCGCCATCGGTGTGGGGCCACCCGATGGCGACGTTCGACGGCGAGGGAGACGGTGCGGTGAGCGGCGGCGAGCGGGGCGCGGGACGGGCGCCCAGGGCCAGGCGGGCGGACGCCCGACGCAACGAGGAGGCCCTGCTCGACGCGGCCGCCGCGGTCTTCGTCACCTCGGGCGTGGACGCCCCGGTCCGCGCGATCGCGGCCAGGGCGAACGTCGGGACGGCCACCATCTACCGTCACTTCCCGACCCGGGCGGACCTCATCGTCGCCGTCTACCGGCACCAGGTGGAGGCACTCGCCGAGGCAGGACCCGCCCTGCTGACCGACGGCGCGAGCCCCTACGCCGCGCTGGAGCGGTGGATCGACCTCTTCGTCGACTTCCTGGTCACCAAGCACGGACTGGCCACCGTGCTCCAGTCCGACGACGGCCGCTTCGCCCCCCTGCACTCCTCCTTCCTCGACCGGCTGGTGCCCGTCTGCGCCGAACTGCTCGACGCCGCCGCCGGTTCCGGGGAGATCCGCCAGGACCTGGACGCCTACGGGCTCATGCGCGGCGTCGGCAACCTCTGCGCGGGGGCCGGCGACGACCCCCGCTACGACGCCCGCCGACTGGTCGGGGTCCTCGTCGCGGGGCTGCGCCGGCCGTCCTCCGCGTGAGGGGCAGGCTGGGGGGCCTGGCGCATCCGGGAGGCGACGACCACGGTGAGGGCGGCGAGCACCGCCATGGCGAGGAAGACATCGGAGTAGGCGGCGCCGTCGCCGTCCGAGTAGAGGGGGTTGACGGCGCCGCCGCCGCTCTGCTGCCGGGCGGACGCCAGCACACCGAAGACCGCGGGGCCGGCGCCGGCTCCGAGGAACTGGGCGCCCTGGAGGATGCCGAGGCCCACGCCGGCCTGCTCGGCGGGCAGTTCGCGCGCCGCGGCGCCGATGATGGCGGTCATCAGGAGCGTGAAGCCGATGCTGAGCCCGAGGATCCCGGCGCCGGCGGGGATCACCGATGAGCCGTCGGTGAGGGTCGAGAGCGCCAGCGAGAAGAGCCCCATGAGGGTGAGCCCGGTGACCACCAGGGGGCGGGGACCGGCGCGGTCGGCAAGGCGGCCGATCAGCGGCGAGAGCAGGGCGACGGCACCCCCGGCCGGGATCATGACCAGCGCGCCCTCCCCCGGCGTGAGGCCGTTGACCTCTATCACCAGCAACGGGACGAACACCAGGCCGCCGAGGTTCACGGTCATGGCCAGGAACGCGACGAGAAGGCCGGTCCGGTAGACCCGGTTGGCGAACAGCGCGGGCGGGACGAACGGCTGCTCGACGCGGACGGTGCGCCGCCCGAAGGCCACGAGCGCCGCGACCGCGACGGCGAGGCTGCCCCAGGACAGGGGCGCGGCGAACCCGGAGACCTGCGCCTGGGTCATGCCGAACAGGGCGAGCCCCGCCCCGAGGCCGAGCAGGATGCCGCCGGGCAGGTCGAGCCGCCCCTGGCCGGACGGCGACTCGTCGGGGAGCACCACCAGGGCGGCGGGCAGCAGGAGCAGCGAGACGGCGAGCATGATCCAGAACAGCGCGGGCCAGCCGAGCGCCTCGCCGATCCCGCCGCCCACCGCCGGCCCCGCCGCGGTGCCGATGCCCGCGCCCGCGGAGACGACGCCGATCCCGACGCCGCGCCGGTCCGCCGGCAGCAGCCTGGTGACGGCGATGATCGAGAGCACGGGGACGGCGGCCGCGCCGACGCCCGTCACGATCCTCCCGACCACCAGCACGAGAAGGTTCGGGGCCACGGCGCAGACCAGGCTCCCCGCCGCGTAGGTCAGCAGCGCGAAGGCGAAGAGCCGCCGCAGGCTCAGCCGGTCGGAGATCCGGCCGTAGAGCGGGATCCCGATCGAGAACATCAGCAGGAAGCCGGTGACAACCCAGGCGAGTTCGGCCTCGGAGGCCCCGAACTCGGCGCCGATCGTGGGGAGCATCAGGTTGACCATGTCGCTGGCGGTGACCGTGACGAGAATCGCCGCCATCAGCACGGCCAGCAGGGCAGAACCGCGACCGGTCGGTTCGGTCGGGGTCGACGTGGAGGTCATTCGGCACGTCCTTCGGAAGCTTAACCGCCACCATGACGGTTACAGTTTGGGCAAAAAGACGACGGAGGCCGACGCCTCCGCCACCGTTCGATCAGCGACCGCGCTGGGCGACCTCGCGCTCGATCGCCAGCACCCGCCGGGCCAGTTGGGCGATCGTCGTGCGGCCGAGCCGCTCCTCCATGGCCAGCTCCGCGTCCCGGAACTCCACCTCGAGCAGCTGCTGCATGTTGCGCCCCACCTCGCACGCCTCGCTCGGTGGATGCGGATGCCGCGACAGGACCGGGCCCGCCTCGACGGCGGCGTAGGCGTCGTAGAGGGTGATCTCACGCGCGGGGCGGGCGAGCGACCAACCGCCGTTGCGCCCCTCGGTGGACCAGACCAGGTCCGCCTCCCGCAGGCTGCCGAGGATCCGCCGCACCAGGACCGGATTGCTCGACAGGCTGTCCGCGATCTCCGCGGAGGTCAGCGAGCGATCACCCCAGCGCGCCAGCATCGTGAGCGCGTGAATCGCGACCGCGCTCCTGCTGCTGACACCCATCACGCCCCCTTGTCGAACGACGCCCAGCGGACCGAACTGCAACCACGCTAGTGTCAGTTCCTCGGCGAGTCAACGCCCGCCCGGGCCGCCTTCACCTGCGTCGCCGGTAGGCCGTCGGGCTCAGCCCGGTGAACCGCCGGAAGCGCTGGGAGAAGTACAGCGGATCGCGCCAGCCGAGCTCGCGCGCGATCGCGGCCACCGGCCGGTTGGTGAGGTCGAGGAGTTGCTTGGCGAGGGTCATCCGCTGCCGCTCCACATAGCGCTGCGGGCTGGTCCCCAGATGCTCGGCGAACAGGCGGGTCAGCCGGGAGGGCGAGAGATGCACGCTCGCCGCGAGACCCTCCACGGTCAACGGCTCGGCGAGGTGCGCGTCCACGTGGTCGATGACGCGCAGCACCCGCTCGTCCATGCGCGCGGTCAGCGGGTTCTGCGTGTCGCACCACAGCAGCGCCTCCTCCAGGGCGTTCATCGCGAACGCGGTGGCCTGCCGCAGCGTGCCGGCCCCGACGTGGGCGGAGCGGGTCAGCGTGGCGGTGACCCGCCGGTGCACCTCGCCGCGGGTGCGGATCCGGCCGACGCCGGTGACGGGCTGCGGCCAGTCGAGCAGCGGCAGCCAGGCGTGACGTGGATGGAAGTGCGAGAAGGCGATCTCCCAGTGCGCCTCCTCCGGGCGTCCCTCTGCCGGCGCCGTCCGGTAGTCGTGCGGCGTCCCGGGGCGCAGCAGGACCGCGTCACCGACCGCCGTGCGCACGCTGCCGTCCGCGCCGGTCAACTGCCCCGACCCGGCGACGGTGTGGATCAGCAGCCAGTCGGTCGTCCCCCGGCTGCGGTACGTGGCGTACTCGGGCCCCTCCCGCAGCCGACCGCCCTCCAGCTGGTCGATCACCGGGCTCCGCGACTCGGCACGCGGTCGCTGGCCGTGCGGTCGCTGGCCGTGCGGTCGCTGGCCGTGTGGTCGTTGGCCGTGTGGTCGTTGGCCGGGCACAGCAGAATCTTCCATGGCCGCGCCGCGTTCTGCCATACCCGTGGCGCGGGCCGAGGACCAGAATCGCTGGCATGTCATCCATCGCGCTCGAGCCCGGAACCGGGCTCGCCGACGGGTACGCGCGCGCCGGTGTGGTCCTGGAGCGCGCGCTCCTGAAGTCGGCCGAGATCGAGGAAATCCGTGACGTCTTCATGGCGCAGGTCGAGCGGGACCGGTCCATGGGACACGACGACCACGTGCCCGAGGACGATGTGCTGGCCCGCTACCCGCGCTTCGTCCATCCGCACCGGCACGTCGACAAGGCGGCGGGGCGGCTGGCCAGGCGCTGGATGCTCGCCCCCCGCATCGTGCGGCGGGTGGCGGAGCTGATCGGCCCGCCGCTCGCCGCCCAGTCGATGTTCTACTTCAAGCCGCCCACCGCCCGCGGCCAGGCGCTGCACCAGGACAACCTGTTCCTCAGGGCCCACCCCGAGACCTGCCTCGCCGCGTGGATCGCGGTGGACGACTGCGACGGCGCCAACGGCGCGCTCCGGGTGGCACCCGGATCGCACCGGTACGAGATCGAGTGCCCCACCGAGGCGGACCCGTCGGAGTCCTTCACCACCAAGGGACTCGAACTGCCCCCGGGAATGGAGGAGATCCAGACCGAGATGCGCGCCGGCGACGTGCTCTTCTTCCACGGCAGCCTGGTCCACGGCTCGGGCCCGAACCGCACGGTCGACCGGTTCAGGCGCTCGCTGATCTTCCACTACGTGCCGCGGTCGAGCACCGAGATAGCGCGCTTCTACAACCCGCTGCTCACCCCCGAGGGGGACGAGGTCACCGTGACCGAGGCGGCCGACGGCGGCAGCTGCGGCGAGGGCTGGCAGCCGGTGGCGGCCCCCTAGCCCGCGCCCTCGCCCACGCCGCCGCGCCCCGCTATCCCTTCATCCCGCTGGCGAAGCCCCTGATCACATACCGCTGGAGCAGCAGGAAGGCGGCGATGATCGGGAGCGAGGCGAGCACCAGGCCGGCGAAGACGAGACCGTAGTCGGAGACGTACTGGCCGACGAAGGCGAAGACCCGCACCGGCACCGTCTCCCGCGCGGAGCCGCCCAGGTAGAGCAGCGGCGTGAAGAAGTCGTTCCAGACGAACACGGCGTTGAGGATGAGCACGGTGCCGGTGATCGGTCGCAGCAGCGGGAACACCACCCGGGTGAAGGCCTGGAGGTGGGTGGCGCCGTCGATCAGGGCGGCGTGGGCGTACTCGCCGGGCAGCGCCCGGATGAACCCGGTGTAGAGGAAGACCGTGAACGGGAGCTGGATGCCGGTGTAGAAGAGGATCATCCCCTGGTAGGTGCCCAACAGGCCCATCGAGTCGAAGAGTCTGAACAGCGGGATCATCCCGAGTTGGAACGGCAGCACGATGCCGAGCAGGAACAGCACGTACAGCCGGTACCCGATCCGGGTGGCGCAGCGGGCCAGGAAGTAGGCCGCGAACGAGCCGGTCGCGATGAGCGCCAGCAGGCTGAGCACCGTGATGATCGTGCTGTTCAGCAGCGCCTCGCCCAGCGCCGCCTCCGACCAGGCGCGGGAGAAGTTGTCGAAGGTGGGCTCGGTCGGCGGCGACAGCGGCTCGGCGGCGATCGCCCGCTCGTCCTTCAGCGACAGCGTGATCAGCGCGTACACCGGGAAGAGGAACGCCAGGGCGACGGCGACCATCACGAGCTCGAGCAGGAAAGTCCGGTATCCGTAGCGGAGTCTCACGCGCTCACCTCCCGGCCGCGCAGGTAGTGGATCTGGACGAGTGACACGGCCGCCACGAACAGCGCCAGGACGAGGGCGATCGCCGTGCTGTATCCGTAGTTGCCGAAGACGAACGCCTCCTTGAACAGCACCGTGGACAGCGTCTCGCTGGCATGCCCAGGCCCACCGCTGGTCGCCGCGTAGACCTGGTCGAAGAGCTTCAACCCGCCGATGGTCGACAGCATGACGTTGATGGTGAGCGCGGGCGCGAGCAGCGGCCAGGTGACGTGCCGGAAGCGCTGGAACCGGCCGGCGCCGTCGATCATCGCGGCCTCGTGGAGCTCGTCAGGCACCCCCGCGAGGCCGGCGAGGAAGATGACCATCGAGTAGCCGGCGAACTGCCAGACGACCATCCCGGCCACCGACCACAGGGCCAACGACGGGTCGCCAAGCCAGTCCTGACGCAGGCCGTCGAGGCCGAGTGCGCCGAGGACGGCGTTGAGCCCGGCGTCCGGCGCCGGGTTGTAGACGTACTTCCACAGGACCGCCACCATGACCGGGCTGACCACGGCCGGCGCGAAGAAGACCACCCGCAGCACCGCCCGCGACCTGACGCGGGTGTGCACGCCGAGGGCGAGCAGCAGGCCGATGCCGTTCTGGACGACGACGACCGCGACGGTCAGCGCCAGCGTGTTGCCCAGCGCCCCGCGCGCGGCGTCGTCCCGGAAGAGCTGCCGGAAGTTGGCGAGACCGGTGAACGAGCGGTCGCCGATGCCGCTCCAGTCGGTGAAGGCGTAGACCATGCCGCTGACGCTCGGGTACAGCACCACCAGGGCGTACACCAGCAGGGCGGGCGCCGCGAACCACCACGGTGGGGTGAGGAAGCCGCCCCGCCGGCGGCCTCCGGGTGCCCGCGTCCCCGGATGCGTTGTCGAGGACACGGGCTCACTCCTGCCGGTAGGTCTCGTCCAGCCGGTTCAGCGCGTCCGCGACCGTGATCTGGTCGCCGAGCAGTTCCTGCACCACCGCGAAGTGGGTGGGCTGAACCTCCGCGTTGGGCCACGCCTGGTCCATGAAGGGCACCGCCCGGTCGCTGTCCAGATACGGCAGGAACGGCTCGAGCACCGGGTCGACGCGGGACGAGGAGTCGCGCACCAGCGGCACGCAGGCGATCTCCTCTGCCCAGCGGTTGATGTTCCGCTGCTCGCCGAGGAACTCGATGAACGCCAGGGCCGCCTCCTGGTCGCGGCTGTTCGCGCTGACGCCGAGCCCGACCACGACGCCGGCCGGGATCCACACGTCGGCGGCGGTGTCGGCGCCGGGCATCGGGAACATCGACAGGTCGTCGGGGTTCGCGGCGGCGCCGCGGAAGTCCGGCAGCACCGCCGAGACCTGGACGGCCATCGCGGCCTCGCCGGTGGCCACCATGGCGGTCTGCTGCTCGAACGTGGTGCCGTTGGGGTTGTCGTTGAAGAACCCCCGGTCGCGCAGCTCCAGGTACATCTCGAAGGCGTCGGCCCAGCCGGAGTCGGCGAAGCTCGTCGAGCCGTCCCGCAGTTGGCTGTCGAAATCCGGGTTCCGGGCGTACACGGTGGACGGGACCAGCGCGTAGCTGATGAGCTGGGTGACCCACGGGGTCTGCGCGCCCAGCGCGATCGGGATCCGGCCGGCCGCCCGCACCGCCTCGCAGACCTGGAGGAACTCGCTCCAGGTGGTCGGCGGTTCGACCCCGGCCTCCTGGAAGACGCTCTGGTTGTAGATCGCGCCGATCACGCTGGCGCCGGCCGAGTAGAGGTAGGTCCTGCCGTCGAGCTGGAAGGCCGGCTTGAAGTTGTCGGGTATGTTCCCGGTCCACGCCTGGTCGCTGAGGTCGGCGAGCAGTCCGGCCTGGGCGATCTGCGCCATGCTCATCGCGCTGCCGTTGCCCGGGTAGACGACGTGCACGTCGGGGGCGTTGCCGGCGCCCAACTGGGTGCGCAGCGAGGTCTGCACCTGGTCGGTCGGGGAGTACGAGGTCTCGAACTCGGCAGCGGTGTACTCCCCGGTGAGCAGGTCGAGCGGCGCCTGCTGGTCGGAGACGCCGACGAGCCGCAGCGATCCCGAGCCGCCGGACGAACTTCCGCCGCAGGCGGTCAACGCCGCGGGCAGCGCGGTCGCGGCGGCGAGCCCGCCCGACAGTCGCAGGAAGCGGCGGCGGTCGAGGGGGGTGCCTGGAATCGACGCTCTCATAAACTCCTCCTTGAATTCACGAACGCACGTCACGCTGTGCCCGCCCCGCCCC
>NZ_SMKC01000202.1 GCF_004348315.1 Streptomyces sp. 8K308 | reverse complement strand
CCCGTCCACACCCCCGCCTTCATCGACTTCGTCCTCCTAGCCGAACCAGGCACGGAGGTCACCCCCGCCGACTTCCCCCCGGTCGGCGAACACCTCACGGCCGTCACCCTCAACTTCATGCCCTGGGGCGAACTCCGCCTCTCCGCCCGCCCCTCCTCCATCACCCGCGCGGAAGTAGAGGGGCCGTGACTCCGACACCGGCCAATCGAACCGGCTCCCGCCCGCACGCCCATGCCGGGACGGTAGTCGGTGTCCTGCCCAACATCCCCGCGGACCAGGCATTCCGCGCAGGTACGCTCACGCCCACGGGCCATCCCAGAGCATCGCCATGGCGTCTCCGCACCTGGCTCAACAGGAGCCCCTCAGACGTAATATTGAGCAAATGCATTCGGAGGCTTCCCAGTGCATCGTTCCTGGTCAGCAAGCGTCGCCCCCGCATACGCGGGGATCGCCCCGGCATGGCCCACCTCCTACGGCCGGTTCTCCAGTCGCCCCCGCATACGCGGGGATCGCCCCCTCCGACGCCTCGCGCCCGAAGCCGCCAACGAGTCGCCCCCGCATACGCGGGGATCGCCCGCCGTAGCGGCAGTGGAGGCGGCCGTCGGCGGCGTCGCCCCCGCACACGCGGGGATCGCCCGGCGGTATAGAACCCGAACAGGAATATCGGAACGTCGTCCCCGCGCACGCGGGGATCGCCCCTACGTCGGCGAGCTGTTCGCCGAGTCCCCCCAGTCGTCCCCGCACGCGCGGGGATCGCCCCGTCTCGTGGCGGATCGGGCCGCGCCCTTCCGCGTCGTCCCCGCACGCGCGGGGATCGCCCCTCCGGGTGCTCGTTCGCCAGCTGGGACGCCCGGTCGTCCCCGCAGGCGCGGGGATCGCCCCGGTGTCGGCGGCTTGCCGTCGGGAAACCGGATGTCGTCCCCGCACACGCGAGGATCGCCCCCGGTAGCCGTCCGGGTTGTCCTCGGGGAGGCTGTCGTCCCCGCACACGCGGGGATCGCCCTGTGGTCGTGGAATCCCGGGTGGTGGTGATGACGTCGTCCCCGCACGCGCGGGATCGCCCCTCGGCGACCAGGTCGCGCGGGCCGTCGTGCTCGTCGTCCCGCACACGCGGGGATCGCCCCCGCACTCCGCTGGCCGCGACCTCCTCGAACGTGTCGTCCCCGCACGCGCGGGGATAGCTCCCGCACGGCCGCATTCGTCTCAAGCAGGCCCGGATCCGCCCCGCCCACGCGGGATAGCTGGGCATTGTCGTGCCCACGCGGTCAATTCCTCGGCCTCGCCCCGCGCAACGCGGGGAAAGGGCCATGTCAACGCTCTTGGCCTCGTTGGCCGATCTCCGCCCGCAGCTGCGGGGATGCTGGTAGCGTCCGGCTCGTTCAGATGCGCCGGGTCATCGTTGGGGGGATGCGGTGCCGTTTGGTCATGGCGATCAGGGAAGCGGCTCGTTCGTCAATCCGTACACGTTCGTTCCGTTTGCGAAGCCGGACGAGTGGCCGGCAGATCATCCGTGGCGTGCCATGCCCGTCGGTCACGATCGGATGGCGGGAGACCGTCTGAGCGGAGTGGTCGAAGTCGAGCTCACCACGCGGAGTCCGTTGCTGGTACGCGAGGCGATGGCTTCTCAAGGCCAAGGACGTGGCACCGAAGCCGAGGAGAGCCGGTTCCCGAGGCGGTCAGGTCGTGACGACCAGCCGTTCGTGCCTGGGTCGGGGATCGCGGGGGTGGTGCGGTCGTTACACGAGGGCATCGCTGGTGGCTGCCTTCGGGTGTTCGACGGTGACTTCCGTCCTGGATACAGGGATGTGGCCAAGTCGCGCGAGGGCTACTGGTACATGGCGCGTGTGGAGAGCGTGGACGGCGACGGGAGGCCGACCGCGTTGACGATCTGTCCGCAGACGACCTGGGCGCCTGCGGCCTGGCTCGCCGAGGTGCTCGGAGGCTGGCAGGCCGTGCGTACCGGGGCGACGGTGAACGTGCTCGACCCGGGCCGCGTCACGTCTTTCGGGCGGAAGGTGTCCCGGCTGCAGGTGTCCAGGCGGCATGACCTCGAACGCGGCGACGGCTGGGTACTGTTGCTGACGGACAGCGGCACTCGCAAGACCAGCAAGGACGCGACCTACTTCTGCGCCGTCGGCAGGCTCGGCAGTGGCCCCCGTGCCATCGCCTGGGAGGGCGAGCGGGACGAGGTGTGGCAGGACTTCCTCGATGCCGTCGACGGGACTGACGATGTCCGACGGGCGCGCAAGGAGGGGAAGTCCTGGCAGGAGGAGACCCAGCCTCCGTGGGTCAACGTCACGGCGAATCCGAACAGGCCCGAGGTGTTCGTCGGACAACGCATCGCCGCTCGCCCCAAGCTGTTTCCCCGCCATCAGGTCGTGTGGGTCCGGTTGGCGGAGCGCTATCAGGACCAGCCGGGATCTGCCGGATCTGCCCCCGTGCGGGTCAGCGGGATCGCCCTCGCGCAGATCTGGCGGCACAGCGGTGGCCGTTATCGTGCCCGGGATCGAGTGACGGAGGCCTTGTTGCCCTGCCAGGATGTGGCCGACGGCCTGTGTCCCACGTGCCGCGTGTTCGGTTCGGCGGAGACCGAAGGGACGAACACCGCCGCGTCGACGCAGAAGGCGTACCGCGGGCACCTCCGGTTCTCCGACGCGGTGCTCGCACCTGACTCTCCACGGCCGTCCATGGAGACGCATCTGCTGCCGCCGCTGTCCGCACCGCGCCCCGGCGCCGGGCAATTCTACCTCCGGAACGACAAGGTGCCTGATCCGCTGCCGATGGCAGAGCCTCAACGCGAGTGGGGCTCCAGCCTCGACGGCGGGCGAGTGAGAAGACTTCGCGGGCGCAAGTTCTACTGGCTGACTGAGGCGTTCGAGCGGCGTCCGTTCTTCCGTGCCACGAGGAATCGCAAGGACGCCCTCCACACCCTGGAGGAGCAGCCCGCCGGGGCGAAGAAGCCGATGCTCTGCCGGGCGGAGGCGGTTCCGGCCGGGACGCGGTTCCGTTACTCGGTCCGTTTCGAGAACCTGGGCCTGGCGGAGCTCGGCGGCGTTCTGGCGGCCCTCGCCCCTCAGGGTGTGCTGTCTCTTCCGGACGGGTTCTCGGGTCCCGTTGGTTTCGCCGTGGGTGGTGGGCGTCCCTTGGGCTTCGGCAGTTGCACGGCGGAGGTCGTGCGACTTGAGGCGCACTCGGCCCGGTCGCGGTACACGGCCGCCAAGCCAGCCAAGGTCGTGTCGCCGCAGGAGGCTCTGACCGCCTTTCGGACTTCGCTACCTGCCGACCAACGCACCCGCGTGTGGCGGGCGTTAAGCCACATCCTGTGCCTGGACCGCGTCTCTCCACACCACGTGTGGTGGCCCCCGGCCGGCGAACTACCCGAGGACGGGCGGCTCGTGCCCGAGCACCTTCGGTCCAGCATGGCCTTCTGGCAGCAGTCCCGCGGATTTCGGCACCAGGGCAAGGATCGGCAGGATGACCCCTTGCTGCCGCTGCCCCACCCCGGTCCCCGGCCGCAGACGCTACCGGTCGTGCGGGACGACAAGGCGCTCAGGCGGGGGAACAGCCGGTGACCGGAAGCAGCGTCGAGCAGGTGTACATCGATGTCGCGTTCGTGCGCATTCAGCGGTATCTGGCGCGCACCAGCAGGCTTCGCGGGCGCCGTTCCGCGAGTGCGGGGATGGCTGAGGCGACGGACAGCGCGGTGATCGCCGCCCGGCTACCCCAAGGCCTGGCCGCCGCGAACGGCGAGGCCGGACAGGCGGACGGCATCGTCAGCCTCAAGCTCGTCGACCCGCGCCCGGAGGGCCGCCAGCAGCGGGTGCGCAAGGTGATCAGTGCCGTACTGGCCGAGCTGCGCGAGGAGTTCCCGGCCGCTGAGCTCCAGGCGGTGTGGGGCGTGGGCGAGTCGTACGTCAGCGCCTACGCGCATGAGATCGGCCCGCGGACGCGGCGCGGAGACGTCGAGCACGTCTGGTACGACCTGCCGTCCTTACCCGAGTTCCCGGCCGCGCGGCTGTGCCCGCTGTGCGGCATGGACCCCGCCACCGAGAAGGCGCGGCTGCCTGAGGCCCCCGAGGTTCCCGAACTCGTGTGCGCGGACTGCGCCCACCGGCTACGACGCGGTGCCCGTGCGGCGGCGCGCGTGGGAGAGAGTCGCAAGAAGTCGGCTGAGCAGCGGTTGCAGGAGCTCCTGGAGGTGGACGAGGCGCCCGACGCCCTGGAGAACCTCGCCCCGCTCGGGGCCGGTGACCTCAAGCGCAACCACCTGGCCACCGTCTACATCGACGGCAACGCGGTGGGGCTGTTCTTCAAACGACTCCTCGCAGCGGCGGCCACCAAGCCGGCGTTGCACGACACCAAGCGGGAACTCTCGCGCAGGCTGTCGGAGCTCACCGAGTGGTCCCTGCTCTGCGCGACGAGCCAGGTGCTCGAGACGATGGGGCCGGAGCGGTCGGCCCGGTTGCCGGTCGTGCCACACGTGGTCGGCGGGGACGACGTCCTGGTGAGCGTGCCGGCGTCGTATGCCTGGGCCTTCGTCGTGGAGTACCTGAAGACGTTCGACGCCGAGATGCGCGACAGCCTGGTGGGGCCGGTCAACCTGGACCACGGGCTCGACCTGCCGGTGCCGTCGGCCTCGGCCGGTCTCGTCTTCGCTCGGCACGGGCAGCCGATGTACCTGCTGGTGGACCTCGCCGAGGAGCGGCTCCGGGCGGCGAAGCGGAGAACCGGCGGCGCGGCCTCGTCCGTCGCCTTCCTGGATCTGACCACGGAGGGGCCGCAGGGGGTGGACGATTCGCCGCTCCCGCTGTCCGTTCTCGGCCAGGACGCCACGCTGGACGCCCTAGACCGGCTCCACCGGCTGCCGCGTAGCCTCCGGACGCGGCTGGCCCAAGCCATGCGCGACCACGACGACACCGTCTCGGCGGAGGGTCTAGCCCGGCGTTCCGGGGAGTTCCGGGCGATCGAGCCGTTCCTTCCGGGACGAGACGGCCGGCCACCGCGCAGTGGGATCACGCTGCGGCACGCGCTGCGCCTCGTCACCTGGTGGCGGCCGCTGGGCCCCAAGGCGAGGAGCCGTCTGTGATCGTCACCATCCACTTCCACGCTCCCTTCCGCATCGGCACGGGCGCGGCCCGCGATGGACTCGGCGCCACCGTCGACCGGGACGATCCCATTCCAGCCACCTCGCTGAAGGGGGTGATGCGGGCCAGCGCCGAGCGTCTGCTGCCGACGCGCCCCGACGTACTGAGGGCGGTCTTCGGCGCGCCTCGGTGGCCCTCGCCGTGGCACTGGGGGCCGGTGGAATTTCCAGGTCGACCCGACGGGACGCTGGGACCGGAGAGCTTCGCACCCCGAGCACGTGTCCAACTGGACGCACGCACCGGCACGGCCCGACGGGCCCACCTCGTCATCGGGGAGGAAGTCAACGTGCCGGGAGCGATGGCACGGTTCGCTGTCGAGCGGGTCGACGCGCTGCGTCCAGGGCTGAGCGAGGAACAACACCTGGCCGTCCTTGCCTGCGCGGCGGCCGGCGTGCACGAGCTCGGGGCCGGGCGCAGTCGTGGGCTCGGCTGGGTGACCTGCACGACGGAGGATCCAGCGGTGGACGAGAGCGTCCTGGCCGTGCTCGAGGCGCTGCTGGCCCAGCAGCCGGCGTCCGCGGCCACGACCGTGCGGGAGGCGAGGAGCTGATGCCAGAGATCCGCACCATGACCCTCACCGCCCGGCAACCACTGTCGCTGGGCACGCGACACAACCCCGGCACGGCTCTGCTGCGCTCGCACCGTCATGTGCGCGGCACGGTCCTGCGGGGCGCGCTGGCCCAGGCGTGGATCACGGAGCACGGCAGGCCGGACGAGTTGGCCGGCTCCGATCCGGCGCTGCTGGCCCAGTTCGTGGAGTTGTTCGAGCGACACGTGCGCTACGGTGCGCTCTTCCTCGACGGCTGGGCACTGCTGCCGCTGTCGGTCCTCCGCTGCAAGTACCGGTCGGAGCCTGCCTGCGCCCGATGGCATGCCGATGAGGCGTTCGGCGACGGGCCAACCGAGGAGTGCGGTGCGTGTGGCGGTCCGGCCGAGTCGGCGAAAGGCGAGATCGAATCGTTCGGGGAGTGGGCCGGGCCGTTGCTGCGGCAGTCCACGCACGTCGAGCTTACGGCGGACGGCGTCGCGGCGGAGGGGCAGCTGTTCGCGCGGGAGGCCATCCGAGCGCGGGACGATCACGGTCGGACGACAACCTTGAGCGGCGAGTTGGTCGTGCCCGACGACCTGTCCGCAGCGGCCCGCGACTGGCTGACGGCCGAGCACCGCGTCCGCGTCGGCGGGCGCGGCAGCACCAGCGGTCTGGCGACACTGGCCATCGGCCCGGCCACGCCAGAGCTGGCGCAGCCGACCGCGCGGCGGCTGGCGTTGCGCTTCACCGCGCCGGCGCTGCTCGTGGACGGCGCTGGGCTGCCGGTGCTGCGCCCCTCGGAGCCAGAGCTCGCCGAGCTGCTCGGCACCGCCGTGACGATCGAACGTTCCTGGGCGCGGCACGAACGCATCGGCGGATGGAACCGCGCCACCAACTTGCCGAAGCCGGAGGAACCGGCGGTGAGCGCCGGCAGCACATACCTGCTGCACTGTGCGGAAGTCCCGGACGCGAAGCGGCTGCGGAGGTTGTGCGACTCGGGTCTTGGCCTGCGACGCAACGAGGGGTACGGCTCACTCCGGATCGATACCGAGCCATGGTCCCCTCCCTCGGGCCGGACCCCGACCGGGGACGGCGCCTCGCAGGTCGACGAGAACACCGAAGCGCCGGCACGCACCGCCGCCCTGCTGCAGGCGACCGGCCACGGCCCCTGGCTGCTCGACAAGCTCCGCTCCTACGCGCGCGACCGTGCCGCCTCGGGACGCCCGCCACACACCGACCTCCTCGCCGCGACAACGCTTCGGGACCTGCGCCCCAGCGACCGCAGCGCGCTGGAGCGCCTGCTCCTCGATCCCGAACTGTCCGCTCTTGACGAGGTGTTGCGGCATCTCAACGTTCTGGTGCGAAGGGGGTAGCCGCCATGCCCCAGACCATCCACCTCTACGAGCTGACGTTGACGCTCGACACACCCGGGGGCGTCACCGCACCCGAGAGCCGCCGCAGCGACGCGGCCACGGCAGCGGCGCTGCCGCTGGCCCGGGACACCGAAGGCCGACCCCACGTCCCGGCCACCTCGCTCGCCGGCTCGCTACGTGACCACGCCGCGCGCACCCTGGGCGCTGACGGCGACGCGGAACGCCTCTTCGGCACGGCAGGTGACGGGAAGGAGGACGACCGGTCGACCGCCACCGCTTCAGCGGTCCGCATCCTCGGCACACGGACCACCCTGCCCGAGCACGCGCCTACGCCGTTGCACCGCATGAGCACCGCCATCGACCGGGTACGCGGCGCCGCACTCACCGAGACACTCAGGGAACGGGAACTGCTGCCGCCGGGGACCACAGTCACCGCATGGCTGCGCGTCGACCGCGCCGACGCGGCCGAAGAACTCGAGCGGCTGCTGCCGTCATGGTCCCCACGCATCGGCGGCGCACGCAGCACCGGCCACGGCCGGGCCAGGCTCACCCGCGTCACGCGTCGCGTTCTCGATCTCTCAACACCACAGGGCCGCCGCGTCTGGCTCACCCGAGGCGGCCCCGCGCTCTTCGACGACGCATCCGTCATCCTCTCGGAGGCCGAGTCCGCGCCAGCACAACTCCCCTTCGTGTTCGGGAAACCGATCGACTTCGAGGTCGTGGACGCCCTGCACGTCGGCAGCGGCGAGCACGAAAGGGGCGGGCACAGGGCCACGGACCGCGCCCGGCACCTGCGCGACCATTTGGGACGGCCGGTCGTTCCCGGCTCAACGTGGAAGGGACTGCTGCGCAGCCGCTGCGAGTTCATCCTGCGGAGCCTGTCCGAGGACGCGTCGTGTGCAGAAACGCCTGGCTGCGGTGTCTGCCCAGTCTGTGCGGCCTTCGGCTACTCGGCCGACGCGAGCGACATGCATTCCGGAGGCCTTCGGGGCAGGCTCGTCTTCCTGGACTCTCCGGTGACGCAGCCCGGCGGCACGCCGGCGGAGACGGTTTCCCGCAACCATGTGGCGCTGGACCGTTTCACGGGCGGCGCCACGACGGGGCTGCTGTTCACGGACGAGGTCGTCGAGCAGGGCCGGGTCACGCTGACGATCCTGGACGAGCCCAGCGATCCGGACGCGAGCCCGCTGGACACCCTCCTGCGTGATGTCCTGCTGCTGGCTCTCTACGACCTTCACACCGGCGTGCTCGGTATCGGTGCGGGCACCACCCGCGGGTACGGAACGTTGCGCGGTACGAGCGAGACGACCGCGTTCCTGGAAGCCGAAGCACCGCTCGCTCGGCAGCGGCTGGGCGACGCCCTGCCGATCTCAGCACAGGAGGATGGCCAGTGAGGACGATGTGGCTTCAGCGGTGTGGACCGATGAGCTGGACGGCGCTCCGCGCGGACCTGGCCTCGGCGGGAAGCGACTGCGCCTGGTCGGACTTCGGCGGATTCCACTTCGCCCCGGCTGACGCTCTACCCGAGGTCGTCCCGAGCACCACCCATCTATGGGCCTGGGACACCGCCCGCGCGGTGCGCGTCAGGATCGACGTGGATCGGGCACTGGTCGCGTGCCTGAACAACTCCCCGCCGGCAGGGGTGGTGACGGAGGAGGCCCACGTACGGGAACGTGCCGGCCACCCGTGGAGCGCGAACGACGAGCACGTCGGCCGTCCGGATGTCCCACTGCCCCAGGACGAGTTCACGCTGCTTGAGCTGACCGGCGCCACCCGAGCGGTCTTCGTCCGCCAACCATGAACGACGCCCTGCGGGAACTGAGGGTGCTGCTGGCCACGCGCCAGGGCCTCGGCACACTGGTGGTGGCCGTGTCGGCGCCGGTCGCCTTGGGCGTCGTCCCCAACATCCTGCAGAGCTGGACCTCACAGGTCTGGCTGCTGTACGTCGCCTTCACCGTCGCGGTGGCGGGTGTTCTCGTTGGCTGGGCCCTCACCCGGAACCGCGGACTCGGCATCGTGCTCACCCTCTACCACACGGCGCCTTCCGACACCCGGGCCAGGGCGATGCTCACCGCCGCCAGGAGCCGACACTCGACCACCCTCCGTCTCGACCGGGACGAGTTGTGGCCGAAGGACGCCGCTCTGACGATGACGAACGACCAGATCCATCTGCTCGGCCGACTCCTCGACGCCCGCTGCGCGGAACACGTGGACTCCGGCGGCAGCCTGACCGACATCGTCCTCTACCCGCTGATATCCCTCCAGGACGGATACCGCCTCGGCCAGACCCTGCGCTCACCAGGCTCGGGCCTGACCATCGCCCACCGCTCCGTCGCGACGGGTGAAGTATTCCCAGGCATCCGCCTCGACGGCGCGCTACGGAACCACGCCGCCGCTGCCCCCGCCTTTCTCCAACCCCCTGCCGACCCTCTACTCACCGCCAACCCGGCTGTGGGGCCAGGCGATCCGGGGTATGGCCATCTGGCCTTGATCATCCGCCTGACAGGCCGAAGCAGCATGGTCGACATAGCCCGCCGAGTGGCCGAGACCGGCAGCCCGGACCACCCTGACGGCCGCCCCACCGGCTACCACTACGCCAGCCCCGCCTGCGGTGCGACGCTCGCCATAGAAGCCGCCGTGACCGGCGTACCTGAGGACTCCAACTCCTTCGCAACCACGGTCACATACCTCCGCACCCAGTGGCAGACCGCCCACACCGCCTGGTCCACCCAAACCGGCTCCCCCACCACCGGCCACCTCTTCTTCAACGGCCCCCTCCCCATCGCCATCGCCCTCGGCTGGGCCCTCGACGACAACACCCCAGCGCTCGTCCCACACGACCCCAGCACCCGATGACAGACCCCAGGAAACTGACCACGAGCAGACGCCCGCCACTCTGAAGAGCGCAATCAACGCGCGCTACGTGCCCGACTTCGGATGCGCCTCAACCACGCGGACATCCGGGACAACCAGACCATGGTTGAGTGAACTAAGCTTCACCGCAACAGATCACCGCAGGTCAGAAGGGCAACCCCGCATCCGCAGGGATAGCTCCTGAGCTGGGTTGCACAGGCTGAGCGGTGAGCCCCCGGCAGCCGCTCAGCCAGCAGGAGTCCAAGTCCTCACGCGTCAATCGGGCTTCGCGCTCTTCGAACGCAACCGTCGCCCGGTGGTCCTCACCAAGGCTGGGCAGGCTCTGCTCGACGAGCCTGCCAGGGCGATAAGGCAGTCGGGCCGGGTGGCCAACGTGGCGGAAGCTGATCCACTCGGAATTCTCCATTCGAAGCGCAAGGGAATTCCCGCCGGTGCAGGGGCGACACCTTCCCCGGGGCCAACCTGCTGCGGCCCGATGGACGATCCCCGCGCGTGCGGGGGCGACGGCTGTCAGCGTGTAGCGGACGGTGTGGACGCCGGACGATCCCCGCGCGTGCGGGGGCGACCTCGTGGTGCGGCCGCTGGGAGTCCTGATGATGGGACGATCCCCGCGCGTGCGGGGGCGACAAGCACGCCAAGGTTACGCCAAGGAGCAGGTGCGGACGATCCCCGCGCGTGCGGGAGCGACGGCGATATCGAACGCGCGGGCCTGGACCCGAAGGGACGATCCCCGCGCGTGCGGGGGCGACTCCTTGGCCGGCCGCCGTCGCGGGGCCGGGCGCGGACGATCCCCGCGCGTGCGGGGGCGACAGTGGGACGAGTCCGCAAGCCGCTCGCGAAAGAGGACGATCCCCGCGCGTGCGGGGGCGACACTTGTTGAGCTGCGGGTTTATCAGCGTGGGCGGGCGATCAGCATGAGGCCGTCAAAGTCGACGGGGTACCAGCGGTCGCGGCCGGCGGTGCGGACGGACCAGCGTTGTTCGTTGTTGGCTGGCTCGATCATGACGGCTTGGCCGTCGCCGATGCGGTCGGCGAGGGTGGTCCAGAGGCGGTCGCGGATGCGGGAGTTGGGGTTGCCGACGAAGACTCCGGCGGCGACCTCGGACATCCAGCGTGTGAGGTGGCCGCGCAGCCCTTCAGGGGCGGCGATGAGGACGACGACGGTCACCGGGCCGCTCCTGAGCCGCTCGCGTCGCCCGTGATCGGGGCGTCGAAGTCGGGGCCGACGACCGCGAGGTAGTTGGCCGCGTCGAAGATGTCGGCGCCCCAGTTGGTGCCGCCGCTGACGGTGGTGCCGCTATCGTCCCAGAGCGCGTTGACGTCCCGGTCGACGAGCTCGGTGGCGTCGGGCATCAGGAGTTCTGCGATGTCGCTGACGATGCGGGGCAGGAGCTTGGTCTGGGTGACGGCGTCGCGGAGGGCGAGGCGGGCGTCGCGTTCGCTGGTGCGGCCGTCGGCGGTGAGGTCGAAGGCGAGAGGGATGGTGTAGTCGGCCTTGTAGAGGTCGGCGATGTCCAGGACGAAGGAGACCGCAGAGCCGGTGTGCACGAAGCCGAGGGCGGGGCTGGCGCCGATGCCGGTGATGACGGCGTGGCAGATGCCGTAGAGCGCGGAGTTCGCCGCGGACAGCAGCCGGTTGACGTCGTCGCCTGCGGCGAAGGGCTCGCCGGGGCGGTAGTCGCGTTTGGTCCACGGCACGCCGGTGCGTTTGGCGTGTTGCTGGTAGGCGCGCCGTACGCGGACTCCCTCCCGGCCGCGTAACTGCTGCATGGTCAGGCCCTCGGTGTCCTCACCGGGGAAGCGCATGGCGTACATGCGTCGGGCGACGCCGAGGCGTTCCTGCGGTCGGGTCACGAGATGCGCCTGACGCATGACGAGTTGGGAGCCGCGCGAGGTGCCGAGGCCGGAGGCGTACAGGCGCACGCCCTTCTCGCCCACCCAGCACAGCGCAGTACCGGAGTCTCCGAGCAGGGTGACGGCGGCGTGGGTGATGCGGGTGCCGGGGCCGAGCAGGACGACGGCGAGGTAGGCGGCCGGGACGCGGACGGTGCGCTCGCGGTTGACCAGGACGACGGCGTTCTCGTCGCGGTCGACGTGGCAGCGCTCGACGTAGAGGCTGGAGATGCGGTCTTCCATGCGGTGCAGGTCCTGGGCACCGGCGCGCCACCAGGGTTCAGCCACGGACGGCCTCCGGGGTCTGGGCGGGGAGCGGCGCCAGAGTGAGCAGGCCGCAGCCGTACGCCTTGGACGGGCCAATGCCGGTGAGGAGGGCCGCGCGCAGGGCTTCGACGTCGGTGACCCGCAGGCGCCCTTCGAAGGTGGCGGTCGGGACGGTGACGACGCGCCCCTCCTTCTTCTTGCGGAAGCGCTCGATGTCGCGCCTGACGACGGCGACGTCGGGTGTCGGCGTCGTTTCCTCCCGGGAGCCGAGGCCCGGGGCGGGTCGCGTGGCCGTGTGCACCGCGGGGATGGTGAAGCCGGCTCGTTCGCCGCGTTGGAGAAGCCATCCGAGTTGGGCGGTGGCGGTGCGGTGGCCGAGGCGGAATCCGCGGAGGCGGGTGCCACTCTCGGCGGCGGCTTTGAGGCGTGCCTCCTGCTCGGGGGTGGGCTTCTCGGGGG
>NZ_SMKC01000201.1 GCF_004348315.1 Streptomyces sp. 8K308 | reverse complement strand
GCGGTGGACGGGGCGCCGGGTGGTGCCGGCGGTGGTGTGTCGGCTGCCGGCTCCCGCGCGGGCTCCTCGATGGACAGCAACTGCACCGTGTCCCGGAGCAACTGGTCGATCAGGTTCGCGGGGAGCCAGGGGCCGCTGGTGCCGTGGGCACGCGCCGCCGCGGCGATCTCCCGGGGCGCCGGGCGCTCTCCCGGGTTCTTGGCCAGGCAGGCGGTGACCAGTTCGCGCAGCGGGCCGGCGAGGTGACGGAGGTTGGGCGGCTCGTTGATGACGCGGTACATGAGCGCGTGGGCCGCGCCGTCCTCGGTGTCGTAGGGGCCGGCGCCGGTGGCGGCGTAGGTCAGTGTCGCGCCCAGGCTGAAGACGTCGCTTGCGGGGTCCAGCTTTTCGCCTCTGACCTGTTCGGGGGACATGTAGCCTGGCGAGCCGACCACCGCGCCCGTTCTGGTGAGAACGCTGCCGCCGACGGCGCGTGCGATGCCGAAGTCGATGACGCGGGGACCGTCGACCGTGGCCAGCACGTTCGACGGCTTGAGGTCGCGGTGTACCAGGCCGCTGTCGTGAATGGCCGTCAGCGCGAGGGCCAGTCCCTCGGCCAGCCGCCACAGCGTGCGCTCCGGCAGTACGCCGAACTGGGTCACGATGTCGTACAGCGGCGGGCCCGCGATGTATCCCGTGGCGACCCACGGGATCTCCCCCTCGGTGTCGGAGTCGAGGACGGGCGCGGTCCACTCGCCGCCCACCCGCTGCGCGGCGGCGATCTCCCGCTGGAAGCGGTGCCTGAAGTCCGGGTCGAGGGCCAGCTGCGGGTGGATGAGCTTCACCGCCACGGTCCGCCCCTGGGCCGAACGCCCGAGGAAGACCTTCCCCATGCCTCCGGCGCCCAGCACCCGCAACAGCCGGTACTGACCCAGTATTCGCGGATCGTCCGGCTCCAGTGGTTTCAACGTGCCCCCGTGCCCTCGTCGTCGGTCCCAGTGTTTCTGCGGTCTTACCGATCAGTATCACGGGACGTGCGCGGGACTTGTACTGGTTCCGCCCGCCGATGACCGCTCTCCGGTGAACGACCGTCAGAAGGCCGTCCGCGCTCAGCCGATCCGCGGCAGCTTGTCCGGGTTGGTGATCGAGTAGATCCGGCTGACCCGGTCGCCGTACGGGGTGAGGTCGAGGACGAAGACCGCGAGCGGCGAGCCGTCGACGAACAGCACGGCCGCGGAGTCCCCGCCGGCCCGGCGGTGGCGGACGTCGAGACGCGCCAGCACGCGGGGGTGGATCGCGGCGAACAGCTTCGCGACCCGCTCTCGGCCGTGCACCGGATGCGGGCTCCACGCGGGGCCCTTGCCGCCGCCGTCCGTCCACAGCGTCACGTCCGGCGCCAGGGCGCGCAGCAGCGCCTCGAGGTCTCCGCCGACCACGGCGTCCAGGAACCGCTTCGTCACCTCCCGGCACACCTTCGGGTCGGCCCGGTACCGCGGGCGCCTGGCGTGCACGTGCTCGCGGGCGCGGTGGGCGAGTTGGCGGATCGCGGCCGGGCGGCGGCCGAGGATCTCCGCGATCTCGGTGTGCGCGTAGCCGAACACCTCGTGCAGGACGAAGACCGCACGTTCCAGCGGCGTCAGCGTCTCCAGCACCACCAACAGCGCCATCGAGTACGACTCGGCGCGGACGACCGGGTCGCCGTCCTCCTCGACGAGTGGCTCCGGCAGCCACTGCCCGACGTAGGTCTCCTTGCGCCGGCCGATCGCGGCACGGCGGGCGAGTGCCTGGTGGACCGCGATCCGCACGAGATAGGCGCGTTCGTTCTCGACCGGGCCGCCCGATCGCGACGCCCACGACAGAAACGTCTCCTGCAGCACGTCCTCGGTGTCGGCGACGGTGCCAAGCATGCCGTAGACCACCGAGAACAGCAGTTCCCGGTGCTCGACGAAGACCTCGGTTGAATCGCTCATCGCAGCTGAGAGTCTCCGAGGCGGTCCACGTGTGACCTCCCGGCGCCCAACTGTGACGCACATCACGCTATGTCACACTCGTGGCTCCGGCTCCCCTCTTGGTTCGCGTCGTCAACGATCCCGAGAGACAACGATCCCGAGAGACAACGATCCCGAGAGACAACGATCCAGGACAGGGGGAGCGGAATGATTTCCCGGCGTGACTTCGGTTTGGGCACGGCGAGTGTGCTTGGTGTGGCGGCGATGGGGGCGACCGCCTCGGCCGAGAGCCGACGACACGAACAGCAGGGGCGCGGGCGCACGCTGATCCGCGACGTTCGCCTGTTCGACGGCAGGCGGACCGTGCCTCGCGCCAACGTGCTGATCGACGGCGACCGCATCGCCGGACTGAACGGCGGGCACGCCGACGTCGTGGTGGACGGGTCGGGGAAGACCCTGCTGCCCGGCCTGATCGACGCGCACACGCACGTCGATGACGGAAACCTCGCGCAGGCGCTGAGCTTCGGCGTCACCACCGAGCTCGACATGTTCTGCCTGCCGGAAACCCTGGCCGAGCAACGGAGGCTGGCCGCCGAGCGGGACGACGTGGCCGACCTCCGCAGCGCGGGCGTGCTCGCCACCGCCCCCGGCGGGCACCCCACCCAGCTGGCGCCCGGGGTCGAGTTCGACACCGTGGCAGATCCCGGTGAGGCCGAGGGGTTCGTCGCCGACCGGGTGGCCGAGGGCGCCGACTACCTGAAGATCGTCATCGACGGCAGGGTCGAGTCCGGGACGCCGCTGCCCGTGCTGTCGCCCGACACCGTCGCCGCGCTGGTCCGTGCCGGCAGGGCCGCCGGGTTGCGCGCCATCGCGCACGCGATCACCCTGCGGGAGGTCGAGGTCGCCCTGGACGCGGGGGTCGACGGCCTGGCGCACGTCTACCGCGACACCGGCGCGGAGGCCGAACGCGTCGCCAGGAGGATCGCCGCGCAGGGCGTGTTCGTGGTCAGCACACTCACGTACTACGAGGCGGCCGACCTCGGAGCGGAGAACGCCGTTCGGGCGGCCGGGGCCCTGCGCGGCGCCGGGGTCAGCGTGCTCGCCGGCACGGACGCCACCCCGTTCGGGCCCGCGCACGGCTCCACCATGCATCGGGAACTCGTGCTGCTGACCGAGGCCGGGTTCGGCAACGAGGAGGCGCTCGCGGCGGCCACCAGCGTGCCGGCCCGCCACTTCGGGCTCACCGACCGGGGCCGCGTCGCCCCCGGCCTGCGTGCCGACCTGCTCCTGGTACACGGCGACCCCACCACCGACATCACCGCGACCAGCGCGATCGCCGGCGTCTGGCGTCGTGGGGTCCGCTGTGGAGCGTGACTGACCCACCCACCGGCCGGGGGCGGCCGACCCCGTGCTCGTGCCGGGGCGAGCCGACGGCGGACGGCGCGGCGTACGGCAGGCGGATGGTGAACACCGAGCCACGGCCCGGCGTGCTGCTCGCCTCGACCCGGCCGTCGTGCGCCTCCACCAGATGCCTGGTGATGGCCAGGCCGAGGCCGCTGCCGCCGGTGCTGCGGCTGCGCGAGGGATCGGCCCGGTAGAACCGGTCGAAGACGTGCGGCAGGTGCTCGGGCGCGATGCCGCGCCCGGTGTCGGTCACGGTGAGCACCACCTCGTCGGCCGCGCGGCGCACCCCCACCTCGACGCGGCCGCCCGCGGCGGTGTGGGTGACGGCGTTGGCCACCAGGTTGCCCAGCGCCTGCCGCAGCCGGGCCGGGTCGGCATAGACCGGGACCGGCTCGTCCGGGCCGACCACCCGCACCGCGACGCCGGATGCCTCGGCGCGGGCCCGGTGGGCCGCCACCGCCTGCCCGGCCAGGTCGGCCGCGTCGCGTTCCTCGGGGTGTACGCGCAGCATGCCCGCGTCGGCCAGGGCGAGGTCCTGAAGGTCGCTGACGAGCCGCTCAAGCAGGGCGGCCTCCTCCGTCAGGGACCGGATCAGCTCGGTGTCCAGCGGCATCACGCCGTCCTCGGCGGCCTCCAGGTGGCTGCGGACGTTGGCCAGCGGGGTGCGCAGCTCGTGGGCGACGTCGCTGACCAAGGCCCTGCGCTGCTGGTCGTTGGCCTCGATGGCGGCGGCCATCGCGTTGAACGCGTCGGCCAGCCGGGTCACCTCGTCGTTGCCGCGCACCGGCACGCGGGCGGAGCGGTCGCCCGCCTCCATCCGATGGACGGCCCCGGTCAGCGCGAGGATCGGCCGCACCACGCGCCGCACGGCGAGCACGGTGATGGCGGTCGCGGCGAGCAGCACGGCGGCGATGGTGCCGGCCGTGCGCCACCAGCCCTCGGCGGAGAACGGTGCGAACCGGTCGCTGGTGCCGAGGTAGAGCTCGGCAGGTGGCGCGACATAGGGCCGGGTCGCCTCGATCCGCGCGGACTCCTCGCACTCAGCCCAGGCCGCGGAACGGCTCGGCTGCCCGCCGCCCTCGCCCCTGGCTGGACCAGGCGCAGGCCGGAGGCGGAGGTCACGACCTCGTGGTCGAGGCCGGACGCGTCGAGGCAGGCGGTGGCCAGCGCCACGGCGCGCGCGTTCACCTCCTGCGCGACGGCGCTCGGCTCGTTCAGTCCCTCCGGCACGCAGGCGTCCGCCGCCGCCTCAGAGAGGCTCGGGCCGCCGCTGGAGACGAACAGCCGGTTGTCGGGGCTCGACGGCCAGCCGCCTGCCGTGTCGGAGTCGACCAGGGTGGCGTCGATGCCCCGCTCCGCCAGGCAGGCGACGGCCTGGTCGACCAACCGCTGCCGCTCGCCCTGCTCCGCCTCGGTCAGCTGCCAGCCGTTGTACGCGATCATCAGCCGGGCGGCGCCGGACCTGGCCGAAGCCCCGGGGTCCGTGCCGCCCTGGACGCCGGTCGGCGCGTCGGGCGGGTCGGCGGCGTCGACGCGCGCCGAAGGCGTGGACGGCCGCCCGACGTCGCCCTGCCCGAGGAGCGCGGCGGAGTCGGCGATGGTCACGCCGCCGGGCGTGGTGAGCTCGATCCGCCGCCCGGTCCTGAGCGCCAGGTCGACGACGAGCGGCGCCACGCCGTCCCAGTCCCTGTGCTCGCTGGCGTAGTCGAGGAGCGAGTCGCGGATGAGGCTGTCGGCCTCCAGCAGCGAGGCGCTGCTCTCGATCTCCTCGCGCAGCTGGGTGCCCGTGCCGTAGGTGGCGAGCAGCGCGGTGGCGACGACCGACAGGGAGGCGACGGTGAGCGACAGGCCGAGCAGACGCAGCCGCAGGCTACGACGCATCCCACCGACCAGGCCGCTCCGGCGCCGGCACCTCGGCCGCGGCGTCCGGCTGCTGCTCCTCGGCCAGCTTGTAGCCCACGCCGTACACCGTCAGCAGGTACCGGGGCCGGGTCGGGACCGGCTCGATCTTGCGGCGGAGGTTCATCACGTGGACGTCGATGGTGCGGCCGGTGGCGTCCCGGCCGAAGCCGGAGACATGCTCGAGCAGCAGCTGCCGGGTGAACGCCCGCCCGGGCGAGGCGGCCAGGCAGGCCAGGATGTTGAACTCGGCCGGGGTGGTCTCCACCGCCCGGCCCGCCGCCCGCACCTCGTGGCGCGCGGTGTCGATGGCGAGGTCGCCGACCCGGTACACCTCCGGCACGGCGGCGGTGGAGCGAGCCGACCGGCGCAGCACCGTACGGACCCGGGCAACGAGCTCCCGCGGGCTGTAGGGCTTGGTGAGGTAGTCGTCCGCGCCGAGGGCAAGCCCCACCAGCAGGTCGTCCTCGCTGGCGCGGGCGGTGAGCATGATGATCGGGATCTCGGTCCCGCCGGACGGCTCGGAGCGCAGCACCCGGCACACGTCGAGGCCGTCCACGTGCGGCAGCATCAGGTCGAGCACCAGCAGGTCGGGGCGGCAGCGCCGGGCCTCCTCGATGGCCGCGCGCCCGTCGTACACGATCGCGGTCACGTGTCCCTCGCGCTCCAGGAAGCGGCGGACGAGGTCCGCGTTCTTGCGGTCGTCTTCGGCGATGAGGATGCGGGCGGGCATGGCACAAGCGTCCGTCTCCACGCGTAAGAGTCAGCTAAGAAACGGCCGTCTGACCGGGATCTAACAGGAACCTGACAACCCGTCGGCACTCTCGGCCCCGTCAGCCGACCCACTCCACGGCTCAGGGAGACCACCGTGCGACACATCAGACTGGCCCTGCCGGCACTCGTGCTGGCGCTGGGGCTGACCGCCTGCGGAGGCGGCGAGGACACCGACGAGGACGCTCTCGCGGCCGGCAGCGGCGGTGGGAACGGCCAGCGGGACCAGGAGGCGACCCTGGACTGGTACGACTGCATGCGCGAGAACGGCGTCGAGCTGGAGGACCCCGACCCGAACCAGATGGCCATCCGCCTCCCGGAGGGCAGCCAGAACGACCCGGAGGTGCGGGCCGCCATGCAGGCCTGCCAGGACGTCCTGCCGAACGGTGGCCCCGGCGGCGGCCAGTCCCTGACCGCCGAGCAGATCGAGTCGTTGCGCGCCTTCACCGAGTGCATGCGGGAGAACGACATTGACATGGCCGACCCGGACGCCAACGGACGTCTTGGCATGCCCGCCAACGCCGACCCCCAGGGCGCGGAGTTCCAGGCCGCGATGGAGGAGTGCCAGCCGCTGGCGGCCGGCGCGCCCATGATGTTCGGCGGCCCGCCGTCCGGGGGTGGCCAGTGAGCCGCGTTCCGCCGACCGACGCGACGGACGCGACGGACGCGACGGCCACCCCCGACGAGGAGCGGCCCGGGCGCCGGCGCCGTTCCCGCCTGGGCGGGCTGGCCCTCGGCGCCCTCGTGCTGGCCGCGGCCGGCGCCGGCACCGGCTACTGGCTCGTCGGCCAGGACGCCAGCGCGGACCAGGGCGACGCCGCCGCCGGGCCCACCGCCACCGCCGAGGTGAGCCGCGAGACCCTCGCGGTCACCCGGAGCTTCGGCGGCACCCTCGGCCACGGCGAGCCGCACACCGTCTCCGCGACGGGGCGGGGCACCGTCACCGCGCTCGCCGAGGCCGACGCCGAGATCGAGCGCGGCACCGAGCTGTACCGCGTCGACGAGGAGCTGGTGACCGCGCTGCTCGGCTCGCTACCCATGTTCCGGGACCTACGGGTCGGCGACGCCGGCACGGACGTCGAGCAGCTGGAGGACAACCTCACCCGGCTCGGCTACGACGGGTTCACCGTGGACGAGGAGTTCACCAGCGCCACCGAGGACGCCGTCCGCGCCTGGCAGGAGGACGTCGGCGCGGCCGAGACGGGCTTCGTGCCCGTGTCGTCCGTCGTCTTCCTGGCGGCCGGCAGCCGCGTCGACTCCCTCCACGTGGACGTCGGCGCGCAGGTCAGCCCGGGCGCCCCCGTGCTGGACGTCACAGGATCCGACCAGATGGTCAGCCTGGAGGCCGGCATGGAGGACCGCGAGCTCCTCGCCGTCGACACGGAGGTGACCGTCGAACTGCCGGACGGCCGGGCGATCCCCGGCACCGTGACGGCCTCCGACGTCGTGCCCGCCGCGACCGGCTCCGGGGCGGGCGGCGCGGCCGCCGCCGAGGAGGCCGCGGGCGCCGACGACGCCGTGGCCGAGGTCGAGGTCCGGCTGTCCGAGCCGGTCGACCAGTCGCTGCTCGGCACGCCACTCGACGTGGTCATCGAGGTCGACGAGCGCGAGAACGTCCTGGCGGTGCCCGTCAGCGCGCTGCTCGCGCTGTCCGCCGGCGCCTACGGCCTCGAGGTGGTGGCGGCCGACGGCACCACCGAGGTGGTCGAGGTCGAGACCGGCCTGTTCGCGGACGGCAGGGTCGAGGTCTCAGGCGGCGGCGTCACGGAGGGCACGGTCGTGGGGGTGGCTGGCCGGTGAGCACGAACACGGGCGCACCGGCGTTCGGGCGGACCGTCGTCGACCTCCGGGACGTACGGCGCGTCTACCCCGGGCAACCGCCGGTGCGCGCGCTGGACGGCGTGGACCTGCGCATCGAGGCCGGCGAGATGGTCGGCATCGTCGGCCCCTCCGGCTCCGGCAAGTCCACGATGCTGAACGTGCTCGGCACCCTCGACCGCGCGGACTCCGGCCTGGTGCGGATCGACGGCCACGACGTCAGCGAGCTGACCGACCGGCAGCTGTCCGCGCTGCGGGCCCGCCGCATCGGCTTCGTCTTCCAGCAGTTCTTCCTCTCTCCCGGAGTGACGGCGCTGGACAACGTCGCCGACGGCCTGCTGTACACCGGCGCGTCGCTGGCGCGGCGCCGCCGCCTGGCCCGCGAGACCCTGGGGCGGGTGGGCCTGGCCGGCCGGGTGCACCACCGGCCGCACGAACTGTCCGGCGGCCAGCGGCAGCGGGTCGCGGTGGCCCGGGCGCTGGTCGGCAGGCCGTCGCTGTTGCTGGCTGACGAGCCGACCGGCGCGCTGGACTCCGCCTCCGGCACGGCCGTGCTGAGGCTGCTGCGCGAGCTGCACGACTCGGGCACCACCATCGTGGTCATCACCCACGACCACGACGTCGCAGCCCAGCTGCCGCGGCAGGTCCACATCCGCGACGGGCGGATCGAGTCCGACGAACGCGCCGAGCGTGCGGAGCGCGCCGCGGCGGTGCCGTCATGAGCGCCGCCACCCCCGCGCCCTCGCGGCTGCGGCCCCGTGACACGCTGCGCGTCGCCTCCTCAGGGCTGCGGGCCCGTCCGCTGCGGGTCGTGCTGTCGGCCCTCGGGATCGCGGTCGGCATCGCCGCCATGGTCGCCGTCGTCGGCATCTCCGCCAGCAGCCGGGAGGAGGTCAACGAGCGGCTGCGGGCGCTCGGCACCAACCTGCTGACCGTCACGCCCGGCTCGGCGTTCACCGGCGGGCAGGCCGAACTCCCCGCCGAGAGCGTGGACATGGTGAACCGGCTGGAGCAGGTGACGTCCGTGACGGCGGTCGGCACGCTGGCGGACACCGCGGTGTACCGCAACGACGAGATCGACGAGGCCGAGACCAACTCCATCGCGGTCAACGCCGCCCGCACCGACCTGCTCGGCACGGTCGGCGGCACCGTGGCCGCCGGCCGATGGCTCGACGCGGCGCTGGGCTCCTACCCCACCGTGGTGCTGGGGGCCACCACCGCCGAACTGCTCGGCATCTCGGAGGAGCGGGCGAACGGCGGCGTGCACGTCTGGCTCGGCGGCGAGTGGTTCACCGTCGTCGGCATCCTCGACCCGGTGGCGCTCGCGCCCGAGCTTGACTCCTCGGCGCTGATCGGCTGGGAGGCGGCCGAGGAGCTGACGGGCGACGAGGTGACGCCGTCCACGCTCTACGAGCGGTCGGAGGAGTCCGCCGTGGAGGAGGTCGCCCAACTGCTGCCCGCCACCGTCAACCCGGAGCTGCCGTCGGAGGTCGTGGTCTCCCGCCCCTCGGACGCGCTGGCGGCGCAGGAGGCGGCGGACGAGACCCTCACCACGCTGCTGCTCGCCCTCGGCGGGGTCTCGCTGCTGGTCGGCGGCATCGGGGTGGCCAACACCATGGTCATCGCGGTGTTGGAACGGCGCTCAGAGATCGGCCTGCGCCGGGCCCTGGGCGCCACCCGGGCCCACATCCGGCGTCAGTTCCTCGGCGAGTCCGTGCTGTTGGCCGGTCTCGGCGGGATCGGCGGCGCGATCATCGGCGGCGGCGTGACCATGGCCTTCGCCGCCAGCCGCGAGTGGCCCTTCGCCCTGCCCCTGTGGGTGCTCGGCGGCGCGACCGGGGCGACCGTTCTCGTCGGCGCACTGGCCGGCGCGTACCCGGCCGCCCGCGCCGCCCGCATGCCCCCGACCGCCGCCCTGTCCACGGCGTAGCGGCGGCCCGCCGTACGGAGGCCCCTGCCATCCCTCGCGCCCAGCGGCCGGGGCCTCCGCTCGGTCAGCCCAGGCCGTCCGCGCCCACCTGGACGGCGGACTCGTCAAGCCGGGCGGGGTGACGGGCAGGGGGCGCCCGGCCAGGTCGAGGACCGTGGTGGCCTCCTTGTACCAGGACTCGATGACCGCGTTGCCCCAGAAGTCGCGGCGGCGGTCGTCGTGGACGATCCAAGATGTCGGCGACGCGCAGCACCTGGTGCGACTCGTGCGTGGCCACTCCCACGTGGTGCGGGCGCGGGCCGGCGCCGCCGGTGAAGGCAGCCGAAGCCCGGGGAGGTGTGGTGGGCGTGGGCGGCCGGGATGTCGGGGGTGCGGATGTTGAAGTGGTCGAGGCGGGCGATCGACACCGAACACCGACCCGCCGTTCACCGTCACCGCCTTCCGACAGCACGCGGACGACGTCGCCCCGCAGGGCCTCGACGAGCTGCTTGAGGAGCGCGGTCATGCCGACCTGCGTTCCCGGAGGCGGCGGAATCTACCCCGCCCGGCCGTCGGGGACCCGGGTGCCGACCTCGTCGCGGGCGCCGCCCGGGCTGACGGGGAAGTTGCTCCGGAAGACGTTCTCCGGGTCGTAGACGCCCTTTGCCGCGCGCAGCCGGTCGAGGGTGGCGGGTGGGAAGGCCCTGGTCAGCGCCGCCGCGTGGCCGTGGCTCTCGAAGCTGAGGTAGAGACCGGTCAGGGGGAGCGCGCGCCAGCCCTGTTCCGCCCGCTCCTCGTGGCCCGGCCTGACCACGGCGGACAGGGAGAAGTTCTGCGTGCGGTGCGCGTAGGCGGTGGCCTCGGCTGGCACGTCGTTGACGGCGCCGCCCACGGTGCGGACCTGGAGAAACGTGGCGTCCCTGCGGTCGAGCAGGCCTGCCATGACCGACGCGGTGGCGGCGTCGAGGTGCTCCACCAGGCCGCCATGGCCGCGGAAGGCGGCGGCGCCGTGGTGCTGCTGGTGCGTGGGGGCCACGACCGCGGCGTACGGGAGGAGTCGCGCGTCCTGGTTCAGGACGGGGGCGATGGGCAGGAAGCGCGAGAGGGCCTTGGAGGCTCGTTCCGTGTCGTCGCCGGCCCAGACGGCGTAGGTCTGCGCGATCGGCCGCCCGCCCTGCCGCATGAGGATGAGGAACGCGGTCAGCTCCCGTGGGCCGGTCTCGCTCACCTCGCCCCAGGCCTGGAGGAAGCCCGCGGTGTCCGTGGCGTCGTGCAGGATCTGGGCGAAGACGACGTCGCGGAGCTCGGCGGCCTCGATGTCGAACGAGGTGACGACGCCCATGTTGGCGCCGGCGCCGCGCAGGGCCCAGAACAGGTCGGGATGCCGCTCAGCGTCCGCGCGCACGACGGAACCGTCGGCCAGCACCACCTCGGCACCCCTGATGTGATCGATGGTCAGCCCGTAGGAGCGGCCGAACAGGCCCTGCCCGCCGGCGGTGGCGAGTCCGCCGACGCCGACATCGCCGCTGTCGCCCGAGCTGATCGCGAGGCCGTGCGGGGCCAGTCGGGCCGCGACCTCGCCCCAGCGGGCGCCGGCGCCGACGCGCACCAGGCGGCGCTCGGGGTCGAGGACCTTGACGTCGTTCAGGGCGCCGAGGTCGAGGACGACGCCGCCGTCGTTGGTGGAGCGGCCGCTGATGCCGTGGCCGCCGCTGCGTATCGCCAGCGGCACGTCCTGGGCGCGGGCGTAGCGCAGCGCCTCGGAGACCTCGTGCGGTGTGGTGGGGCGCAGTACCAGCCCCGGGGAGCCGTGCCACAGATAGGTGGAGCGGACCCCGGGGTACTCGCGGTCGCCGGGTTCGACGGCCCGCTCGCGGAGGGCGGCGGGCAGGCTGTCGTAGTCGATGCCGGCGCGGCGCCTGGCGAGGGCGGCGGCCGGACGGACGCCACCGGTGGGGGTGCCGGCGGAGCGGCGTTCGGCGGCGACCCGCTCGCGCAGGGCCGGGGCCACCTCCTGGCCGAAGATCTGGAGCGTTCGCGGGTCGTCGGAGCCGAGGATGAAGGTGCTGACGCCGTCCTCCAACACGAACGGCAGCAGCTGCTCCACCCACTGCTCGGGCGGGCCTTGGAGCTGGTCGGCGGAGGTGCCGAAGGCGCCCGAGATGTTGAGCAGGCGGCGGATCTCGCGTGGATCGCGGCCGTGCCGCTCGGCCGCCTCGTCGATGATCGCGTTGCCCTCGCGCAGGGTCGGCGAGGACAGGTAGCCGAGGCTGGGCAGCCAACCGTCGGCCTTCTCGCCGATCAGCCGCAGCATGCGGGGTTTGTAGGCGCCCAGCCAGATCGGCACGTCGTGTGCGGGCGCGGGGCCCCGCTTGGCGCCCACGACCCTGTGGAACGTGCCGTCGACGCGGAGCGCGCCGCGCTCCTCGGCCGCCCAGACGCCCCGGATCACGTCGATGGCCTCGCTGAGCGCCTGGACGCTCTCGCCGGGGCTCAGCCTGCGGCCGCCCATGGCCTCGATGGCGTCCCAGAAGCCGCCCGCGCCCAGGCCGAGGTCGATCCGGCCGCCCGAGAGGAGGTCGAGGCTGGCCACGGAGCGGGCCAGGACCGCGGGCTGCCGCAGGGGCAGGTTGGTGACGTTGCCGGACAGGTGGACCCGCTCGGTGCGGGCGGCGACCCAACTGATCAGGGTCCATGTGTCGAGGAACGCCGGCTGGTAGGGGTGGTCCTGGAAGGTGACCAGGTCGAGACCGGCCGCTTCGGAGAGGACCGCCAGGTCCACCACGTGCCGGCCGTTCTGGTGCTGGGGGGTCCGGTGCTGGGGGGTCCGGTGCTGGGG
>NZ_SMKC01000200.1 GCF_004348315.1 Streptomyces sp. 8K308 | reverse complement strand
GAGCACGCCCGCGCGGAGCGCGGGCCGGGGCGGCTAGGCTAGGGCGCTGGCGGGGGCCAGCCTTCGGATTCGGCGGCGGCTTCGGCTGCCGCTTCCTGTTCGCGGGCGACGGCGCAGATGACGTGGCCGTCGCGGGTGTCGGCGACGAGCGTGTCGCCGGCGTGGGCCTCGTCGCTCAGCAGCAGCGTGGCCAGCTGGTTGTCGAGCTCGCTCCGGATGGTGCGGCGCAGCGGCCTGGCGCCGAGCTCCGGTTGGTGGCCGTGTTCGGCCAGCACGCGGCGCGCGTCCTCCGTCACCTCGAGCCGCATGCCCTGGGCGCGCACCCGGCGCCGGGTGCTTTCCAGCAGCCGGTCGACCACCCGGTCGAGTTCGCCCGGCGAGAGCCGGTGGAAGACGATCGTCTCGTCGATCAGGTCGAGGAACTCGGGCGGGAGGTGACGCCCCAGGTCCGCGGCGTCCAGGTCACTGGTCATGATGACCACCGTGTCGCGGAAGTCGACCGTCCGGCCCTGGCCGTCCGTCAGCCGGCCGTCGTCCAACACCCGGAGCAGCGCGTGGAGGACGTCCGGGTGGGCCCGCTCGATCCCGTCCAAGAGCAGCACGCCGTACGGCTGCCGCCGCACCCGCTCAGCCGGCAGTCCTGTGTGCCGCTCCTGGAACTCGCTCATGTCGAACCGCGCCAGACGGTCCTCGTCGCCGAAGAGGAGCGCCGCGAGCGCCTTCGCCAGCTCGGTCTTGCCCACGCCCGGCGGGCCGAGGAAGAGGAACGAGCCGACCGGCCGGTCCGGGTCGCCCATCCCGGACCGGTTGCGCCGCACCGCCTCGGCGACCGCGGTGACGGCCTGGTCCTGGCCGACGACCCGGTCGTGCAGGGCGTGTTCCAGCCGCATCAGCCGGTCACGCTCGCTCTCCGTGAGCCGGCTGACGGGGATGCCGGTGCGCCGGGACAGCACCTCGGCGACGTCGTCGGCCGTGACCTCCCGCACCCCCTCGCGGCGCTCCTCAAGCCCGGCCAGGATCCCGGCCAACTCGCCCTCGACGCGGCCGATCTCCCGCTTGAGCTCGGCGGCGCGCTCATAGTCGTCGGCAGCGATCGCCTGGTCCTTCTCGCGGCCGAGCCGAGCGATCCGGTCCCGGTGCCCGGTGACCTCGGTGGAGCGGCCAGGCGAGCTGAGCCTGGCCCGCGCCCCGGCCTGGTCGAGCAGGTCGACGGCCTTGTCGGGCAGGAAGCGGTCGGCGACGTATCGTTCGGAGAGATCGGCGGCGGCGGCCAGCGCCTCGTCGGTGAACCTCACCTGGTGGTGGGCCTCGTACGAGTCCCGCAGGCCCTCCAGGATCCGGACCGTCTCGTCGACGCTCGGCTCGGGGACGGTCACCGGCTGGAAGCGCCGCTCCAGGGGCGCGTCGTTCGCCACGTGACGTCGGTACTCGTCCACCGTGGTGGCGCCCACCACGCGCAACTCGCCGCGGGCCAGCGCCCGTTTGAGGATGTCGGCGCCCGTGCCCACCACGGCGTGCAGTCCGTCGACGAAGAGGACGGTGGCGTCCTCGGCGGCCCGCACCTCGTCGATGACGTTCCTCAGCCGCTCCTCGGCGACCAGGCCCGGCAGGTCGAGCGCGACGACCCGCCTGTCCCGCAGCGTCTCGGGCACGTCCCCGGTGACGATCCGCTGCGCGAGGCCCTCGACGATCGCGGTCTTGCCGACGCCCGGCTCGCCGATCAACACCGGGTTGTTCCTGGTGCGGCGGGAGAGGACCTCCATGGTCTGCTCGATCTCCTCGGCCCGGCCCACCACCGGGTCGAGCCGCCCGGCGCGCGCCTCCCCTGTCAGGTCACGGCCGTAGGTGTCGAGCATCGGGGTGGTGCTCGCCGGCCGGTCGACACCCGACGCGCCGAGCAGCCGCGCCGCGCCCGAGCCCGGCTCGTCGAGCAGCGCGGCCAGGATGTGCTCGGGCCCGACATAGGAGGCGCCGGCCGCCCGGGAGCGGGCGTGCGCGGCGATCAGGGCCCGCTTGGCGGCCGGCGTCAGTCCCGGCTCGGCCGCCGGCCCGGCCCCGGGACCCGGCCGGGCCCCGGCGACCCTCTCGGCGAGCCGGTCCGGGTCGGCGCCGGCCTCGGCGAGCAGTCCCCGGGCCGGCTCCACCCGGGTGCACGCCCACAGCAGGTGCCCGGTGTCCAGGTCCTCGACGGCGTCCGCGGCGGCCCGCTCCGAGGCCCGGGATATCAGGTCCCTGGCCGCCTCGGACAGCAGCCGGCCGATCGGCACCCGCTGCACCCGCGGCGGCGCGGCCGCCGGCGACATGCCGAGGAAGCGGTCGAGCAGGTCGGCGAACGGGTCGCGGGACGAGCCGGAGGGCGAGGACGTCATGCGTCCACTACAGCAACCGCCCGGATGGCCCGCCGGCTACCGTACGGCGAACGAGTGAACCGTGGTCGAGCGGTAGGTCTCGCCCGGACGCAGCACCGTGGAGGGGAAGTCGGGCCGGTTGGGGGAGTCGGGGAAGCGCTGGGTCTCCAGGCACAGCGCGTCGCCCTGCCGGTAGACGCGGCCCGAGGGCCCGGCCAGGGTGCCGTCCAGGAAGTTGCCGCTGTAGAACTGCAGCCCGGGCTCGGTGGTGGCCACCGTCATCAGCCGGCCGGAGTGCGGCTCGTAGACGGTCGCCACCCGCTCAGGATCGGCCGTCACACCCTTGTCGAGCACGAAGTTGTGGTCGAAGCCCTGGGCGCGTAGCAGTTGCGGGTGCGCCTGGCGCAGGTCGCGGCCGATGGGCTTGGCGCGGCGGAAGTCGAACGGGGTGCCGTCCACCGGGGCCGGCGGCCCCTCGGGGATCAGGGTGGCGTCGACCGGCGTGTAGTGGCCGGCCTCGAGCCCGAGGCGGTGGTCGTGGACGGTGCCCGCGCCCTCGCCGGCCAGGTTGAAGTAGGTGTGCGAGGTGAGGTTGACGACGGTGGGCGCGTCGGTCTCGGCGCGGTAGTCGATGCGGAAGCCGCCGTCCTCGGTGAGCGTGTAGTCGATCTCGACCCGCAGCGTGCCCGGGTAGCCCTGGTCGCCGTCCTCGCTGGTGAGCCGCAGCGTGAGCGCGGCAGGACCGGCGGGGGTGACCTCCCAGATCCGGCGGTCGAAGCCGACGTCGCCGCCGTGCAGGCTGTTGGGGCCGTTGTTGCACGGCAGCTGGTAGGTCCGCCCGTCCAGGGTGAAGCGGCCCCGGGCGAGGCGGTTGCCGAAGCGGCCGATCAGCGCGCCGAAGTAGGGGGAGCGGCCGGCGGCGTACGGTTCCAGGGTGTCGAAGCAGAGCGAGACGTTGGCCGACTCGCCGTTGCGGTCCGGCAGTTCGAGGGACTGCACGATCCCGCCGTAGCTGAGCACCCGCAGCCGGGTGCCGCCCCTGGCCAGCGTCCAACGGCGCACTTCGGCACCGTCGTCCAGCCGGCCGAACACCTCGGACCACGGCGCTTCATCTCTCACGGAATGTGCTCCTCAGCCGAAGGGGACGTCAAGATCCCACGACGGTAGCCCCCCGCCCAGGCAGGGACCCGAGCGGGGGGCACAAGCGGCCGGACGGCCGGAGGTCAGCCGCGTCCCGACAGGCCGCGGCGCTTGTTCCAGACGTCGAAGGCGACCGCGACCAGCAGCACCAGGCCCTTGATCACCTGCTGCCAGTCCTCGCCGACGCCCACCAGCTGCATGCCGTTGTCCAGCACGCCGAGCACCAGGCCGCCGATCACCGCGCCCAGCACCGTGCCCACGCCGCCACTCATCGAGGCGCCGCCGATGAACGACGCCGCGATGGCTTCCAGCTCGAACAGGTTGCCGGCGCCGGTGGTGGCGGTGCCGGTCCTGGCCGTGAACACGATGCCGGCCAGCGCCGACAGCACGCCCATGTTGATGAACACGGCCATGGTGACCCGCCGGTACTTCACGCCGGACAGCTCGGCCGCCGCCCGGTTGCCGCCCAGCGCGTACACGTGCCGGCCGAACACCGAGTTGCGCATCACGAAGCCGATCAGCACGACGAGTCCGCCGAGGATCAGCAGCACCACGGGAGTGCCCCGGTAGCTGGCCAGGGTGAGGGTGAACGCCAGCACCGCGACCACCAGCACCGCGCAGCGCAGCACGAAGAGGTTGAACGGCAGCACCGTCAGCTCGTACTGCCGCTGCTGGGAGCGGCGCCGCCACTCCTGGGCCACCACGGCGACGCACACCGCGATGCCCAACAGCACCGTCAGGTTGTGGTAGTTGGTCTCCGGGCCGACTTCCGGCAGGAACCCCTGGTTGATGTCCTGGAAGCCCTGTGGAAGGCCCGACCAGGTGCGGCCCTCGAGCAGGATCCGGGTGGCGCCCCGAAACAGCAGCATGCCGGCCAGCGTGACAATGAAGGACGGTAGTCCGACATAAGCGATCCAGAACCCCTGCCAGGCGCCGATGGCCGCGCCGATCAGCAGCGACAACAACACCGCGAGCTGCCACGGCAGGTCGTACTCCAGGATCAGCACGGCCGCCGCGGCCCCGCTGAAACCGGCTATCGACCCGACGGACAGGTCGATATGGCCGTTGATGATGACGATCATCATCCCGATGGCCAGGATCAGGATGTAACCGTTCTGGTTGATGATGTTGCTGACGTTGCGCGGCAGCAGCACGTCGCCGCCGGTCCAGATCTGGAAGACCAGCAGCAGCACGGCCAGCGCGATCAGCATGCCGTACTGCCGCATGTTGGTGCGCAGGGCGTTGCGCACCACGGACAGCAGCTGACGGATGCCGCCGACCTCCCCGTCGCCGCCTGGCGGCTGGTCGGTCGGGGTCTTGCCCAGGGTGGCCTGGCTCATCTCACCGTTCCTCGCTTCCGGGCACCGTCTCGGTCTTCGTCATCAGCCGCATCAGCGACTCCTGGCTGGCGTCCGCGCGGTCCAGCACGCCGGTCAGTCGGCCGGCGGCCATCGTCGCGATCCGGTCGCAGATTCCGAGCAGTTCGGACAGCTCGGACGAGATGACGATCACCGCCTTGCCCTCGGCGGCCAGTTGGTCGATCACCGTGTAGATCTCGGACTTGGCGCCCACGTCGATGCCGCGGGTCGGCTCGTCCAGGATCAGCACCCGTGGCTCGGCGTTGATCCAGTTCGACAGCACCACCTTCTGCTGGTTGCCGCCGGAGAGCCGGCCGACCTGCTCGAAGACGGTGGGCGCCTTGATGTTCATCGAGGCGCGGAAACGCTCCGCCATCCGGGTCTCGGCGTGCTCGTCCACGAGACCACGCCTGGCCACCCTGGGCAGTGCCGCCATCGAGATGTTGCGGCTGATCGTGTCGATCAGGTTGAGGCCGTAGGTCTTGCGGTCCTCCGTGACATAGGCGAGGCCGCGCTCGATGGCGTCCGACACCGACCTCGTCGAGACCTGCCGGCCGCCCATCGAGACGGTGCCGCGCTCATAGCGGCCCCAGGAGCGGCCGAACAGGCTCATCGCCAACTCGGTGCGGCCGGCGCCCATCAGCCCGGCGATGCCGAGGATCTCGCCGTGTCGCACGTCGAACGAGACCGAGTCCACCACCCGGCGGGCCGGGTCCAGCGGATGCCGGACGGTCCAGTCCGACACCGCCATCGCCACCTTCCCCGCCAACTCCCCGGTGTACGGGGTGCGGGTCGGGTAGAACCGCGTCAACTCACGCCCGACCATGCCGCGGATGATCCGGTCCTCCGACACCTCGGCCGGGGCGTCCGGCGCGGTCCGCACCGGCAGCGTCTCGATGGTGCGGCCGTCCCGCAGGATGGTCACCGAGTCGGCGACCCGGCGGATCTCGTTGAGCTTGTGCGAGATCAGGATGCAGGAGATGCCTTGCTCCTTGAACTCCAGGATCAGGTCGAGGAGCTTGGCGCTGTCCTCGTCGTTGAGGGCCGCCGTGGGCTCGTCCAGGATCAGCAGCCTCGCGCGCTTGGCCAGAGCCTTGGCGATCTCCACCAACTGCTGCTTGCCGACCCCAAGTTCGGCGATGGTGGTGGTCGGACGGTCCTCCGAGAGGCCGACGCGGCGCATCAGCCGCTCCGTCTCCCGCAGCGTGTCCGTCCAGTTGATCATCCCGGCCCGGTTGGCCCGTTCGTTGCCGAGGAAGACGTTCTCCGCGATCGACAGGTGCGGGACCAGCGCCAGCTCCTGATGGATGATCACGATTCCGCGCCGCTCGCTGTCCTTGATGTCGCGGAACGCGCAGAGCTCGCCCTCGAAGTGGATCTCCCCCTGGTAACTCCCGTGCGGGTGCACGCCGCTGAGGATCTTCATCAGCGTTGACTTGCCTGCGCCGTTCTCCCCGCAGATCGCGTGGATCTCGCCGCGCGCGACGGACATGTCGACCCCGTCCAGGGCCCGCACCCCTGGAAAGGTCTTGGTGATGTCGCGCATCTCCAACACGTGCTCGGTCATGATGGGTCAGCCCAGCTGCTCTTCGGTGTAGTAGCCCTCGTCGACGAGGATCTGGTAGTTCTCCGCGTCGACGCTCACCGGGTCCAGGAGATAGGCCGGTACCACCTTGACCCCGTTGTCGTAGGACTCGGTGTCGTTGGCCTCGCACTCCTCGCCGTGCAGCAGCGCGTCACCCATGGCCACCGCCTGGGCGGCCAGCTCCCTGGTGTCCTTGTAGACGGTCTGGGTCTGCTCGCCCGCGATGATCGACTGGACCGAGGCGAGCTCGGCGTCCTGCCCGGTCACCACGGGGAGGGGCTGGTCGGCGGTGCCGTAGCCGACGTTCTTCAGCGCGGCGATGATGCCGAGCGAGATCCCGTCGTAGGGGGAGAGGACGGCGTCGAGCCGCTCGGAGCGGTATTCGGCGGTCAGCAGGTCGTCCATCCGCTCCTGCGCCTCCGAGCCCGACCAGCGCTCGGTGGTGATCGCGTTCAGCTCCGTCGCGCCGGAGCGGACGGTGAGCTGGCCGCTGTCCAGGAAGGGTTGCAGCACCCCCATGGCGCCCTGGAAGAAGTAGCGGGTGTTGTTGTCGTCGGGCGAGCCGGCGAACAGCTCGATGTTGAAGCTCTCGTCGCCGCCCTCGGTCAGGCCGAGGGAGTCCACGATGTACTGGCCCTGCAACGCGCCGACCCGCTCGTTGTCGAAGGAGGCGTAGCAGTCGACGTTCTCGGTGTCCATCAGGAGCCGGTCGTACGCCACCACCGGGATGTCGGCGTCGGCCGCCTGCTGCAGCGCGTTGCCGAGCGAGGCGCCGTCGATGGCGGCGATCACCAGCAGGTCCACGCCCTGCGCGATCATGTTCTCGATCTGGCTGATCTGGGTCTCGATCTGGTTCTCGCCGTACTGGAGGTCCGTCTCGTAGCCGGCCTCCTCGAACTGCTCGACCATGTTCTCGCCGTCGGCGATCCAGCGCTCGGACTCGCGGGTGGGCATCGCGATGCCGACGGTGCCGCCCTCGGCGTCGGGGTCTCGATCCGGTTCTGAACCGCCCTCGGAATCCTGGCCGCAGGCGACCAGGGTGAGGGCGAGGGCGGCGGCTGTGGCGGCGCCTCGGGCGGCGAATCGGGCACGGAACATCGGTGCTCACGTCCTTCCGGCTACGGCTGTTACCTGCGGAGCCGGGCCGGCGAGCGGCGCCCGTCGGGGGGCGCCGACTCGCGCCGGTCCGGTGGTGCGGTGGTGCCTGCGGCGCGAAGCCGCGTCCGGCGCCCTGGGGGGCGCCGGCCTTGCCGTGGTGCGACGGTGCCTGCCGGCGGCGAGCCGCGAGCGGCGCCCCTGGGGGCGCCGGCTCGGGCCGGGCCGGCTCGTGCGGTGGTGCGTGTGGTGCTTGGCCGCGTGCCGGCGCCTGGCGGCGTCGGCCTGCGGCCGGGTTGTGCGGTGGTGCCTACGGCGCGAAGCCGCGTCTGGCGCCGGGTCGCCGGACCGTGGCCCGGTGGTGCCTGCGGTGCTGGGCCACGAACGGCGCCGTGGGCGCCGGTGGTGCCTGCCGGCGGTGAGCTGCGAGCGGCGCCGGTGGGGGCGTCGGCTCGGGCTGGGCCGGTGCTTGCGGTGGTGCCCGCGGCGCTTGGCCGCGTTCGGGGCCTGGGGCGCCGGTTTCTTGCGGTGGCGCCTGCGGCGCGGGTGGTGCGGGCGGTGCTTGGAAGTGTTCGGCGCCTGGCGGCGCCGGCCCGCGGCCGGGCTGTGCGGTGGTGCGTGCGGCGCCGGCCCGTGGGCGTGGTGCGCCGCCGCTCGTACGCGCTGTGGAGTTGTCCGCGGCGGCGGCCAAGGCCGCTCCGCCAGGCGTCAGTCGGCCTGCGGCGGCGCGAAGCGCCGCAGCTCGCCGGGGAGGCGGGTGCCCAGGGGGGCCATGTTGGTGTTGGCGCCCAGGCGGGTCAGGAGGTCGAGGGCGAGCCGGCCGCGGCGGACGCGTTCCTTCGCGGTCTCGAGCGTGACGTCGCGCAGGTGCCCGCCGACCGGGTAGATGCCGGGCGCCTTGCTCAGGCCGAACTTCAGGTAGATCGGCGCGCCACGTCTGATCAGTTCCGCGATGTCGTACATGCGGACGTAGCCGCCGAGGTCGTCCGGCGCCTCCAGGTAGAAGTCGAGCGGCACCCGGGTCGCCCGACGGATCTCCGTGAGGTGCTCGAGCGTCAGGTCGGACGGGATGTTGACCGAGTCGGCGCCCAGGCCCTCGTGGACCGCGACGGACGCCGGGTTCACCGGGCCGATCAGGGCCGACACCTTGAACGTCGTGTCGGCCGGCAGGACGCCCTGCGCGCGCAGCCGGTGGAGCAGCCACAGCACGCCCTCGTCCGCGACCAGCAGGCACTTGACACCCAGTTCCGCGGCGCGCAGCGCGTCCTCCACGCAGCCGGCGACCGCGCCGTGGCCGCGGGCGCGGAGGCCGGCGCCGCCGGAGGAGGTGCGGGTGCCGGCGCCGATGTCCCACGTGCCGCGCGGGCCGGTGAAGAGGCACAGCTCGACGCCCGCCTGGTTGCAGGCGTCGACCATCTCGGTGATCTCCGCGTCGGTGAGCATCCACACGCCGCTGCCCTGGCTGATGCGGTGGATCGGAACGCCCAGCTGGGCGGCCTCCTTGAGGACCGTGTGCACGGCCTCGGGGCCCTCGACGGAGGGTATCTCGGTGCGCCACGTGCCGCCGTCGGGGAAGGCGTGCGGGGAAGCGTCGGCGGGATCGTCCGCCGGAGCCGCATAGCCCAGCGCGGCCAGGGCGGTTTCACCCGGGCGACGGGGAGTGGCGGGCGTTGATTCAGACACGATGCTCCATTGTTCGCGGTTGTTCGATCAATAGGGAAGAGGTGTGAACGGGTTTGCTTCCTGGGGTGGTTGGGACCGCGCGGCTACGGAGTGAGCAGGACCTTTCCCACCTCTGGGTCGCCGCTGCCGACCAGGCCGACGGCCTCCCCGAAGGAGGCCAGCGGCAGCCGGTGGGTGATCAGTTCGGCGGGCCGCAGCAGGCCCTGGCCGAAGGCCAGCGTGGCGTAGGACCAGGCCGCCGGCGGGGCGCCGAAGACGCTGGCGACGGTGAGCTGGCTGACCGACAGGTGGACCGGGTCGATGCCGTGCGCGCCGGGCTCCGGCATGCCGGTCAGCACCACCCGGCCGCCGCGCCTGGCCAGGAGACAGGAGTCGCGGGCCGTGCCGGGCGCGCCGGCCGTCTCCACCACCAGGTCGTAGCGGCCGTGCAGCTCCTTGGCCTCCTCCGGGGCGGCCGTGACCGAGGCGCCCATCGTGGTGGCCTGCCGCAGCGGCCTGGTCCGCGGGTCGACGGCCAGCAGTTCGGCCGGCGACGTGGCGGCGAGCAGCTGCACCGCGAGCAGCCCGAGTGTGCCGGCGCCCACCACGGCGATCCGCTCGCCGGCGCGCGGGGCCGCCCGCAGCACGGCGGCCGCGACCACGGCGGCCGGTTCGAGCAGGGCGGCCGCCGTCAGGTCGGCGTCATCGGCCAGCGGGTGCAGCAGCCTGGCGGGCAGCACCAGGTAGTCGGCGAAGGCGCCCGGCCGGGTGAAGCCGGTCTCCTCGTATCCGGCGGTGCACAGGCTGGTCTCGCCGGTGCGGCAGCGGTCGCAGACCCCGCAGGCGCGGAAGCCCTCGCCCACCGTCTTACGGCCCACCAGCGCCGCGTCGACGCCGGGCCCGGCCGCGTCGACCGTGCCCGACCACTCGTGTCCCGGCACCACTGGGTAGCGGACGTATCCGGCGGCCCGGGTGCCGTCGTACACCTCGCGGTCGCTCGCGCACACGCCGGCGGCGTGCACGGCCACCCGGACCTCGCCGGGTCCCGGCACCGGCGGCTCGCCGGTGACCAGGCGGTGGGTGCCGGGCCGCTCCACCAGCACGCTGCGCGCGTCGCCGGTCACGACCGCTTCCCCGCCCCACCGTCGCGCTTGTGCCAGTCCTCGGCCCACAGGTCGAAGTGGGCCTGCTGTTGCGGGAACTCGGCCGCCGCCTCGGTGTCGAGCTCGACGCCGAGCCCCGGCTCCTCGGAGAGCGTGAAGTAGCCGTCGACCACCTCGGGCGCGCCCTTGACGACCTTCTTGATCTCGGCGTCCGCGAAGTCGTTGAAGTGTTCGAGGATCTTGAAGTTCGGGGTGCAGCCGGCCAGTTGGAGGCTGGCCGCGGTGAGCACCGAGCCGCCGACGTTGTGCGGGGCGACCAGCACGTAGTGGGTCTCGGCGGTGGCGGCCAGCTTGCGCATCTCGCCGATGCCGCCGATGTGGCCGAGGTCGGGCTGGATGATGTCCACGGCCTGCGACTCGAACAGCTCCCGGAACTCGATCCGGTCGTGGATCCGCTCGCCGGTGGCGATCGGGAGGTTGGTCTTGGCGGCCACCTTGGCGAGCGCCTTCAGGTTCTCCGGCGGCACCGGCTCCTCGAGCCAGGACGGGGCGAAGCGCTCGAGCTCGCCGGCGAGCCGGATGGCGGTGGCGGGGCTGAACCGGCCGTGCATCTCGAGCAGCAGCTCGGCCTCGGGGCCGATGGCGTCGCGCACGGCCTCGACCAGGGAGATCGAGCGCAGCGTCTCGGCGTGGTCGAGTTCGAAGCTGCCGGTGCCGAAGGGGTCGAGCTTGAGGGCCCGGTAGCCGCGCTCGACGACCGCCTGGGCGGCCTTGTGGAACGCCTCGGGGGTGCGCTCGACGGTGTACCAGCCGTTGGCGTAGGCCTTGACCCGGTTGTCCGAGGCGTTGGCCCGGCCGCCGAGCAGCTGCCAGACGGGCACCCCGAGTGCCTTGCCCTTGATGTCCCAGCAGGCCATCTCGACGCAGGCGATGCCGGACATCACGATCTCGCCGGCCCGCCCGTAGTCGCCGTACTTCATGCGGCGCACCAGGTCCTCGACGGCGAACGGGTCGGAGCCGACGATGTGGTTCGCCTGCGCCTCCCGCAGATAGCCGATCAGGGCGTCGGTGTGCCCCAGCATGCGGGTCTCGCCGACGCCGGTCAGGCCCTCGTCCGTGTGGACCTGCACATAGGTGAGGTTCCGCCAGGGTGTGCCGACGACATGCGTGCTGATTCCGGTGATACGCACGGGAAGCGCCCCTCCGCCACGTTCGATATTTCGTTAACCGTTCGAAATCCTGGCGAGAACGTTAGGAGGCAGGCCATACCCTGTCAATGGTCGGGAAGGTCGCGGGTCGGGAAGGTCGCGGGTCGGGAAGGTCAGGGAATGGATACCGCGCTTCGGGCCCGACTAGTCCACGCGGGGCGCCACCGGCTCGGCCGGCTGGTCCGTCGTGATCTGCTCGTAGGCCAGCGCGGCCAGCTCGGACTGGCCCTCCCGGCTCGGGTGGAACCAGTCCCAGTCGCTGAGGTGGCTCGGCGTGAAGCGGAAGTCGAAGACCGCACCCCCGTCGTAGCGGCAGAGCTCGTCCGCGGTGCAGACGTCCTCCAGCACCGTGTTGTACTCCTGCACGCGCGCCCGCACCTCCGCTCGCCGCTCGCCGGCCGACACGCCGTCGTCGCTCGCGTCGCTCAGCATGGAGGGGCAGATGTTGGCCATCTGCCACACCGTGCGGGCCATGAAGGACTCGCTGCCCTCCTCCCAGAGCCGCATCAGGTCGGGGACGCTCGACACGTAGATGCCGGTCTCCGGGAGCTCCTCCCTGATCACGCCGAACGCCTCGGTCAGCGCCGCCCTGAACTCCGTCGGGCTCGTCATGGACGCCACGTCGGCCGCGCAGGCGTCGTTGGCCCCGATCAGGACGGTGACCAGCTCGGGTTCGTGGCGGACGGCCTCGGCCGCCTGGGCCGGCAGGTCGGCGACCCGGGCGCCGGTCGCCGCCAGGTTCCATGACCGCTCGGCGGTCGCCTCGCCCAGTAACTGCTGCGCCAGGCTGCTCACGGCGGTGTCCGTGCCGGTGACCCAGGACGCCTCTGGGCAGTCGGAGAGCAGGGAACAGGCGTCGAAGGCGCGGGTGATGGAGTCCCCGATGGCGGCCACCGAATCGGGGCTCGTGTTCCACTCCGGGGCCGGGGTCGCGACCTCGTCGGGGGCGGGGGCCGCCTCCCGCGGGCCCTCCGAGGTGCAGGCGGCCAGCGCGGCGATCAGGACGAGGGGCAGGGCGGACGTCGCGATGAGCGAGCGGCGGCTGACCGGCATTCAGTTTCCTCAGGGTCCGTAGGGGGC
>NZ_SMKC01000001.1 GCF_004348315.1 Streptomyces sp. 8K308 | reverse complement strand
AGGCGAACGCCTCGGCGACGAACTCGGCCAGATCCCCGCGAAGACGCTCGACCTCCCCAAGATCCACAACGGCAGCATGCACCACCGCCCAGCACACGATCAAATCAACCTAACGAAGCACTACTAGACGAGTTATGCCGATCTCAGTGATCGAAGGCGGTCAGTGAGCGGGCGATGGGTTGGCCGGTGGTGCGGTTGTGCCAGATGGCGGCTGTGAGGGCGAGGATGCGTTGGCCGACGCGGACGGTGACGCCCGCGGGTGTGCGGCCTCCGTGCTGTTCCAGCGCCATCTGGCCCTTGAGCGTGTCGTTGACGGATTCGATCAGCTGTCGGACGGACTTCAACAGGTGCTGGCCGGGGCGGGGTGCGTGGTTGCGGTAGGACGGCCTCAGCAGGCGCAGTCCCCGCTCGGCCAGCCGCTGGTCCAGGTCACGTGAGACGTAGCCCTTGTCCGCGATAATCGTCTGGACAGGGTGCGTGGCCAGGAGTGGGACTGTAAAACGAGCGGCTCTGTTCCGTAGTCGGTGGTAGCGGTCGGTGTTCGTTATTGGAGCGGGATGCGGTGGCGGAGGTCGAATCCTGCTCGGCCGTGCATCTGGCGCGTGATCTTCTTGGTGCTGGTGTTGACGCCTTCGGTGCGGCCGTTGCTCCAGGGCAGGGTGAGTCCGGCGTTCACGGCGGCGCGGTCGAGTTCGAGGCCGTTGCAGAAGCTGTGTAGGTGGGGCAGGTCGGCGGTGCGGACTGTGGTGATCCACTCGGTGAGCTGGGTGTCGTTGCCAGCGGCGGGGGCGAGGAGCACGGCGAACCCGGTGACAAGGCGGGCGAGTTGGGTCTGTCAAACGAGTGGCTCGTCTCACTTTCGGTGGTCACAGAGGGTAGCGCCGAGAATGGCTGGTCAACTCGTTCCGGTACCCGCCCCCGGGGCGTCGCCGCTGTCGTCTGCGGAGCAGGGCCCGAGCGTCGGCTTCTGCTGCGAGCTGGGTGAATCACCAGACGTAGCGGAAGTCGCCGTACGTCACCACCGAAAGTGAGACAGAGCCAAACGAGCGGTGTATCCCGATCACGGAAGATGCACCTACGACCAGTAAGAACACGTTTCCGACCGGTCCCGTCGAGACGGCTGAGCGGCAGTCGTCCGTGGCGGTGGAACGGCGGTTGATCGACCAGCTCGTCGATCGTGCTCAGGCCGAGGGCCTGAAGCTGACCGGTGAGGGCGGGCTGCTCCAGCAGCACGGCCCCCGGTTTGGGAGACGACCTGACGGCCGTCGGCCCGCACGCGCACACGCGGGTAGAGCCCGATAAGCTGCTTCACCAGGAAGTGCCTCCGACAGGGGCGGGAACAAGGACCTCAACAATCCTCATTCTCGATGGTCAGGGGAACTTTCTGTTTGGTCGACCACCATCGGACAACCCACTTCATGAGAGCACGAGGTTAGCTGCAGTGCGGCCAGCTACGGGGCGGTGTCGGGGCGGGCTGTGTGGGCAGGGTGGCCGGCTGTGCGGCGTGCTTCCTTCATCTCCGCTTCGTACAGGTGGTCCCGGCCATGGGCCAGCTCATCCACCGCAGCGTGTTCGAGCTCTTTGAACGTCTCATAGTAGGTGAAGTCGTAGGCCTCGATGATTTGGAAGGTCCAGTGGCCGGGAATGACGTTGCGGCCCAGAATTTCTGTCTGTACTCTTTCGGCCCACTCATAGTGGCCGGCTTCACGCAGCAGGCTTACTGCCCGATCCAGTTCCAGGTCGGCCGTACCGGTCAGTTGGTGGAAACTATAGAGGTGGCCTCGGGCCCGCTCGGTTGTCTCCAGTGCCTTCGACAGTGATCCTAGAGCCTCCACCGTGGTGTCGCCTACGCCGACTGGGCGCTGATGGGAGCGGTCGGGACCATCGCTGTGATTGCTCATAGTTTATCTACTGTCCTGAGTCGTTAACTGGTCTTCAGTGAGCGGTGAGGGCGCCAGGATCATTGGCGGTCTTGATCCACACCTGCCGCTCCAGTCCAACCACGCTGCAGTGGGCGGAGCGGCGTAGTTTGCGGTTGGTCAGTTTGGCGAACCCGCGCCCAGGTGGAGCAGGAGGCAGAGGTGGGGGTGAAGTGCTGTGGAACCGGGCATGGCGCGGTGGCCACTGCACGTTTTCGGCCCATCGGGAGACCGGTCGACACGGTCTCGCCCACCGCCGTCTCACCCGGAGGCAGGGGCGCTGCTGGTCCGGTCGGAAGTCGGCCAGAAGTAGGGCAGGTCGTCCGGCACGCCGGGGAACGCCTGTGCATAGTACTCCGGGTTCTTGCGGAGCAGGGCCGATTGATGGCTTCGGTGGAAGGCCGGGTCGCCGAGCCAGGGTGGCAGCTCACCGGCTACGGCGAGCTCCGGTTGCGAGCGCGGCCCGGCGATGCCGATGCCCGTCCGGAGTTCGCGGCGCAACAGGGACCGGCAGGTGTCCGCGTGGCCGGCCGCGCACCACTCTTCACAGATGTCGAGTCCGTACCGCGTCAGCGCTTCCTCGTACCCCGCCCACATGCGGGCCGCGGGGTGGTGGCGCCAGCCGTATTCGGGAACGGTGAGGCTCCTCAGTACCTGAAGCGCCTCCACCCGCTGCTTGCCCAGCCGCCGCGTGTCCAGTGCCCGGGCGGTCGCCGTGAAGTCTGGGAACGGGAGGAACGTCTGCATACCGCCTGTCCGGTCTCCGGTGTACCACCCGCCGCCGGGCGAGGCGGGCTCTGGTCGTCGTGGCGTTACCGCCTGGATCGGTCACCGGGGAGGAACCCAAGAACGATCATTCCCACTCCCAAGCTGAGGTGAAGCCAGTCATCGGCGGTATTGAGCGGAACGAAGTTGGCACCCTCGTCATCGTCCACGATCAGGCCGTACAACCACAGTGCGAGATACACCGCGCCGCCTGCGATGAGGTAGAGGCGGGCCAGTGCCGAGGTCGCGGCCATGAGGACACCGAGCACGCCGAAGGCGAGATGGACGAGGTTGTGCAGGACCGACACCTGGAAGAGGCCCAGCAGTTCGGCCTCGGAGTCGTGTCCCGCCCATTCCAGCTCGTCGTAGTCCGTGGTGATGCCGGGGATAAACCCCAGGGCTCCCACGACGAGGAAGAGGGCTCCCACGATCAGCGCGGCTGTCCTGACAGGACCGCGCTTGACGATACGTGTGCTGTCGGTTCTGCTCATGGTTGCAACCTCGCGGGAAGGCGCGGAAAGGCGTCAGTCCTTTTCGTACTGCGATAGAGCGATGCCAAGCCCGAAGAAGGTCGGGGCCCACTCTCCGACGAAGATCCCCCAGCGGTCGGCTCGGTCCAATCCCTGCCCCGGCTCCTTTTTCAGTGACCCCAGCCAGGCGAGGAACGACAGGCCGATGGATCCGATGGCAGCGGAGTAGGCGTGCTCGCTGCGCAAACCCATTTCGTGGAGTTTCTTGACCATCACAGCAGCCTCCTGAATTCTTCGTGTCGCGTCTCGCGGTATCCAGAACCGCTCTTCCAAGGCTAAGGGCGGTTCGGCGCGCCCGCCACTCGAATCCGGTAGCGACCGGGCGCGGCCCTCGTACTCCCCGTGAAGTAGCCCGGTTGTCTCCCGCCATGCGGTGATCCGGGCGCGCTCCCGTAGGAGGCTTGCGAGAATGACACGGCAATCAGCGCGCATCTCGGCAGTCACCAAGAAGTTCTGACGGGGTCCGAACTCGTCCAACGCAACGTCAGAGGCTCGTCGTCAACAACTCGAAGTAACCCCCGAGAGCGTCGCAACACCAGTGGGTCTAGTGTTCTGAGTCGTTAGTTCGTGGTGCAGTAGGCGGCGAGGGTTTCCAGGATGTCGTTGGCGGTCTTTGTCCATATGAAGGGCTTGGGGTCCTTGTCCCATTCGTTGATCCAGCCGCGGATGTCGCGTTCGAGTTCGACGACGCTGCAGTGGGTGGAGCAGCTGAGTTTGCGGGTGGTCAGCTCGGCCCGGGGCACAGCGACGTCGATGAGCTCGAGGAAGCGCAGGAACTCCTGACGCGGGTGGCGGCGGTAGTGCTGGGCGATGACCGAGCCGGCGAACAGGCTCATGGTGCCGTGGCGGATGTAGTCGTGCGTCATCCGCGCCGGGTGGTGGGCGCCAGCGGCAGGACCGGTTGGGTCGGGCCCAGCGCCTGTGTCCGCGACTTCTCATCCGCCGCCAGCGCCAGGGCGTTCTCAGGCGGGGAGAGGTAGATGCCGACCACGTCGCGCACCTGGTCCGCGAACCGCGGGTCGGTGGACGGCTTCCAGGTCCGCACGATGTGGGGCTTGAGTCCGCAGGCCCGCCAGGTCCGTGAGACGGCCGACTGCGACATCCCCGAAGCCGGGCCATCGACCGCGTCGACCAGTGCGTGTCGCCCTTCGGCGGTGCTTGGTCAAGGGGCTTGGCGATCGCCGCCTCGCCCCGCTCGTCACTGATCTTCCGCGGCGCCTCCGAGCGCGGCTGGTCGGTCAGCCCTTCCAGCCGGTCCGCCACGATCCGGGACCGCCACGTGCGCACCGTCTCCCGCGAGACGCCCAACATCTCCGCGACCTGCGAGTTCGTCCTGCCATCCGCGCACGCCAGCACGATCCTCGACCGCAACACCAGCGACGAAGCTTTAGGCAGCGCCATGGGGCGAGACTCTAAGAGCGGGCCAAATCGGGCCTTGCGGGCAGCGTGGGACCACTGCCCGATCGCCACCAGCTCACGGCCCCGCTCTCTCGCCCCATGGCAGCTCCCGTCCAAAGCTTCGGCGCCTCCCACGTGCGTCCGTGCAGGCTCACCGTGGCGGATGTTGCGCAGAACCCCAGGTCAGACGACGTCCACACTCAGGGGACAGATCAGCCCCTACGAAAATGTGACTCATCTGACGACGCGGACTGATCCGATGCGGCTTTCGCAACAGGCCCTAGCCTTCAGGCCGGGACCAGACCTCGCCGGCCAGCACGTTCCGCATGCCGATCCACATCACGTTCATCAGCCGCACCGTGACCGCCTCGGGCGACTCGTCGGGGTGGCGCTCCATCCAGTCCGTCAACGAGTCGGCCGCGCCCACCAGCGCGTGCGCCACGAACTCCGCGTCCTGCGCGCCGAGTCGCACCGCGCCGCCGCCCGCGTCGGGTCCGGCGTCCGCTATGCCGGCGTCCACCAGGCCCGTCACCTCCGCCATCACCGAGCGCCTGGCCGCCGCCAGTTCGCCCGCGATCTCGTCGCCCTGCTCGGGCGCCTGACGGTGCAGCACCACCCAGCTGTCCCGGTGCTCGGCCACATAGCCGAAGAACGCCGCGAGCCCCGCCCACAGCCGCCCCTCGGGCGGGCCGCCGGCGTCCGCCGCCTCCCGGAACGCCGCGACCAGGCGTGCCGACTCCCGCCTGACGCAGGCGACGAACAGGCCCTCCTTGGAGCCCAGGTAGAGGTAGACCATCGGCTTGGAGATCCCGGCCAGCTCGGCGATCTCGTCGACCACGGCGGCGCGGTAGCCGCGCTTGGAGAAGACCCGGACCGCGGCGTCGAGGATCTCCTGCTCGCGCACGCTCCTGGGCAGCCGGCGCCTCGGCTTGTCTGGCTTGTCGTCTGGCTTGTCGGTCACCCTTGCCACACTACCCAGTGACCCTCTAATTTTACTTTCCAGTAAGTCTACTTTTGGGTAAGTTAACGGTCCTCGCCCGTCGGCCAGAGAGTGAGATGAGCGCCATGGCTGAGCGCACGCAGAACTTGGAAGACCACGACTTCTCCAGCGTCACCCCGGAGGACTTCGCCGCCCTGGTGAAGCAGTCGTCGGCCAAGGAGCTCGACGAGCTGATGCGTGGCGAGCCGCGCCAGCGGGTGCTCGCCGAGATATTCACCCGGATGGCCCGCCAGTTCCGCCCGGAGAACGCCGGCTCGCTCACCGCCCTCATCCGCTGGGAGCTCACCGGTGGCGCGGGCGAGCCCACGGCCGTCTACGACGTGACCATCGCCGACGGCACCTGCGCCGCCGTCCCGGGACCCACGGACGCCACCCCGCGCGTCACCCTCGCCCTCGGCGACGCCGACTTCCTCCGCCTGGTCTCGGGCAACGCGAGCCCTGTGCTGATGTTCATGACCCGCAAGCTCAAGGCCACCGGCGATGTCGCGCTGGCCTCCGGGCTCGCCCGCCTCTTCAACATCCCCAAGTCCACGAAGAACTGACGGAGGACCGACGCGAGATGAGCGGCTTCTCCCTCGACCTCACCGAGGAACAGCGCGACCTGCGGGACTGGGTGCACGGCTTCGCCGCCGAGGTGGTGCGCCCGGCCGCCGCCGAATGGGACGACCGCGAGGAGACCCCCTGGCCCATCATCAGGGAGGCGGCCAGGATTGGACTCTACGGCTTCGAGTCCCTGGCCGAGATGTACGGCGACCCCACGGGACTCTCCCTCCAGCTCGCCAACGAGGAGCTGTTCTGGGGCGACGCCGGCATCGGCATGGCCATCTTCGGCACCTCTCTCGCCGTCGCCGGCATCTTCGCCGCCGGCACCCCCGACCAGCTGGCCGAGTGGGTCCCGCAGTGCTTCGGTGACGCGGACGACCCCAGGGTGGCGGCGTTCTGCGTCTCCGAGCCCGAGGCCGGCTCCGACGTCTCGGCCATGCGCACCCGGGCCCGCTATGACGAGGCCCGCGACGAGTGGGTGCTGAACGGGCAGAAGGCCTGGATCACCAACGGCGGCATCGCCGGCGTCCACGTCGTCGTCGCGGCCGTCGACCCGGCGCTCGGCGCCCGCGGCCAGGCCGCGTTCGTCGTCCCGCCGGGCACCGCGGGGCTCACCGGCAACCGCAAGATCAGGAAGCTCGGACTGCGCGCCTCGCACACCGCGGACGTCTTCCTCGACGACGTCCGGGTCCCGGGACACTGCCTCCTCGGCGGCCGCGAGCGCCTCGAGCACCGGCTGGCCCGCGCCCGCGAGGGCGGCCAGGCCAAGGGCCAGGCCGCCATGGCCACCTTCGAGGTCTCCCGCCCCACCGTCGGCGCCCAGGCCCTCGGCATCGCCCGCGCCGCCTACGAGTACGCCCTCGACTACGCGGGCCAGCGCGAGGCCTTCGGCCGCCCCGTCATCGACAACCAGGCCATCGCCTTCGCCCTCGCCGACCTGCGCACCGAGATCGACGCGGTCCGCCTCCTCATCTGGCGCGCCGCCTGGATGGGCCGCAACGAGAAGCCGTTCACCGCCGCCGAGGGCTCGATGTCCAAGCTCCGCGCCGGCGAACTCGCCGTCCGCGCCACCGAGAAGGCCGTCCAGATCCTCGGCGGCGCCGGCTACAGCCGCGACCACCCGGTGGAGCGGATGTACCGCGACGCGAAGATCTACACGATCTTCGAGGGCACCAGCGAGATCCAACGCCTCGTCATAGCCCGCGCCATCTCGGGCCGCCCGCTCCGCTGAGGGGCGTGACGGCCGTCAACTCCTGTTGTGACCAGCGGCTTTGTCAGTGCAGGGCGGTAAACTGGAGGCAGTGTTCGAGAGGGTCGGCCGGGGCGATCCGGCGGCTCTCGACGACGACGGGAGGACCCCTGTGACGGCTTCCGCACCCACTTCCACGCCCGCGCTCTTCGATCTTCCGTACGCCCCGCTCGCGAAGGCGCCGCTGCCCGCCGGGCAGCCGCGCGAGTGGTACATCGCCCACAACCGCAGGCTGAAGGCCATGCGCCTGGCCATCGCCCTGCTCGACTCCGGCGTCCGCACCCCGATCCAGGCGCGGGACCGCGTCATACGTGACATGGCCGCGCTCATCGGCATCCACCCGCCGTCCGACACCACGTGCCACATGGTGCGCGCCCTGATGTCCTACACGCGCTGAGGGCACCGCGGTCCGGGGCGTCTGTAGGATCAACTCGCCCCGGACTGCGGGGTGTTGCCGTGTGAGAGGTGGGTCAGCCATGGACGACTTCCTGGAAGAGGCGGTCGGCGAGGTCCTCGACGAGGCGGAGGACGCCCTGGAGGAGGTCGGCGTCGACGTGGAGATCGACGGCGACTGAGCCCAGCCGACGGCCGGCCCCCGCTACGGCGGGGGCCGGCTGCCGTCACGCCCAGGCGCCGGCCGCCGCGGTCCTGGTCGCGTAGTCGGCGAAGTCGATCGGCTCGCGGCCGAGTACGCGCCGCACGTCGTCGGTCGGCTCGGCGACAAGCCCGGCGCGCATGTGGTCGTACATGGCGACGAGATCCCTGGCGACCTCCTCCGACGCGCCCTCGGCCAGGAGTTCCTCCCGGTACTCAGCGGGGGAGATCTCCACGAACTCGATGTCCCGGCCGGTCGCCCGGGCGATCGTCTCGACGGCCGCCGCGAACGTGAGCCCGCGCGGCCCGGAAAGCTCGTAGACCTGTCCGTGGTGGCCGTCCTGGGTCAGCAGGGCCGCCGCCACGTCGGCGATGTCCTGGGTGTCCACGAACGGCTCGGGCGTGGCGCCGATCGGCAGCGCGAGGCGGCCGGCCAGCAGCGGGTCGCGCCAGACGAAGGCGTCGTCGAAGTTCTGGTTGAAGTTGTTCGGGCGGATGACGCTCCACTCCACCCCGGAGGCGCGCACCGCCCGTTCCCCCGCGGCCATGCCCTGGAAGACGTCCGCCGGCACCCGGTCGAGGCCGCGTCCGGACAGCGCCACGAAACGGCGGACGCCCGCCTCGGTCGCCCGCTTGACGAAGACGTCGGCCAGCGCCGGGTCCTCGGGGGCGACGAGGTAGACGGCCGAGGCCCCGTCAAGCGCGGCCGGCCAGGTGTCCTGGTCCGACCAGTCGAAGCGCACTTCGGCGGAGCGGGAGGCGGCGCGGACGCGGTGGCCGGCGGCCCGCAGCGCGCCGACGAGCCGGCGCCCGGTCTTGCCGGTCGCGCCGAGAACCAGGATGTCGTTGTCGTGTGTCGTCATGCCGGCCAGTCAACCCGTGGATCGCGGGAGCGGGACATGGCCGTTCGTACGCGGGGCATGTCCGATCGTCCCGCCGATAGGGTGAGGGACGTGACTCCTCCCCCTCATGAACGGGGGCTTCTCGCTATGCCGTGTTGGCGTCGCGACGGACCAGCCCGGCCCGTAGAACGTTCAGGGCGCCCACCGTGTCAGCGTGCGCGGTGTGGCCGCACTCTCGGCAACGGAACTTCTCCTGCGTGGGCCGGTTCTCCTTGGCGGTGTGCCCGCATTCGGGACAGCGCCGGGAGGTGTTGCGGGGGTCCACGGCGATCACTTCCCGTCCGGCGCCTTCAGCCTTGGCGTGCAGGATCGTCAGGAACACCCCCCATCCGGCATCGGCAATACTTCGGTTGAGCCCGGCCTTGGACGCGGCTCCGTTGGCCAGAAAGCTGCCCGGCTTGCCAGGGTCGGGCTTCGGTGCGGGTGCCCGGCTCATGTTGCGGATCTTGAGGTCTTCGTGCGCGACGAAGTCGTGCTGCCGCACGAGGTCAAGCGCGGTCTTGTGTGCGTGCTCGAGGCGTTGGCGGCGGATCTTGCCGTGTAGCCTGGCGACCTTCTCCACGGCGCGCTGGTGGTTGGTGGTGCGGTCCTTGGCCTTGCGGCGGGGAAACCGGGACAGGGCCTGTTGCGCGGCTTCGAAGCTTCGCGGCAGCGGTACGCCCGTGACGCGGGTTGGGCACGAACTCGCCGCCTGAGTCGGCGAGGAAGTTGACTATGCTCATGTCGATGCCGACCACGCTGCCCGTCGGGGGCAGCGGCTCGGGCTCGGCCTGCTCCGCGGCCAACACCACATACCAGCGCTTGCCCTCGCGCTTGACGCTGATGGTCTTGACCTTGCCGGCCACGGCGCGGTGCTGGTTGACCTTCACGTGACCGACACCCTGGAATCGGACGCGGGTGACTGGGGCGTGCGGGGTGGAGTCCCAGTGGCAGCCGTCCCCGTCCTTCGGGAACCGCACGGTGTCGAACCGGTTCACGCCCTAAAACGCGGATAGCCGGGGGTGTCCCCGGATCTGATCCGGCGGAAGAACGCGGCGAACGCCTTGTCGAGACGGCGAAGCGTGGCCTGCTGACTGGAGAACGACCAGCGGCCCTGACGCTCCGGGCCGAATGCCCGGATCTCCTTGACTGCGCGGACTGGTCGCCGTACGTGATGCTCGTCCTGGAGACGTGCTGGCAGGCGTCGCGGCGTTCCTGCAAGGCCCCGTTGTAGAGGGAGCGGTGATCGGCCAGCATCGCGGTCAACGCAGCGGCCTGCAGAGCTTCGGCAGTTCAACGGCGAAGAGGACCATGTCCACCTGCTCGTGCACTATCCGCCGAAGGTCGCCCTGTCCAAGCTGGTCAACAGCCTCAAGGGCGTCTCCTCCCGCTACCTGCGCCAGGAGCACACAGGCACGATGGACCGGGCGATCACGCACGGCCACCTGTGGGCGCCTTCGTATTTCGCGGGTCCTGCGGCGGCGCACCACTCCAGGTGGTGAAGGACTACATCGAGGACCAGAAGCGTCCCACCTGACCGTCACCACAAAGACACAGAGCACTCCGGCGCTCCGCGCCTCCGGGCAAGGGATCGCATTTCCTCCCGGCGTAAACGCCGGGATTCTCTGGGAAGATCAAAGGATGGACCCGTTCGACGAGCTGTTGCGCGGCATCCGCGCCGACGGCACCGCCTTCCGCCGGGCCGATCTCTCGCCGCCCGAGGCGGTGCGCGCCACCGACGGCGCGCCGCTCACGCTCTACGCGCCGTTGCGGGGCGAGGCGTGGGTGTCCCCCGGAGCGGGCGAGGAGCCGGGGCCGGTGCGGGTCGGCGACGCCCTGCTCGTGCGTGGCGCCGCGCCGTTCACGCTCTCCGGCCCGCCGGGCTCCACCGAGCCGGTGGCGCTGCTGGTCGCGGCGTACCACGTGCGGGGCCGGGTGGCCAAGCGGCTGCTCGACGTGCTGCGGCCGGTGCTCGTGGTGCCGGGCGGCGACGGCTGCGCCGAGCTCGTCGGCGCCCTCGACACACAGCTCGCCGCCTGCCCGCCCGGGCGGCAGGTGGTGCTCGACCGGCTGCTCGACTGGCTGCTGGTCTGCACGCTGCGGGCCTGGTTCGACGGCCCGGGCGCCCTGCCGCCGGGCTGGGTGCGGGCGATGGGCGACGAGGCGATCGGCCCCGCGCTGCGGGCCATGCACGCCGCGCCGGAGCGGCCCTGGACGCTGGCCGCCCTGGCCCGCGAGGCGGGCGTGTCGCGCACGACGCTGGCCAGCCGGTTCACCAGGCTGGTCGGCGAGCCGCCGCTCACCTATCTGACGGACTGGCGCATGACGCTCGCCGCCGACCTGCTGACCGAGTCCGCGGCGACGGTCGGCGCGGTGGCGCGGCAGGTCGGCTACGCGGACGCGTTCGGCTTCAGCGCGGCCTTCAAGCGGGTCCACGGGGTGAGCCCCAGCGAGTACCGCGCCTGCCACGAGCCGGAGGGCGGGCGCCTCTGCACGGAGTGGGCGCCCGCCTAGCCGCTCGCCTGGCCTAGCCGCCCGCCGGCCGACCGCCTGACCGCCCGGCGGCGCGGGCGCGCGTCGCCGACGCGAGACCGTTGCGTGATCGAGGAAGGGGAGCTGATGACCGCCGACAGGATTCTGGTCGTCGGGGCCGGCGTCGTGGGGGCCGCGGTGGCCTTCCACCTCACCCGGCTGGGGCATGACAGGGTGACGGTGCTTGACACGCGGGAGCGCGCCGCGCTGCCCGGCTCGACGGGGCTCGCGCCGGGGTTCGTTGGGCAGTTGAGCGCGACCCCCGAGCTCGCCGTGCTGGCCAGGGAGAGCGTGGCCAGCTATCGCGCGCTCTCCGAGACCGCGCCGGCGCCGGCCTTCTGGCAGGTGGGCTGCCTGGAGGTCGCCACCACCGTGGCCCGGCTCGAGCAGGCCCATCGGGACGTCGAGCACGGGCGCCGCCTCGGCATCGAGGCGCGGGTGCTCGACGCGGCCGAGGCGGTCGCGGCGGCGCCCGCGCTGGTCGACGCCGAACGGGCGCTGGGCGGCCTGTTCATCCCCTCCGACGGCGCCGCTGATCCGGCCGCCCTCACCGGGGAGCTGGTGCGGGCCGCCGAGCTGGCCGGCGCCGAGTTCCGGTGGCGGACGCCGGTGTCCACCCTGGAGACGGAGAACGGCCGGGTGGTCGGCGTCCGGGCGGACGGGGCCGTGATCCGGGCCGAGCGCGTGGTGCTGGCGGCCGGCCTCTGGGGCCCGGTGCTCGCGGCGCGGGTCGGGGTGCGGCTGCCCATGGTCGACGTCCAACACCCGTACGTCTTCACGGCCGAGCGACCCGAGCTCGACGAGACGCCCATCGACGCGCCCATCGTCCGCTACCCGGAGCACACCGTGTACACCCGCCGGCACGGTCGCCGCTACGGGGTCGGCAGCTACGCGCACCCGCCGCTGCCGCTCGATCAGACCGCCGCCCTCGACTCCGCCGAACTGCCTTTCAGGGAGGTGGACTTCGGCTCGGCCATCGCCGAGGCCACCCGCCTGGTACCGGCGTTCAGGGGAGCGCGGCTCGGGCGCCGGCTCAACGGCGTCTTCGCGCTGACCCCCGACGAGCTCCCCCTCGTCGGCCCGGTGGCCGGGCTGCCAGGACTGTGGTGCGCCGAGGCGTCCTGGGTGACCCATGCCGCGGGCGTCGCCCGGCAGTTGGCGAACATGCTGCTGGGGGTCGAGGAGTTGGCGGTCGACCCCGACCGGTTGGCGCCGGGCCGCTTCGACTCCTGGAGCGACGAGAAGGTCAACGAGACGGCGCTCGGGCACTACCGGGGGATCTACGACGCGCACTGACCGGCCGGTCGGCCGCCTCGCCCGCGCTGGCGCGCGGCCTCGTAGAGGACGACCGTGGCGGCGCTCGCCGCGTTGAGTGAGCTCGCCGAGCCGGTCATGGGGATCCGCAGCACCGCGTCGCACCGCTCGCGCCAGCCGGCGCTCAACCCGACCGTCTCGTTGCCGACCGCGAGCAGCACGGGACCCGTCAGGTCGAAGTCGGCCACGTCGGCCTCGCCGTCCTCGTCGAGGCCGACCACGGTGATCGGCGTGGAGACGCCGGCCAGCCAGGCCGACACCTCGCGGTGTCCAGGGGACCGCACCACCGGCAGCGCGAACAACGAACCCGTGCTGGCCCTGACCGACTTGGGGTCGTAGGCGTCGGCCGCGTGGCCCGTCACCACCAGGCCGTGCGCGCCGAAGGAGTCCGCCGAGCGGACGATGGTGCCGATGTTGCCGGGGCTCGTCGGCCGGTCGAAGAGCACGCCGAGGAAGTCCGGGCCGACCGGGATCCGGGACAGCTCGTCGGCCGGCAGCTCGGCGACGGCGACCAGTTCGGGCGCGCCCTCCTCCTTCTCGCCCAGCTCGGCGAGCAGCTCGGCGGCCATCGCGACCTTCTCGGCCCGCACCTCGGCGAGCAGCTCCCTGGCCCACCGGGAGAGCTGCCGGTCCGCGTCGAACAGCAGCGCCCTGATCGGCCAGCCGTGGGCCACGGCCTGGCTGATCGGCCGCACCCCCTGCACCAGGAACTCCCGCGCCCGCTGCCGCTTGTTCCGGTTCGCCAGCTGCGCCTGCCACTGCTGGAACCGGGCGTTCCGCGTCGTGATCCGCAACCCCGCCACCCGCGCCCCCGCTCCGTCCGTCCGCTCGATGCCCGCCGACCAGCAGGCTAACCCGGCCGGCGGGGCCGAACGCACCGCGGCTCAGCCCGAGGATGCCGCGACGCGCACCCGGTCGCTCTCGCCCTCCGAGAGGAACGACGCCAACTCCCGCCCCTGATCGGCGACCTCGGCGCGCTCCGCCCGGGAGAACCGGCGCAGCGGCGCGACGGTCACGGTGCCCGCCTCGACCTTCCAGGTGGCGGCGGCGCGGCCGTCGACCAGCACGACGCGCTCGCCGGCGACCGACAGCCCGCGGTGGGCGTCGTCGATGATCCGGCCGCGGTCGTGGTATCCGAGGATCGCGTTGTCGAACGCCGGCAGAAACCGCACCGGGGCCGGGGTGTCCGGGTCGGGGCGGGGTGCGTCCGGCAGGTCGATCAGCTCACGGCCGCGCTCGTCTCGGAAGGTCACGAGCTCCGCGCGAATCGCCGCCACCGCGGCCGGCAGCCCGGCCAGTCCCGACCAGGCACGGATGTCGGCGACGGCCGCGGGGCCGTAGGCGGCCAGGTAGCGCCGGACCAGGGCCTGTCCTGCCGCGTCGGTGCCCGCCGGGTCCCCGGGGGCGATGTCGCGCCCCAGCCAGGAGGCGAGCGGCACGTTCCGCACCCCGGCCCGGACGCGCCACAGCCCGCGCGGCGGCAGCTGCACCATCGGGATGAGCGCGGCGACCAGCACCTCGCCGAGGGCGCGCGGCCCAGGACCCGGCCAGCGCTCGGCGAGCGCCCGGCCGAGCTCGGCCATCGAGCGGGGCTCGCCGTCCGCGATCAACGCCCGCCCCGCCGCGGCGAGTTCGTCGAGATCCACCCCGTCGAGCTCGCGGCGGTAGGCGCCGACCGCGCGCTGCCGCAGCATGGCGTCGTGCCGGGCGCGCCAGGCCAACGCGTCGTCGGCGGCGAGGAGATGGACGGTGCGGCGCATGAGATGGGTGCGCACCACGCGCCGCCCGGTGAGCAGGTCGGAGAGGACCGCCGGGTCGAACGCGCGCAGCCGCGACCAGAGTCCGAGGAACGGCTCCTGCGGTTCCTGCGCCTGCAGGCCGCAGAGGTGGGCGACGGCGTCGGGCACCGGCAGGTCGGCGCGGTCGAGCAGCAACTGCCGCGCCAGCGTCGCGCGGTTGAGTGCCCGGGTGTCGAGCACGGGTGACATGGTGGCGGTGGTCACGGCGGGTGGGCCCTCCCGGGGTTCTCGTCGTCGGGCACCAGTCACGATCGCACGGGTAGCGGACAGAAGATGTCCGCTTCGGCGCGGAGAATGGGAACCGTGCCCAAGACCTCAGCGCGACTGCTGTCGCTGCTCTCGCTGCTCCAGGCCCGCCGGGACTGGCCGGGGGCGCTGCTGGCCGAGCGCCTCGACGTCAGCCCGCGCACGGTGCGCCGCGACGTCGACCGCCTGCGCGAACTCGGCTATCCCATCGTGGCCGTCAAGGGGCCCGACGGCGGCTACCGGCTGGACGCCGGCACGCGGCTGCCGCCGTTGCTCTTCGACGACGAGCAGGCCGTCGCGCTCGCCGTCGCGCTCCAGATCGCCGCCACCACGGGCGCCGGCATCGAGGAGGCGGCGGTGCGCGCCCTGCACACGGTGCGGCAGGTGATGCCCGCCCGGCTGCGGCACCGCGTCGATGCCCTCCAGGTCACCGCCGTCGAAGGCGCGGGTGACCGGCCGCGGCCGCGGGCCGACCCCCGGACGCTGGTGGCGGTCAGCGCGGCCGTCCGGGCCCGCGAGGTGCTGCGCTTCGACTACGCCGCTGGGTCGGGGGCCGCCGGCGCCGCCCCGGCCACGCGCCCGCCGCGCCGGGCGGAGCCGCACCACCTCGTCGCCTGGGGCGGGCGGTGGTACCTCGTCGCCTGGGATCTGGACCGGGCGGACTGGCGCACCTTCCGCGTCGACCGGATCGCCCCGCGCACCCCCACCGGGCCCCGATTCACCCCGCGCGAGCTGCCGGGGAGGCGGGGTGGCCGCCTTCGTCGCCAGCCGGTTCCAGGGCTCGGACGGCTCCGGTGGCTGGCCCTGCCGCGGCGAGGTGATCCTACGGCTGCCCGCCTCCGAGGTGTCCGAGTACGTCCGCGACGGGGTCGTGGCGGAGCTGGGCCCGGACCGCTGCCGGCTCGTCCTCGGCGCCTGGTCGTGGCCCGCACTCGCCGCCGCCGGCAGGTTCGACGCGGACGTCGAGGTGGTCGGTCCCGCCGAGCTCAGGGACGCCTTCGCGCGCCTGGCCCGGCGCTTCGCCAGGGCCGCGGCCGGGGAGCCGGGCGGGGCGCGCGGATGAGTCGGTTCAGCCCTCGGTGGCGGGCGCCGGCGCCCGGCGGGGTGGCGTGGCGGGCGCCGGCAGGGCGCGCAGCGCGCGGACGGGCGAGCAGAAGACCGGGAGGAAGGCGCAGGACAGGCATGTCGCGCCGGCCCAGACGGCCGCCCGCACGCCCAGCGTCTCGCCGATGACACCCCCGAGCGCGGAGCCGAAGGCCAGGGCCCCGGTGAGCAGGAAACGGAAGGTGGCGTTCATGCGGCCGAGCAGCGGGTCGGGGGTGAGGCGCTGGCGGAGCGACACGCCGAGGACGTTGTCGACGCCCGTCTTGGTCATGGCGGCCAGCCACCCCGCGCCGGCCAGCCACAGCCACGGACCGTCCCCGATCAGCGCGACGGCGAGACCGGCTGGCGCGAACCAGATCCCGACGAGCCCCAGGGCGCGTCCGTGGCCGAGCCGGGCCGCGAACCGCCTGGCCAGGCCGGCGCCGAGCAGGACGCCCACCCCGCCGGCCGCCCAGTAGAGGCCGAGCGCCCCGGCGGACAGGCCGAGTTCACGGGTGAAGAGCACCGGAAGCACGGCGTTGACCAGCTGGGCGCCGAGGTTGGTGAGCGTCGCGGTGAGCGCCAGCGCGCGAAGCTCGCGGACGCCAAGGACGTGCCGCAGCCCCTCCGCGATCTCGGCCCGCAGCCGCCGCCGGGCGACCGGTGCCGCGCCGGGGGGCCGCGGGGCGCCGAGGCCGACGAGGCCGACGGCGGAGGCCAGGTAGGCCACGGCCCCGCCGAGGATCGCCAGCGGCGCCGTGCACAGCTGGACCACGAAGCCGCCGGCGCCGCGGCCGGCGATGGTGGCGCCGGCCATCAGGCTCACGACGGCGGCGTTCGCCGGCACGAGCCGGTCGCGGCCGACGAGTTCGGGCAGCACGCTCTGCGAGCCGACGTCGAAGAACACCGTGGCGCAGCCGGTCAGCAGCACCACCGCGTACAGCTGCGGCAGCGACAGTGCGTCGTGCCACCAGGCGAGGGGGATTGAGGCGAGCAGCAGGGCACGGACGGCGTCGGCGGCGACCAGCACCCGGCGCGCTGGCAGGCGGTCCACCCAGGCGCCGGCTGGCAGCCCGATGAGCAGGAAGGCCGCCGTGGAGAGCGCGGCCAGGGCGCCGACCTGCCCGGGGCCCGCGTCGAGTGCGGTGACGGCGAGCAGCGGGATCGCCACATAGCCGACGTTGCCGCCGAGGTGGCTCAGCGCGCTGGCGGCGAAGAGCCTGCGGAAGTCGCGCAGCCGCCACGGGGAGCGTGATGCTTCGGTCATGCCCGGTACCGTGCGCGACCGCCGACCCGCCCACCTACTGATTTAGCCTGGGCTGAATGATCGAGATCGAGTTCGGCATGGCGGACGTGGCGCGGACCCGCTTCGCGATCTCCCCGCTGTGGGAGGTGGTGGCCAGCGTCCGGGTGCTCAAGGGCGCCGACGAGCAGGGCCTGCACCGCGGCTGGGCGCGGCAGGTGCGCCCTCGCCTGGCGGCGTCCGGCCTCGACCTCGGCCCGCTGTTCGACCTGGTGCCGGTGCCGACGCGCTCGCCGTGGTCCGGCCGCGTCCCCGGGTTCCTCTGCCCGCCGCCCACGACGCCGCTGCCGTCGCTCGACGTCGAGCTGGCCACGGTGCGGGCCACCCCGCCCGCGCTGCTGCACACCACAGCCGAGGTGCCCGAGGCCCGGATGGCCGCGCTGCGCGCCGACCCGGCCGCCGAAATCGGCCGGCTGGCCGACGCGATCGGGGCCTACTGGGAGCTGGCCCTCGCCCCTTACTGGTCACGCGTCCTCACCCTGCTCGAGGGGGACATCCGCTACCGCGCGGGTCGCCTCGTCGAGGGCGGCGCGCAGCACCTGTTCGCCGACCTCGACCCCCAGGTCACCTGGGCCCAGGGCACCCTGCAGCTGGAACACCGCACCGCGCGCGGCGCGCGCCGGCTCGACGGGCGCGGCCTGCTCCTGGTGCCGTCCGCCTTCGTCTGGCCCCGCGTGTTCTCGGTGCTCAACGAGCCGTGGCAGCCCTCGCTCCGCTACCCGCCACGCGCCGTCGGGACGCTCTGGCAGACCCGTCCCACGGCCGTGCCCGACGCCCTCGCCGGGGTGCTCGGCCGCTCCCGCGCGACCCTGCTGACCGAGCTGACCTCCCCCACCTCCACCACCGAGCTCGCCCGCCGCGTCGGCCTGACCCCCGGTGGCGTCTCCCAACACCTCACCGCCCTGCGCGCCGCCGGGCTGGTCGGCGCCCACCGCGCCGGCCGCCAGGTGCTGTACGCGCGCACCCGGGCCGGGGAGACCATCGTCCAGGCCGCGGGCTCGCCGCCGCCCGCCGGGCCCGCCTGACGACAGGACGGTTCAGCTCTCGTACCCCTCGACCTCCCACGCTGGCCGCTCCGTCGCGCCGGCCGGGTCCTCGCCGAACTCCAGGCGGGCGCGGCGCTGGCGCAGCAGGTCCCAGCACTGGTCGAGCCTGGCCTCCACGTCGGTCAGGCGGATCCGCTCGTCCTCCCGGAGTCCGCTGCCGATGGAGCGCTCGCGCAGCGCGCGCTCCTCGGACACGAGTTCACCGACACGGGCAAGGATGTCCTTGTCGTCCATTGGGTCAGATTAGGTGGGAAACGGGCGCCGGGCCACCGGGTGGCCCGGCGCCCGTCCCTCACCGCGGCGCCGCGTCGAGCAGCCGCGAGACGTACGCGTTGCGGAACCGGCCTTCGGGGTCGTGGTCGAGCACCAGCCGGCGGAAGTCGGCGAACCGCTCGTAACCGGCCACGACCACGGCCGGCGCGGCGGCCGTCACCTTGCCCCAGTGCGGGCGGGCGCCCAGCGGCAGCAGCCGCTCCTCGATGGCGGCGACCACCTCGAGCACCGCCTCGGGCCTGCGGTGCCAGGTGAAGTGGAAGGCCACCGAGTCACGGCCCTGGGCGGGGGAGAGCCACAGCTCGTCGGCGGCGATGGTGCGCACCTCGGAGACGTACAGCAGGGGCGCGATCCGGTCGCCGAGCTCGCGCAGCGCGGCGAACGCCTCGCGCACCGCCGTGCGCGGCAGGAACAGCTCGGACTGGATCTCGTCGCCCTCGCGCTGGAAGAACGCCAGGCGGAAGTGGGGCAGCCGGTCGTACCAGGGGCCCGGCACGCCGAGCTGGGGGGTGCAGGTCTCGGGCGGCATGCCGGGGATGGGGTGGATGGCGGTCTCGGCGAGCCGGCCGCCGTGCCAGTCGGCGCCCGGGTGGCCGGCGCCGTGCCGGTCGACGCGGCGCTTGAGCCAGATGCCGCCCTCGCCGCCGCGCCAGTCGGTGAAGACGCTGACGCTGTGGCCGGCGCCGGTGATGTCGTCGAACTCGGCGGCCACCGCGTCCAGCGGGACGCCCGTGTAGACCCACTGGGCCACGTCGTAGGCCGGCTCCAGGTCCAGGGTGAGCGCGGTGACGGGGCCGAGCGCCCCCAGGTTCACCACCGCGCCGGCGAAGTGCTCCGGGTCCTCGGCCCGACTCAGCCGCAGCGGGTCGCCGTCGGGGCCGATCAGTTCGATCGCCGCCACGGAGCCGGCGAGACCGCGCTGTTCGTTCCCCGAGCCGTGGGTGCCGGTGGCCACGGCGCCGGCGACGGTGATGTGCGGGAGCGAGGCGAGGTTGGGCAGCGCGAAACCGGCGGCGTGCACCTCGGCGCAGAAGTCGGCGTACCGGAGCCCGCCGCCCACGGTCACGATGGCGGCGTCCTGGTCTATCTCGACGCGGCGCGGCAGCCCGTCGAGCCGCACCTGGTCCTCGGTGGTGTCGGCGATGTCGCTGAACGAGTGGCCGGCCCCCAGGACCCGCACGCTCCGCGCGGTGGCGACGACGCGCCGCAGTTCGTCGATGGTGCTCGGGCGGTGCGACCGCGCGGCGCCGAAGGTGATGTTTCCCGCCCAGTTGCGCGCGGGCGTCCCGGTTGTCAGCATGCGGCGACCGTAATACGAATCCTTGTACGACGGGTAGCGGTCGCGGGGGCCTCGCCTCGCGTTCGGGTGCGCGCGGCGTCAATGGGACGCCCACGCGGTTCATGCGATCAGGTGGCCTGATCCGAGTGGCGGAACGATTAGGCGGCGCGCGAACCGGCCAGTTTCCCCGGGGCGGTCTCCCCGCCGGCCAGAGCCGGGCGGGGCTTCCGTGCCGTCCGGGGTGGGGAATTGCGCGGTATGCATCCGATCAGCCGGTCTGGTTACCGTTGATCGGTAGATCACAAACCCTGCTGGTTGACTTGTCCGAAAAGCTGCTGAGAGTGCTGCGTCCGGCGACGTTTCTGCGCTCTGATATGCGAAGGCGCGAGCGGTGGGAGTGCGTGCCGACCACGTCCTGGCGGGGCCGCGATCAGGTCGTTGAGAGACGTCGGGGAGACCCCGCGGAGCACGCGGGCACGATGCGAGGGGCTGACATGAACCAGGCCGCGCCGAAAGCCAGGGCGGCCGCCGGGGGGCCGTGCCGGCACAGCCGCGCCCCTGCCGGCGGCGCTCGCGCGCCCCTGCCCACCCGCCGTCCGCGCGCCGGCTTATCCGCGCCGGGCGCGTAGCCGGCCAGGCCCCATGCGGGCCCCATGAGTGCGTGCCCGCTTCCCCCTCCCGAGCCCCTCCGGCCACCACGGAGGGCGCCGCCTCCGCGCCGGCGCACGCCCAGCGCCCGGCCGGGCCGTTCCACCGCACAGGTCAGTGCCGCCCCGCGGGCGCGGCCTTGGTCGCGAGCGGCGCGGACGCCCGGCCCGGAGGCGGCTTGACCGGCCGGCCTCGCGCTCCAACGAGCGGCCACGGCGCGAGGCCAGGCCGTCCGACCCGCGCCCCGAGCACCAACCCACCCACGAGCCACCCGCGAGGGAAGGAAAGCGACCCGTCCATGACCGACCAAGCCGCTCCCACGGCCCCGGCCGAAACCGACCGCTGGATCCGCCGCTACCACCCCCGGCCGGACAGCCCGGTCCGGCTGGTCTGCCTGCCGCACGCGGGCGGCTCGGCCAGCTTCTACTTCTCGATGTCGCGGGCGCTGGCCGGCACGGCGGAGGTGCTCGCGGTCCAGTACCCGGGGCGCCAGGACCGGCTCAAGGAGCCGCCGATCGAGACCATTCCGCTGCTGGCCGACGCCGTCCACGCCGCCCTGCTGCCCTGGGCCGACCGCCCGCTCGCCTTCTTCGGCCACAGCATGGGCGCCATCGTCGCCTTCGAGACGGCCCGCCGTCTCGAGCGGGAGAAGGGCCTGGTCGCCCCCGCGCTCTTCGCCTCCGGGCGCCGCGCCCCCGCCACCCGGCGCACCGAGACGGTGCACGCCCGGGACGACGAGGGTCTGGTGGCCGAGCTGCGGAACCTGAGCGGCACCAACTCCCAACTCCTCGCCGACAGCGAGATCATGCGCATGGTGCTGCCCGCCATCCGCGCCGACTACCGGGCCATCGAGACCTATGTCCGCCCGCCGGGGCCCGGCCTGCGCTGCCCGGTCCACGTGCTCACCGGCGACGCCGACCCCAAGGTCACCCTGGCCGAGGCCGAGGCGTGGCGAGAGGAGACCGAGGGCCCGTTCGACCTGCGGGTCTTCCCCGGTGGCCACTTCTATCTGACCGAGCATCAGGACGCGGTGGTCGAGACGGTCGCCGCCGCGCTGCGGCCCACGCCGGCGTGAACGGCGGCCGGCGCGGAGGCCGGTGATCCAGCGCCTCGGGGTACGGTGCGGTTCGGGGGTGATCCATGAACGTCACACGGCTCACCGGGGTCCCGGACCGGCGCTCGGCCGGCCGCTATTTGTGGTGGCTCGCCCGCAGCCAGCGCGGCCGCGTGGTCGCCGGGATGCTGTTCGGCTCCTGTTGGATGGCGGGCCTCACGCTGTCGCCGCTGGTGCTCGCCCGCGCCATCGACGACGGCCTGGCGCCGGGGCGGCCCGGCGCGCTCGCCGGCTGGTGCGCGGCGCTGTTCGGGATCAACGCGCTGAGCGCGTCGTTCGCGGTGCTTCGGCACCGCACCATGACCAGGGTCAGGATGGACGCCGCCTTCCGCACCGCGCGGCTGGTGTACGACCAGGCGACCAGGCTCGGCGCCACGCTGCCGCGCCGGGTGACCGCCGGCGAGGTGGTCACCATCGGGATACGCGACGTGGGCGTCGCGGGCCAGGCCCTGACCATCGCCAGCTCAGGCGCCGTCGGGGTGCTCGCCTTCGCGGCGGTGGCGGCGCTGCTGCTGGCCGTCTCGCCGCCGCTCGCCGCCGTGGTGCTGCTCGGGGTGCCGGTGCTCGCGCTGCTGGTCGGGCCGCTGCTCGGGCCGCTGCGCGGCTCGGAGGCCGGCTACCGGGAGCGGGAGAGCGGCCTCGCCGCCCGGGTGCTCGACATCGTCGGCGGGCTGCGCGTCCTGGGCGGGCTCGGCGGCAAGGACGTCTACGCCGAGCGCTACCGGCGCGACTCGGCGCGGCTGCGTGCCGAGGGCTACCGGGTCGCCACCGTCACCAGCTGGATCCAGGCGCTCGGCAGCGGCCTGCCGGTACTCTTCCTGGCCACCGTGACCTGGCTCGCCGCCCGGATGGCCGCCCAGGGCTCCATCACCGTGGGCGAACTCGTCGCCGTCTACGGCTATGTGGCGGTGCTCTCGATCCCCGTCGCCTACCTGATCGAGGGCGCGTACGACGTGAGCCGCGGCCTGGTCGCGGCCCGCCGGATCGTCCGCTTCCTCGACCTGGAGCCGGCGGGCGACGTCGTCGGTCCCGGCCTCGAACCGCCACCCGCCGACTCCCCGCTGCACGACCCGGAGTCCGGGGTCCTGGTGGCGCCCGGCCTGCTGACCGCGCTGGTCGGCGCGCGGCCCGCCGAGACCGGCGCGGTGCTCGACCGGCTGGGCGGGTTCGTCCACTCGGCGGTGACCTGGGGCGGCGTTCCGCTCGCCGGGATCGCCCGGGCGCGGGTCCGCGACCGGATCCTGCTCGCGGACAACGAGGCCGACCTCTTCGCCGGCACCCTGCGGGCGGTGCTCTCCGGCCGCGGCGAGCACGAGGAGGCGGCGACTCGCCCTGGCACGCGTCGTGTTGGCCGACCCGCACACGCTGGTGCTCGACGAGGCCACCGCGCTGCTCGACCCGGCGACCGCGCGGCACGCGGAGCGCGCGCTGGCCGCGGTGCTGCGGGGCCGCACGGTCATCGCCATCGCCCACCGGCTGCACACCGCCCACGACGCCGACCGGGTGGCGGTGCTCGAGGACGGCCGGCTGACCGAGCTCGGCCCGCACCACGAGCTGGTGGCGGCTGGCGGGGCCTACGCGGCGCTCTGGCGGTCCTGGCACGGCAGGTGACGGACGGTCACCACGGACGGCGGATCGCGCGTCGTCCGACACCTCGTCCCGCATGTCCACCTGTATGTCTCGTATGACGAACCGGGCATTGACGGTCACGGGTGGTCATGCTTGCATCGGAGCATGTCCGGTGCCCGGATCCTGACCCGCCGCCGCTGCGTGGACTTCCTCCGCGTGGCCGCCGCGATCTGTCGCGCTTCCAGCTGACGGCTCCGCGCCCCACGCCGTGCGCGCCCCCCGCGCGTAGCGCGCCTTCGGCCGCGTTCCGACTGGTCCTCCCGCCTGCCCCTCCGCTCGCCCCCGGCGAGCTCGTTCCCGTCTGCCCGCGCGCGTCAGCCGGCCGGGCCGTCCGCCGCGCCCGCCCGCCGCGCTCGACGGCCTCAGGCCGCACCGCCAGTGGCGCGACGCCCGCACCCACACCCTGCACGATCCGGTCCGCTGGAAGGTGCGGCACATCGCCCGCCATCCGCGGGGCGGCACGCCGCCGCCCCGGCACGGCCCGCTGTGACGACCCCCGCGACAGAACGGAGCACTCCCGTGTCCCTCACCTTCCACTGGTTCCTGCCGACCAACGGCGACAGCCGGCACGTCGTGGGCGGCGGCCACGGCGCCGCCGTCACCGCCTCCGGGCGTGACCGGCCGCCGACGGTCGGCTACCTCGGTCAGATCGCCCGTGCCGCCGAGCAGTTGGGCTTCGTCGGCGCGCTGACCCCGACCGGCGCCTGGTGCGAGGACGCCTGGCTCACCACCGCGATGATCAGCCAGCACACCGAACGCCTCAGGTTCCTGGTCGCGTTCCGGCCCGGCTTCGTCTCCCCGACGCTCGCCGCCCAGATGGCGAGCACCTACCAACGGCACACCGGCGGCCGGCTGTTGCTGAACATCGTCACCGGCGGCGAGAGCGCCGAGCAGCGCGCCTACGGCGACTTCCTCGACAAGGACGCGCGCTACGCGCGGACCGGCGAGTTCCTGCACGTCGTCCGGCGGCTGTGGAACGGCGAGACCGTCGACCTGGCAGGCGAGCGGCTGAGCGTGGCGGGCGCGCGCCTCACCCGGCTGCCGGAACCGGTGCCCGAGGTGTACTTCGGCGGCTCCTCGCCCGCCGCTCTCGAGGTCGCCGCCCGGCACGTCGACGTCTACCTCACCTGGGGGGAACCGCCCGCCCAGGTGGCGGAGAAGATCGCCCGGGTACGAGAGCTGGCCGCCGAGCACGGCCGCACCCCGCGCTTCGGCATCCGGCTGCACGTCATCAACCGCGACACCGCCGAGGAGGCCTGGGCCGAGGCGCGCCGGCTGCTCGACGGCTTCGACCCGGCGACCGTGGCGGCCGTCCAGGAGGGCCTCGGCCACAGCGAGTCCGAGGGGCAGCGCCGGATGCTGGCGTTGCACGGCGGCAGTCGCGACGGCCTGGAGATCCACCCCAACCTGTGGGCCGGGATCGGCCTGGTGCGCGGCGGCGCCGGCACCGCGCTGGTCGGCAGCCACGAGGAGGTGGTCGAGCGGATCCTGGAGTACCACGCGCTCGGCATCGAGGAGTTCGTGCTCTCCGGCTACCCCCACCTGGAAGCCGCCTACTGGTTCGGCGAGGGGGTGCTCCCCATCCTCGAACGCCGTGGCCTGTGGCGGCATCCGGCCCGCGCCGACGGGGAACCCGTCGCTCCCCAGGCCCCGTTCGCCGCCGCCCGCCCCTGACCCGACATCGCGAGGTAGCAACCATGGCCGTCGTCCTGTCCATCTCCGGAAGCCCCTCACCCACCTCCCGCACCGCCCGCCTGCTGCGCCACCTGGACGCGCGCCTCGCACTCCAGGGCCACGACGTGATCCCGCTCGACGTCCGCGCCCTGCCGGCCGAGGCGCTGCTCGGCGCCGACCTCGCGCACCCGGCGATCGCCGAGGTCGCCGAACTCCTCGACCGGGCCGAGGGGGTGGTCGTCGGCACTCCCGTCTACAAGGCCGCCTACTCGGGGCTGCTGAAGGCGCTGCTCGACCTGCTGCCGCAGTACGCGCTGGCCGGCAAGACCGTGCTGCCGCTGGCCACCGGCGGCAGCACCGCCCACGTGCTGGCCATCGACTACGCGCTGCGCCCCGTGCTGTCCTCGATGGGCGCCACCCACATCACCCCGGGCTGGTTCGTCCTCGACCGCCACATCCTGACCGCCGACGACGGCTCGCTCACCTTCGACCCCTCGGCCGCCGAGCCGCTGACCCAGCTCGTCGACCAGTTCTCCCTCCACCTCGGGGCCCGGCTGCTGCGCCGCGTCTCCTGACGGCCGCGCGGCCGGCCCACCGGGCCGGCCGCCGGGCGGTTCGGCGCGCACGGACGACGGTCGCCGTGCGTGCGCGCGCCGTTCCGCCGCGTGGCCGCCCCTGTCACACTCCGAGGTGTGGAACGCGGAGACGTGGTCGTGGTCGGCAGCGGCCACAACGCGCTGGTCGCGGCGGCCTACCTGGCCAGGGCCGGCTGGGAGGTCGTCGTGCTGGAGCGGAACGACCGGGCCGGCGGCCTGGTGCGCACCGACGAGCTCACCCTGCCCGGCTTCCGGCACGACACCTACTCCTCACTGCACCCCCTGTTCGTCTCCGGCCCGGTCTATGCCGAACTCGGCGCCGAGCTCGGCCGATTTCGGCCTCGTCTATCGCGGCTTCCACTACAGCTTCGGCGTCTCGTCGCCGGGCGGCAGTGCCGTGTTCTCCACGGAAGCGGCCGAGAACGTGGCGGAGGCCGAGCGCCTCGCGCCCGGCGACGGGGCCGCGCTCACCGCCCTGTTGGCCGACTTCCAGCCCCATGTCGGCCCGGTCTTCGGCCTCTTCGGCGCGGAACTCGCCAACCGCGAGTCGGCGCGCGTCATCCACGACCTGATGCACGACGGACGCACGTACTCGACGTTCGCCCGCGACTTCCTGCGCACCGCCCGCGACCTGCTCGAACACCGGTTCAGCTCCCCGGTGCTGCGCGCCCTGCTGGCCCCCTGGACGCTGCACCTCGGCCGCGGCCCGGACGAGGTGAACAGCGCCTTCTGGGTGCTGCTCGTGCTGATCGCGGAGACCACCGTCGGGTCGCCCACGCCCGAGGGCGGCGGCGACCGGCTGGTGCGGGCGCTGGTCGGACTGATCGAGGCGCACGGCGGGCGCGTGGAGACCGGGCGCCGGGTCGACCGGATTCTGCTGCGGAACGGCCGGGCGGCCGGGGTCCGGACGGCGGACGGCGAGGTCGTTTCGGCCCGCCGGGCGGTCATCGCCTCGGTCAACCCGGACCAGCTCTACCTCGGGCTGCTGGCGCACGAGGAGGGCCTTGTGCCGCCGCTGCTCCGGCGGCAGGCGAGCGAGTTCCGGTACGGGCGCGGCTGCGTGCAGCTCCACCTGGCACGGTCCGAGCCGCCGCGGTTCGCCGACGAGCGGCTTGCCGCCGCCGGCCTCAACCACCTGACCGGCGGCCTGGACGCGGTGTCCCGCTCGATCAACGAGGCCGTCCGCGGGCTGCTGCCGGCCGAGCCGACGATCTCCTTCGACACCCCGTCCGTCGCCGACCCCGCCCGGTGCCCGCCGGGAGCGGCCGTGGCGCGCCTGCAGATCCTCGACGTGCCGCTGCGGCCGCGCGGCGACGCGGCGGGCCGGATCGAGGTGGGCGGCGGCAGCTGGACGGCCGAGGTGAAGGAGGCGTTCGCGGACCGGGTGATCGCGCTGGCCGGCCGGCACGCGTCGAACCTGCCGGGCGCCGTCCTCGGCCGGTACGTGATCGGCCCCGACGACCTGGCCCGCTTCAACCCGAACTGCGGCCCTGGCGACCCCTACGGCGGCAGCCACGAGCTTGCCCAGAGCTACCTGCTGCGGCCGCTGCCCGCACAGCCCTCGCACCGCACCTTCGTGCCCAACCTCTACACGCTGGGCGCCGCCACCTGGCCGGGACACGGCGTCAACGGCGCCTCAGGCTACATCGTGGCGCGCGAGCTGCTGGGCAATGCCTGAGCGTCCCGGCGCACTCTTGTCCCCGCGGCTCCGCGGCGCCTACGGTGGCTGACAACTAGTCAGGTACATGATCGCGAAGCGGCCCGGGGGGGGCATGGCATGGCGCGACCTTCCGACTGGAGTCCGGTCGACATGGACTTCGACCCGACACCTGGCAACCCCGACGAGGTCCGGCAACTGGCCGACGAGTTACAGACCTTCGCCGACGACGTCGGCGAGGCCCTGACCCGCGTCCGGGGGATGGCCGGCGACCGGGCCGTCCAGGACTGGGCCGGTCTCTCGGCGCAGGCCTTCCGCTCGGAGTTCGACGGGGTGCCGGGCAACCTGGAGAAGCTCCAGACCTCGTACGACATGGCGGCGCGGGCGTTGCAGTCGTACTGGCCGAAGCTGGAGACGGCGCAGGGCATGGCGGACCGTGCCCTGGACCGGGCGATCGCCGCGCAGGCCGACCTCTCCTCCGCCCAGGCCGCGTTGACCGACGCGCAGGACTGGGTCTCGCTTGCCGGCGAGGAGGCCGAGCGCCTGGAACGCGAGGGCGAGCGGGAGGGCGTCGAGCCGCCGTCGGAGGCCGAGGTGCGGGCCGCCACGCGCGACGCGAACGCGGCCAACGAGGCGGCAAGTTCGGCCCAGGGCCGGGTCGACGCCGCTGCGGAGGCGCTGTCTGCGGCCCGCGAACTCGCCCGGCAGGCCAAGGAGTTACGCGAGGACGCGGCCCGCACCTGCGCCTCGGAGATCGACGCGGCCTCGGACGCCGGTATCCAGAACCGGCGGTGGTGGGAGGACGCGGTCCACTGGGTTCAGGAGAACTGGGACACGATTGTCGAGGTCTGCAAGGTCGTCGTCGCCGTCCTCGGCATCGTCGTGATGATCATCGGCGGCCCTCTTGCCTGGGTCGTCCTGGCGGCGGCGCTCGTCGTCCTCGCCGACACGCTCTACCGCTACGCCAACGGCGAGGCGTCCCTGTGGGACGTGGCGTTCGCGGCCCTCGACTGCGTCCCGGGCATGCGCGGCCTCACCACCCTCGGTGGCCTGGCCGCCGGGGTGCGCGCCCTGGCGCGAACGGGGCTGCGCGGCATGGCCCGTGGTGCCGTTGGAGCGGGGCGGCGACTGCGGGGCAACGCCGTGGAGTTCGGACGCAGGGTCCTGTCGCGCGACCCTGTGGACTTCGCCACGGGTGCGGTGGCGATGCCCGAGACCGACGTTGACCTCCCGGGTGTACTGCCACTGATCCTCCAGCGACACCATCTGTCCACCTACACCCATGGCCGCTGCTTCGGGAGTTCATGGGCGTCCACGCTGGACCAGCGACTCGTCCTCGAAGAGGGCGGAGTGCTCTTCCGCACCGCGGACGGCATGATCCTGGAATACCCGGTGCCCCTGTCGGACCCGGAAATCCCCGTACTGCCCGTGGAAGGACCCCGCTGGGGGCTCGCCTGGGGCGGGCAGCCTGGGGGGCCACTGACCGTTCACCAGCCGGAGTCCGGCCGCACCCTGCACTTCGCGGCACAAGCCGGTGCCACGGACGGCGAACTGCCCCTGATCGCTGTCACCGACCGCAACGACAACCGCATCGACATCCGCCGCGGTGCCGATGGACTCCCCTCGGAAGTGGCCCACTCCGGGGGATACCGCATCGCCGTCGCCACCTACGAGGGGCGAGTCACCGCGCTGCGGCTGCTCAACGATCCGGACGAGCCCGTCATCCGTGCATTCAGGTACGACGAGGCCGGAAACCTCTCCGAGGTGTACGACTCCTCCGGAACACCGCTGCGGTACGAGTACGACGAGCGTTCGCGCATGACCCGGTGGGTCGACCGGAACGGCCACTGGTACCGGTACGCCTATGACGAGACGGGGCGTTGCGTCCTCGGCACCGGTTCCGACCGCTGTCTGGAGTACCACTACCGCTACGGGCCGGAGGACCATCGCACGGTCGTCACGGACTCCCTGGGCAACGACACCGTCTACCAGTTCAACGACAGCTTCCAGCTCGTCGCACGCACTGATCCGCTCGGCAACACCACGACCCACGAATGGGACCGGTACGACTGTCCGTTGGCCGTGAGCGACCCGCTGGGGCGCCGCACCCGCTTCGAGTACGACGGTCGTGGCCGCCTCGCCGCCGTCGTTCGCCCGGACGGGGCCAGCATCAGGACCGAGTACGACGATCTCGGCCTTCTCACGGAAGTCACGGAGGCGGACGGCTCCGTCTGGCGGCAGGCGTACGACGGCAACGGCAACTGCGCCGTCCTGGTGGATCCGTCGGGAAACCGCACGTACTACACGTATGACAGCCATGGTGGCCTGACCGCCGTGACCGACGCGCTCGGCAACGTCACCCGGATCCGCACCGACGCGGCGGGGCTCGCGCTCGAAGTCGTCGACTCCCACGGCCAGGCGACGCGCTGTCACCGTGACGCCTTCGGGCGCCCCGTCCGGGTGATCGATCCTCGGGGAGCGGAGACCCGGGAGTGTTGGTCGACGGAGGGAAGGCTCGTCCGCCGCGTGCATCCACAGGGCGGGGAGGAGACCTGGGAGTGGGACGCGGAGGGCAACCTCCTCACCCACACCGATGCCAACGGGCAGACGACGCACCACACCTACGGCCCCTTCGGCCAACTGACGTCCCGCACCGGGGCGGACGGCGCCCGGTACGCCTTCACCCGGGACACCGAGCTCAACCTGTGCCGGGTCACCGACCCGGCGGCCCGCACCTGGGATTACACCTTCGACGCCGCCGGACGCGTGGTCGCGGAATCGGACTTCGACAACCGGACCACCAGACTGGAGTACGACGCCGCCGGCCAGGTCGTGGCGCGCGTGAACGGGGCAGGCGAGTCGGTCGGCTACTCCTACGACATCCTGGGGCACCTCGTCCGGGTCACGACGTCGGACGGCGGCACGACGTCCTACTCCTTCGACCCACAGGGGCGTGTGACCCGTGCCACCGGTCCGGGCGCGGTGGTGGAGAGGTCCTACGACCTTCTCGGCAACCTGCTGAGCGAGACGGTCAACGGCCGCAGGCTGACCCTCACCTACGACGCCAACTGGCGGGTCACCTCACGTGAGACACCCAGCGGACACGTCAGCCGATGGGCCTATGACACTGAGGGAGCGTGCACGTCCCTGACGACCGGGCGACATCGTCTGGCGTTCGAGCACGACGTCACGGGCAGGGAAACAGGCCGCCGCATCGGTGAGCGCCTCTTCCTGGCGCAGAACTGGGACATGGACGGGCGGCTCTCCGGTCAGACGCTGACGACGTCCGCGATCGACCACGAGCGTGTCGTGCATCGTCGGGCGTACGCCTATCGCCCGGACGGCTACCTGTCCGGCATCACCGACCAGGCGGGCACCACGGCGTTCACGCTCGACGCGGTCGGCCGGGTCACGGCCGTGACCTCGCCCGCCGGTACGGAGAGCTACGCGTACGACCCGGTCGGCAACCAGGCCGAAGCCCGTTGGTCCCTGGCAGGGACACCGGACGAGACCTCAGGCGACCGCGCCTACCAGGGCACGCTCCTGACCCGGGCCGGTCAGGTGAGCTACGCGTACGACCGGGCCGGCCGCGTCGTCCTGCGACGGCGGAGGCGTCTCTCCCACAAGCCCGACACGTGGCACTACACCTGGGACGCCCAGGACCGGCTGATCGAGGTGAGGACGCCGGACCAGACGACCTGGCGGTACGTGTACGACCCGTTCGGTCGCCGAATCGCCAAGGAGCGTGTCGATGCCGACGGTTCGGTGGCCGAGCGGATCGACTTCACCTGGTGGCTGACATCGCTGGTCGAGCAGAGGGCCGTGTCGAGCGAGCGGGCCGGTCTCGCGGAAACCACCACCTGGGACCACATCGGCCACCTTCCCGTCGCTCAGACCGAAGCCCGGTCGGCCCCACCGGCCGGCGGTATCCGAAGGGAGGCCGAACGAGAGGAGTTCGATCGCCGCTTCTACGCCATCATCACGGACCTCATCGGCACGCCCACCCATCTCGTCACCGAGGGGGGCAAGGTCGCGTGGCAGGGCCGTACGACGCTGTGGGGGATCCCCGTGGCGGAGGCGCGGGGCACCGCGTCGACTCCGCTGCGGTTTCCCGGCCAGTACGCCGACGAGGAGTCCGGGTGGCACTACAACTACCACCGCCACTACGACCCCGCCACGGCACGGTACATCAGCCCGGATCCCCTCGGGCTCGACCCGGCCCCCAACCACTACGGCTATCCGCCCAACCCCTTCGGGTGGACGGACATCCTCGGCCTTTACCCGGCCAGCGGCGGCAGCCTGAACTGGAACTGGCGAAGTCGGCCCACGTTCGGCCACACGTTCAGCACCCATGGTGCCGGTCCCCGCAATACCCGGTCCCTCACCGACCGGGCCAGGAGCACCGGAAACGACCAGGGGCAGTGGCTGGACAACGACGCGGCGGCCGATTTCCTCCGCTCGGCGTACGACCCCGCCGCCGGTCCGCGTCGGGTGCGCATACCGGACGGACTCGGCCAGGTGATCAGGCCCGACGGAAGTATCGTCCAGGCGCAGTGGGCGAATCTCGTCCCGGGGCGCAACGGCGGTTACCGGACGGCCTACCCCATAGCCCCCTGACGAGTGAGCAGCCTATGACCTTCTCGATGTCCTTCACCCCGCCGCAATCCACCCTGGTGCCGGGACCTCCGGACATGCCGCTGCCAGAAGACTATCCGACCATCGTCATGGAGGTCTGCGATCTCCTGGCACAGTACGACTGTCGCTTTCGCGTCGAAGGATTCGGCGATCCCCATTGGGCGTTGGACATCGGGTACGACTTCTCCTCAGTCATGGAACAGCTTCCCGACGTGCTGGCCGCGATTCGGCGCCGTGCCTCGGCCCACCTGGATTTCTACGGGCAGGGCGTCGAAAGACTGCTCGAGTTCTCCTTCGCGGACGATCACGTGCTGATCAGCTGCGAGTCCCGCACGGCGTGGACCCCCGACCCGAGCATCGAGAGGATCGACGCGACCGAACTGGAGACCATGCTCGGCGACCTCGCCAGAGAGTTCTCCCGGGCAGCCATCAGGGTCGATCCCCGACTCGCCGACCTCAGCCCGTTCGCGGACTGGGCTTCCGGCGACGACCGCGAGTCGGACGGCCCGGCCCCCACAGCGTGAGCAGCGCTCATCCGACCGGTCCCGGAGCCGCGCACGCACGCGCCGTCCAGGACCCGCTCAGCCCCAGCGCAGCTTGACGCGGTGCTCGGCCAGGCCGACCACGCCGAGCCGGTGCGCGACCTCGACCGCCCGCCGGTCCCGCGGGGTGCCGGGCGGCAGTCCGAAGGCCCCCTTGGAGGCCAGGCCCCGCCAGGCCTGAGCGCGCTCACGCGCCCAGCTCCGCCCAGGCCGACGCCAGCAACTCGTAGGACCGCACCCGGTCGCGGTGGTCGTGGGTGATGGTGGTGACCAGCAACTCGTCGGCTTCGGTGGCGTCGCGCAGCTCGCGCAGCAGGCCGGCCACCCGCTCGGGGGAGCCGACGAACTGCGTGTCGACGCGGTCGGCCACCAGTGCCCGGTCCTCATCCGTCCACGGCTCGTCGTCGACCTCGCCCGGGGCAGGGAAGGGACGCGCGCCGCCGCCGGCGCGGATGCTCCGCACCCACGGCCCGTAGCCGGCGGCCAGCTCCCGCGCGGCGCGGTCGTCCGGCGCCACCACCACGTCGGCGGAGACCTGCACGTGGGGCCGGCCGAGATCGGCCGAGGGACGGAACGCCGACCGGTAGGCGGCCACCGTCTCCAGCACCGTACCCGGGCTGACGTGGTAGTTGGCCGCGAAGCGCAGCCCGCGCTCGCCGGCCACCCGGGCGCTCTCGCCGGCGCTGCTGCCCAGGATCCACAGCTGCACGTCCGCCCCCTCACCCGGCACGGCGTGCGCGTCAAGGCCCTCGGGGGAGCGGTAGTCGCCGGTCAGCAGGGCCCGGATGTCGTCCACCTGCGCCGCGTAGTCCCGGGGCGTGGCGCCCGGCGGGTGGAGCAGGTGCTGGTGGAGCCGGAAGCGGGGCGAGTCGAGCAGCCCGGCCGGGTTGAACGGCCTCGGGATCAGCAGCGTGCCGACCCGGCGGGCCTCGCGCGGGGCCGCCACGGGCGCCGGCGTCTCGGCGCCGTTCGGCGGCGGCTTGCGGTGCCCCGACCGGCCAAGACCCAGGTCGATCCGCCCCGGGTGTAGCGCGTCGACGAAGCCGAACTGCTCGACGACCGACAGGGCGGTCTGGTGACCGAGCTGTACGGCGCCCGAGCCGACCCTGATCCGGCTCGTCGCGCCGGCGACCAGCGCGATCACCAGCGCCGGCTGCGAGCCGGCCACCCCGGGCGCCAGGTGGTGCTCGGCGATCCAGTACCTGTGGTAGCCGAACTCCTCGGCGCGGCGCGCCAGGTCGACCGTGTTGGCGAGCGCCGCCCGGGCCGTGGCGCCGGAGCTGATCGGCACCAGGTCAAGGACGGACAGTGGCACGGGCCCCGCGGACATGGCACACCCTTTCGCTGCGGCTGAGGAGGTGGTGGATGGTGGCGGCCGGCGCACCGGAGGGGGCGGTGGGCCGGCCGCCGGCCCGGTCATGCCTCCGCCGCCTCCCCTGCCCCGGTGCCGACGGTCTCGGCCTCCGCCGCCTCGGTGTCGACTCCGAGGCGCGCCAACAGGTCGGCGCGCAGCGTCGCGTACTCGGGGCTGCCGGGGGCGCGCGGAGCGGGCAGCGTGATCGGCAGGTCGGCGGCGATCCGGCCCGCGTCGAGCACCACGACGCGGTCGGCGAGCGCGATCGCCTCGTCCACGTCGTGCGTGACCAGCAGCACCGCCGGCCGGTGCGCCTCGCACAGCCGCCGCAGCAGCGCGTGCATCCGGATCCTGGTCAGCGCGTCGAGCGCGCCGAACGGCTCGTCGGCCAGCAGCAGTTCCGGTTCCCGCACCAGCGAGCGGGCCAGCGCCACCCGCTGTTGCTCGCCGCCGGACAGCTCCACCGGCCAGGCACGCTCCCGGCCGGCGAGGCCGACCTCGGCCAGCGCGGTGCGGCCCCGCCCGGTCGCGTCCGGACCGCCGAGGCCCAGCGTCACGTTCTCCAACAGCCGCTTCCACGGCAGCAGTCGGGCGTCCTGGAAGACCACCGAGACGTTCTCCGGCGCGTCGAGCCGCTCGTAGCCGGTCACGTCGTGATCGATGCCGGCCAACACCCGCAGCAGGGTGCTCTTGCCGGAGCCGCTGCGCCCGATCAGGGCCACGAACTCGCCCGGCGCGATGGTCAGGTCGAGCGCGTCGAGCACCCGCCGGTCCCCGAACGCCCGCACCAGGCCCTCGATCCGCACCGCGGCCCCGGTCGCCAGTCCGGTCGTCACTCCGGTCGTCAGTCCGCCAGCGTGCGTCGCCATGACAGCGCCCTTCTCTGTACGAGCCGCACCAGGCCGTCGGAGACGAGGCCCAGCAGGCCGTAGACCACCAGGCCCACGATGATCACCTCGGTCTGTCCGTAGGTTCGCGCCAGCTCCATCATGTAGCCGATGCCGCTGGTGGCGTTGACCTGCTCGACCACCACCAGGGCCAGCCAGGCGTTGGTGACCGCGAACCGCATGCCGAGCAGGAAGCCCGGCAGCGCGCCCGGCAGCACCACGTGCCGCAGGAACGCGACCCGGCCCAGGCGCACCGTCTCGGCCAGCTCGACATAGCGACTGTCGATCGTCCGCAGCCCGTTGTGGGTGTGGACGTAGACGGGCACCAGCACACCGAGGGTGATGGTGACGACCTTCATCGTCTCGCCGATGCCGAACCACAGAATCAGCAGCGGGATCAGGGCCAGCGACGGGATGGACCGCTTGATCTGCACGGGGCCGTCGATCACGCCCTCGCCGAGCCGGCTGAGCCCGGCGATCACGGCCAGCACCAGCCCCGCCGCCACCCCGAACCCGAGCCCGGCCAGGGCGCGCCCGGCGGACGTCCACAGGTTCTCCTGCAGCCGGCCGTCCTCGATCAGCTCCCGGGCCGTGGTGACCACGTCCCAGGGCGCCGACAGGTTGCGTTCGTCGATCCAGCCCGCGGCCGAGCCGACCGCCCAGACCAGGAGCAGCAGCAGCGGGCCGATGGCCCAGCCGTGGCGGATCGGCCGCCCGGGCCCGAGCCGCCGCCTGCGCCGCCGGGGCGCCGGCGGCGGCTGGTCCGTCCGCGGCGTGGCCAACGGAATCTCGGTCGTCGTCACGACCCACCACCCTCCGCTTCCGCGATGGCGTCGGCCGCCACCGTCTCGTAGCGCCGGTCGAACAGGGTCTCGGCGTCGAACGACTCGCGGTCGAGCTCCTCGGCCAGCAGCTCGATGGTCTGCTGCTGCCGCTCGATGGCGCCCGACCAGTCGGCCGGGAACTCCGGGACGCCGTTCTGCTCGACCAGGTACTCGCCGTCCTCGGTGGACAACCCCTGGTCCTCGACGTAGTAGCCCTGGATCCACTCCTCCGGGTGCTCGTTGGCCCAGGTCAGCGCCCGCGCCCAGAGACCGATGAACTCCCGGATGGCGGCCGCCTTCCGGGGGTCGGAGACGGACGAGGTGGGCACCCACAGGTGTCCCGGGTCGTCGCGCAGCCCGTGGAAGATGGTGGTGCCGCCGTCCGGCCCGTACTGCTCCAGGTAGCGCCGGATGTTGACGCCCCCGATCGGCGCCACGTCCACCTCGCCGTTGCCGAGCGCCGTCGGATAGACGTCTCCCGTGCTGGGGATCTCCACCAGCTCCACGTCGTCCGTGGTGAGCCCCGCCGCGTCCAACACCCGCAGGACCAGCGCCCCCTGCGCCTGCCCCGGGCTGAACGCGATGCGCCTGCCTCGCAGGTCCTCCAGCGAGGTGACGTCGACGCCCGGCGCGACGCCGAGTTGGTAGATCGGGTGGTCGACCGGGTCCTGCCGGAACTGCGTCGCCACCAGCTTGGTGTCGAGCCCCGTCCAGTGCGCGTGGATCGACGGGATCTCGGCAGCCGAGCACACGTCGAGCGCGTTCGCCCGGAACGCCTCGGAGCACTGCGGCCCGCCGCTGATGTTGGCCCACTCCACGGTGAACGGGATCTCGTCGATCAGCCCGGACAGTTCGAGGGCGACCTGCGCCTCGGGCGTGCCGATGGTCAGGGTGGTCTCGGGATCGACGGTCGCCGGTATCTCCGCCGCCGCCAACTCCTCGTCGCTCGCGCCACCTTCCGCGTCGTCGGTGGCGCAGCCGGCGAGCAGCAGCGGAGCGACGAGGGCGGCGGCGAGCGCGACGTGTCCAAATCTGGGCATGGTGGTTCCCGGAAATCGTGTGCGTGGAATGTGCGTGGAATGCGGAACGCCGGCGAGAAGGCAGCGGAAAGCAGCGTCGCCGGAAGCGGAAAGCGTGGTGGGAAAGACGCGGAGCGGAGGAAATCAGCGACACATGGCAGTGGCGACGCGCATCAGATCGACGGCGCGCCGCTGGCTGAGCTGGGCGAAGGTCCGCATGTCCGAGAAAGTAGCGAACACGTGGGCGAACGGTCAACCACGTGCACGGCCCCACATTTCGACCGGCCGCCGGTGTAACGCGGCTTCATCATGCGAAGCGAATCTTCCGATGTCAGAAGGCCCGATGAACGCGTGCGAACGGAACATGAAATCCACCGCGCAGCGCTGGCGGGCGCCGCACGGAGATCCCGGCGGCGAGCGGCGTCGGCAACGCCCGCTCGGTCGCCCTCGCGCAGTCGGTGATGGCCTGCGGGGAGCGGCGGGCGGGGTTCGGCTGCTGTCGCGGGCGGGCCGCGACCGCGCCTGGGCGGAGCAGCTCAGCGGCCCGGACCGCGTCCATGGCATGCCGGTGCGCTAAGGCCTGTTCGGTAGCACCTACGGCTGGGGCGGCTGAGGCGGCTCGATGGTCATGGTCGAGCCCAACGCGGGCCTGGCGGTGGCCTACGTGACCAACCAGATGGCGGCCCCGAGGAGGAGACCCGGGCCCTCGAGATCGTGATGGCCGCCTACGACGGCCTCATGGCCTCCGCGCCTGACCGCCCCGCCCCGCTGGGCGCCGACCGGCCCGGCCAGAACCACGTGTCGGGGCCGGCGGCGAGGAGTTCTTACGTGCGGGGGCGTACTCGTCACCGTCGGCCTCCCGCTTGCCTCCGCCGGGAGCTGAGCCTTATTCGCCCACCCGCATCGGATCGCCAGCTCGCGTCCCGTGAGACCGGCGTCCCGGCGGAGGTGTCCAAGGCGGGTGGCGATGGCCCTGCGGGCCTCCTGAACGCTCGACGAGGGGGAGACGGGCATGGAGTTGACTGTCCGGACGTGCGGGGTGAGGGCTAGAACTGGTAGTCCTCGTGCACGATAGCCTTCTGCCACACGGCCTCGAACGCCGATGCGCACAGCGAGGCGATGGTCGGGTCGTCGCTCAGTTCGGGCTCGACCGCGTCGCCGTCGCCCGAGAAGAGGTTGAAGCGCACGAGCCGAGCGTCGATGAGCCAGAAGTCGGCGGCGGGCAGGGGGATGCCGAGTGCCAGTCGGCGCGGCAGCCAGCGGACGTCCTCGCCGGCCTCGATGTTCAGCGGCGTCGTGAAGTGCTCGAACCTGACGTACTCGGAGACCGGCTCGGAGACGAGGCGCGCCCTGCGGATGGTGACGCCGCGCTTGACCGTTCGAGAGACCAGGGAGAACCAGTCGGCGAGGGCTTCGCGCGCGTGGTCGTGGGTCCACTTGCCGGCATGCCACATCGCCACGTCGTCTTCCTCCTCACGCACGGCATAGGTGTCCCTCATCTCCAGATGAACGGCCGAGTACCGGGCGGAATCGAGCAGTTCATCAAAGCTGGGGGCCTTCGGCTTCATCACACGCCTTCCTGATGAGCTGGATCATGCGGTAGGGAAGGCGGACGATACCTCCGACGACGGCAGCGGACTGTTCTCGGCGCAGGCCGCCTCCGTCTCGGCGTCGGGTTTCCAGCCCTGGAAAAGCACTTCCTCCTTCACGTCGTCGATCCATACCCCCGGGCAGTTGCCGCCGTTGGTGTTCGGGTCGATCCCGATGAACCGGAGAGCCATGGGGGAGTTCGCCTTCCGACAGAGTTGCAGGGCCATGCACGACAGTCACCGAGCGCAGCGGAGGGCGTCGAGGGCGCAGAAGCAGCACGGGGGCTCGCGCCCGTGGCTGAGCGCATGCGGAGTTGGACAGGGTAGGGGTCGGCCGTGATCGCGTACGCGCGTGGGTCACCGCCGTGTTGCCCGCCACCGGGGGCGCCGAGCGCGCCTGGTGGCGGGCCCGCTCAGTGCGGAGTGCGCGCGGACGGCCAGGAGTTGAGCGCCTCGCGCTCCGGTCCCGCGGCGGACAGGGCCTCGGCGTGGGCCGCGTCGAGGAGGTCGGCCACCACCACGCGGCGGTCCTCGCGGGAGGAGAGCACGGCCGCGTCGACCATGGCGAGGCTGAGCACGTTCTCGTGGATCTCGCCCCTCGGCGTGGCGCCGGTGCGCAGGGCGTGGACGAAGGCGGCCAGCGCGCCGGCGATGCCGTCCGGCGGTCCCTGGTCGGCCGGTTCCTGCGCGGGGGCCGTGGACGGCAGGGGCGGGCCCTCGCCGTCCCAGGTGGCGGTGCCGTGCGCGCCGCTGAGCCGCCAGTGGCCGTTCCACGAGGTCTCGAGTCCCGGGCTGCACCAGCTGCCCGTGTAGACGTAGCGGATGCCGCCGGTCATCTCGAAGACGGCGGTGGCGGCCGCGTCACCCGCGTACCAGCTCCAGGACGGGTTGTACTCCTGGCAGTAGACCGAGACGGGCTCGGCGTCGAGGACGTAGCGGGCGGCGTCGAAGGGGTGGATCGCCATGTCGAGAAGCAGCGGGTGTGCCATGGCGTCGCGGAAGCCGCCGAAGCGCGGGGCGAGGAAGAACTCCGTGGTGAGGATGCCGAGCGGGCCGAGCCGGCGGGCCTGGTCGCGGAAGCGGCGCAGGTGGCGGTCGTGGCTGCGGGACTGGCTGACCATGAACAGCTGACCGGCCAACTCGGCGGCCGCCGCCAGCCGCAGCGCCTCGGCCACCGAAGCGGCGGCCGGCTTCTCGCCCAGCACCGGCAGGCCGAGGCCGAGTGCCCGGAGGGTGACCGGCAGGTGCGCGGCCGGGGTCGTCACGTTGATGACGGCCTGGGCGCCTGACGCGGCGGCCACCGCCGCCAGGTCGGTGCCGGCGACGGTGCCCGGCGCGCCCTCGGTCGCCGCCGTGGCCGCGTCCGGGTCGAGGTCGACGACGCCGACCAGCGTGACGTCGGGCGAGGCGGCGACCGTGCCCAGCCAGGCCCGGCCCATCGCGCCGGCGCCCACGACGAGCACCCGCAGCGGATCGCCGCCGGCCGGCAGGGTGCGGAAGGCGGGCGCGCTCATGCGGTGCCGTCCTCGCCCTCGAACCAGCCCGTCTCGCTGCGGACCAGCGTCGGGGTGGTGCGAGGTGCGGACGGTGCGGCCCAGGTGACGGCGTTGGCGATGACCCGCCGCACGTCGGGGTGGTGGTAGACGGGGTAGTCCTGGTCGCCTGGGCTGAAGTAGAAGATCTTCCCGTGGCCGCGGCGGAACGTGCAGCCGCTGCGGAACACCTCGCCGCCGGAGAAGGAGCTCACGAACACCAGCTCGTCGGGGGCCGGGATGTCGAAGAACTCCCCGTACATCTCCTGCTCCTCGATGACGATCGGGTGCGGCACGCCGGCGGCGATGGGATGCGAGGGGGCGACCGTCCACACCAGTTCGCGGTCCCTGCCGTTGCGCCAGCGCAGGGTGCAGGTGGTGCCCATCAGCCGGGTGAAGATCTTCGACCAGTGCCCCGAGTGCAGCACGATCAGGCCCATGCCGGCCAGTACGTGCCGGTGCACCCGGTCCACGACCTCGTCCGCCACCTCCCCGTGGGCCACGTGGCCCCACCAGGTCAGCACGTCGGTCTCGGCCAACACCGCCTCGGTCAGGCCGTGTTCCGGCTCGTCCAGGGTGGCGGTGCGCACCACGGCCGCGGCGCCGAGGTGCTCGGTGACGCCCTCGGCGACGGCCGCGTGCATGCCCTTCGGATACAGGCGGGCGACCCTCTCGTCCCGCTGCTCGTGGCGACCCTCGCTCCAGACGGTGACCCGCAGGGGGGAGACGGGCGACGACATGGCCTCACTCCGGTCCTGCCCGGGTGCGGTCGCGAAAATATTTTCGCTACTCCGGGCCTAGTTTTCGCAACAAACGGCAGTCAAGCTAGATCGCCGGCGGCGGCCTGTCAAGGGCGCCCAGGAGCCACCTCGGAGGGCCGAAGGGGCGCGAGGCCCTATGGTGTCTGTTTCGAAAACTGTCGGAACCCACCGAACCCCACGAGCCCCAGGAATCCAACGGAGGCGGACTCATGACCGAAGGCCGGGCCCCACGCCTCACCCTCTCCCAGATCGCCGAGACCGCCGGTGTCTCGGTCTCCACCGTCTCCAAGGTCCTCAACGGCCGGGACGACGTCTCCTCCGACACCCGCGCCCGGGTCGACGCCGTGCTCCGCAGGAACCGGTACGTGCGCCGCGGCGCGCCGACCGCCGAGCCGGCGGTGGCCGGCCCCCGCACCGTGGACCTCGTGCTCGGCGGTATCGACGGCTCGTGGCCGGCGAGCGTCGCGAGCGGCATGGAGGCCGCGGCCTACGACGCCGGGCTGCACGTGGTGATCTCCGTCGCCCGCACGCCGGCGGGCGAGGGCAGGCACGCCCCCGACTGGGTGGACCGGGCGCTGGAGCGGGGCAGCGCCGGCGTGGTGCTCGGCCTCGCCGAGCCGACCGAGGACCAACTCCGGCGGCTGGCCAGGGCCCGGGTCCCCTGCGTGGTCATCGACCCGCTCAGCGACCCGCCGCCCGGCGTCTGGTCCGTCGGCACCACCAACTGGTCGGGCGCCTACGAGGCGACCAGCCACCTCCTCGACCGTGGCCACCGGCGGATCGGACTGGTGACCGGGCCCCCTGGCCACCTCTTCGCGCGGGCCCGCATCGCCGGCTACCGCTCCGCGCTGTCGGCGGCCGGCGCCGACGCGCCCCCCGAACTGCTGCGGCACGGCACCTACGACCGAGCCAGCGGGCGGGCCCAGGTCCGGGCGCTGATCGAACTGCCGGAGCCGCCGACCGCGTTGTTCGTCTGCTCCGACCACATGGCGATCGGCGGCTACCAGGCCCTGACCGAGGCCGGTTTCCGGGTGCCCGACGACGTCAGCGTCGTCGGCTTCGACGACCTGCCGGAGGCCCGCTGGGTCTCGCCACCGCTGACGACGGTGCGCCAACCCCTCAAGGAGATGGGCGGCGCCGCCCTCCGCACCCTCGCCCGGCTGATCGCCGGCGAGCAGGTCGAAAGCCCGCGGACCGAACTGGCCACCACGCTGGTGCTGCGCGGCAGCACGGCGAAACGACGCTGAGCCGGATGTTCAAAGGGGAGGCCGCTCGGCGATGACGAGCAGGTGGCCGGCCATGCCGTGGATGGACGGATCGCCGGCCGTCTCGTAGGCCAGGTCGAGCAGCTTCTCGTAGGCGGCGGGATCGCGTTCCGCGAGAGCGGCGACCCGCGCTTGGCTCCAGGCCAGGATGGACTGCGAGGCGAGAACCCGGCGGACCAGGAAGCCGTGGCCTTCGAAGAACGGGACCACGTCGCCGGGGGCCATGAGGTGGCCGCCGGTGAAGCGTCCTGGGCGCGGATCGTCGTAGCGGCCTTCGTCGAGGATGCGTCCGATCACCCCCGTGGCGAACGCGGCCGAACCGTGTTCCAGAGCCGTTGCCACCAGGCGCATGTAGCGCGGCATGACGGTGGCGGCGAGCAGCCCTCCTGGGCGCAGGACCCGGTGCGCTTCCCGCGCTGCCCGCCGGCGGTCGGTATCCGTGGCCAGGTGGTAGAGCGGTCCCATGCACAGCACGGCGTCGAAGGAGCCGTCCTGGAAGGCGCAGAGGTCACGGGCGTCGGCCTGCTGGACGCTTGCCACGTTCGCCGCGAGATGTGCGGGGGCCTTCGCGGTGCGGGCGCGTGCCACCTCCAGCAGCGCGGGGGAGAGGTCGGTGAGAACGACGCGGTAGCCGCGCCGGGCGAGCCACAGGGTCCACGTCCCCGGGCCCCCGCCGTTGTCCAGTATCCGCCCAGGTGGGGCGGGCAGGAACTCTGCCAATGCCCGCGCGTGCAACTCCCACTCGACGACGCCGTCGGCGGGGCGGCTCAGTCGCTCCGATTCGCGGCCAGCGGACTGTTCGTAGTACTCCCGCACGGCCCTGGTGGAGTCTGGTTCGGAAATCTTGTCCATGCGCCCCCATCCTCGACGGCCCAAGCGGGTGCCGTAAGGCGACAACGAGCCGGGTGAGCACGCCGATTCAGTCGCCGTGGTAGAGCCGCTCCAGGTCGACCAGTTCCACCATCGATCTCCGGTCCGCCTCGTGGCGCAGTTCGTCCGTGAAGCCGGCACCGCTGAAGCACAGCAGACGGGTGTTCTCCGCGTGCAGGCCGTCCCGGGCACGCAGCAGGTCGCGGATGCGCTGGAGGCGCTGGAGGTGGCCGAGGCCCATGGGCTCGTTCCACTTGGCCTCGCCCACGGCCGACAGCACCTCGCGATCGTGCTCGTCACGTCCGAAGACCACGACGTCGAGCTCGTGCCGGGTGCGGTTCGCCGAGTCGGGGACGGTGCCGGACTCGACCCGGGTGCGGCGGCCGCCGAGTGTTCCGGGCGCGGCGAACCAGCGGGTCCAGGTGCGGCACACCTGCTCGAAGTGCGGGCCGACGACCTTGCTGCGGAAGGTCGCCTGCGACCGCTGCCAGACCTGTTCAGCCTGACCCGGGCGTTCCAGGTCGCTCCACTCCGGTCGCATGACCGCGTGGTAGAAGGTCAGGATCGGTTCGGCGATCCGGTAGGCGGACCGTTTGCCGTGGAAGGCGTCGGGGTCCCGGACCACCATCCCGGTGTTCTCCAGAACGGTCAGCGCGTGCGCCAGATCGGTGGCCTTGCGGCCGAGGTAGCCGGCGATGCCGCCCCGGGTGTGGTTGCCGGACGCGATCGCGGACAGCACACCGTGGTAGAGGGCGGTGTCGCGGAGGTCGGGCTCCTCGGCGAGGAGGAAGCGCGCCTCGCGGAACAACGGCCGCCCCGGGTTGAGTACGTTGCGGAGCACCCAGGGACCGAAGTCGGCCGAGCCGGCCGGGGCGTCACCGAGGGTGAACTCACGCGCGTAGGCGGGTGTCCCGCCGACCACGGCGTTGACGAGCAGGGCGAGCCGGGGATCGGTGATCCCCCAGAACCTCGCGGCCAGCCGGTAGTCCAGCGTCGGCACCACCAGTTCAAGGCTGGCGCGGCCGCGCAGCGGCGCGTTGCCCGACAACAGGCCGCCCATGAAGGCAAGGGCCGAACCGCACAGCAGCAGCCGGACGGGCCCACCCGTGCGGCGCCCCTGGGGGCCGAGCGCGCGCTGCAACAAGGACGGCAGTTCGGGGGAGGCCTTTGCGAGGAACGGGAACTCGTCCAGGACCACGGTCAGCGGGCCCTTGCCCGGTGCGGGCAGGGCCATCAGCGTGTCGACGGCCTCGTCCCAGTGCGTGAAACGGTAGGGAACCGGCTGCCCGGCGAACCGGGCCATGGCCGCGCCGAACTGGCGCAGCGACTCGGCCTCGGTCGCCTGCGTCGCCGAGAAGAAGAAGCCGCCGGTCGCTCGGCACAGGCCGTCGAGCAGGAACGTCTTGCCCTGCCTGCGCCGCCCGGAGACCACGCCAAGGGTGGCCTCCGGGCCGGCGTACGACGCGAACCGGACGAGTTCCGACCACTCGAAGTCGCGGTCGAACATGTCCAACGGCTTTTCCACAGGTCACCTCGCTGAGACCGTCGGGCAATGATAAGTCAGGTTATTATAGCTGGATCGATAATAGCTGCCGCATGGCGAGGGCTCAGATGGAAGCACCCGCGTCGCGAACGTTTCGGCGGGCGTCGAAACGTTTGGGGCCTAGCGTCGGGGCATGACGCACCGAGTGCACGAGATCCACGACCACGCGGCCGTTCTCGCGGCGCTCGCCGACCCGGCGTTGGTGCCGGAGCGGCCGGCGGGCGAGGGTGCGGCCGGGGCGAGCGTCGCCTGGCTTCGCGCCACGGTGGCCAGGTTCAGCTCCGGTGAGCCGCACCGGCGGCGACGGGCCCTGGTCGAGGCGGAGCTCGCCCGGCTCGAACCCGCGGTGTTGCGGGAGGCCGCGACGGCTCAGCGTGGCGGGGAGGCCCGCGTCCGGGTGGTGCGGGCCTTCGCCGCCGCCCTCGGCATGCCGGAGCCCGAGGCGGTGGCCCGGGACGTGGTCGCGGTGGCCAGGACCTACTTCGGCGGGACGGACCCGGCCGGCGACGAGGCGGTGGCCCGGCTGGTGGCACGCCTGGCACCGGAGGGCGCGGACGAGGCCGCCCTGGAGGCCGTCGCCAACCGCGTCGGGCTGCTGGTGCAGGCCTGCGACGCGACGGCCGCGCTGGTCGAGACGGCGGCCCGCGACGCCGCCCCGCTGTCCCGGGTCCTCCGGGACACCCCGCCGGTGCGGACCATGCGCCGCGTCGCCGCTCGGCCCACCCGGATCGCGGGCCGCGAGATCGCGGCGGGCGACGTGCTGCTCCTCGACCTCGCCACCGCCCACCGCGCGCACCCCGTGCCCCTCACCTTCGGCTGGCCGCCCCACGTCTGCCCCGGCCGCGCCCACGCCCTCGCGCTCGCCGACGGCCTGCTGCGGCGCCCGACGACCTCGTTCGCCCGCCTGCACCACCAGGCGGCGCCGCTGCTGCTGCCCAACGCCTGGGACCACGCCTCCGCCGTGGCGCTCGCGGCGCGGGGGTTCGCCGCGGTCGGCACCACCAGCCTGGGGGTGGCCGCGGCGGCCGGGGTGCCGGACGGGACGGCCGCCACCGCGGCGGAGACCCTGGCGCTGGCCCGGCGACTGGGGCGGGAGTCGTTCCTGTTCACCGTGGACGTCGAGGGCGGCTTCAGCGACGAGCCCGCGCGGGTGGCCGAGTTGGCCCGAGAGCTGCACGCCGCGGGCGCCGCCGGGATCAACCTGGAGGACGGCCGCCCGGACGGCACGCTCGCACCCGTGGCCCTGCACACGGCGAAGATCGTCGCCGTCAAGGCCGCCGTGCCCGAGCTGTTCGTGAACGCCCGCACCGACACCCACTGGCTCGGCCGCCGGCGGGGGGAGACCGCGGCACGCCTGGCGAGCTACGAACAGGCCGGCGCGGACGGCGTGTTCGTGCCCGGGCTCGCCGACCCGGACGCGATCGCCGCGCTGACGGCCATCCTCACCACCCCGTTGAACGTCCTCCTCACGCCCACCGGCCCGACCGTCGCCGAACTCGCCGCGCTCGGGGTGCGCCGGATCAGCCTCGGCTCGCTGCTGTACCGCACCGCCCTGGGCGCGGCCGTGGCCACCGCGACCGCGATCCGGGACGGGCGGCGGCCGGAGGAGTCGAGCGTGCCGACGTACGCCGAGGTGCGGCGGCTGGCGGGCGACGTGGAAGGAGAGGTGGCGGGGAAGGATCTTCGATGACGGCGGGGGATTGCCAGCGGCGGTAAATCGATTCATCCTCGTGAAGGACGCAGATCGGACGCCTCGAAAGGCACTCCAACCATGGCAACACCACTTGGTGTTCAGCTCTACACCGTGCGCGACGCGCTCGCCGCCGACCGGGACGGCGTGCTCGCGCGGCTCGCCGGGATCGGCTACACGGCGATCGAGCCCTTCAACCCCACCGACGACCCCGCAGGCTTCCGGCGGGTCGCCGACGACCTTGGCCTGACCGTGTCGGGGACGCACGCCATCCAGCTGCTCGACGGGGAGACGGGCCCGGTCTTCGAGGCCGTGGCCACCCTCGGCACGGACCTGGCGATCGTGCCCGCCGGCATCCCGCAGGAGGACTTCACCAGCCGTGACGGGATAGCCAGGGCCGCTGACCTGCTCAACGGGCTCGCCGAGGACGCGGCCAAGCACGGGATCCGCATCGGCTACCACAACCACTGGTGGGAGATAGAGCCGGTCCTCGACGGCCGACACGCCATCGAGGTGCTCGCCGAACTCCTCGCCCCCGAGGTGGAGTTGGAGATCGACACCTACTGGGCGGCGGTCGGCGGCGCCGACGTGCCGGCGCTGCTCGGCCGGCTCGGGCGGCGGGTGACGGCGCTGCACGTCAAGGACGGTCCCGCGGTCAGGGACGAGCCGCACGTGGCCGTGGGCGCCGGGGTGATGCCGGTGCCCGAGGTGCTGGCCGCCGCGCCGGGCGCGCAGCGGATCGTCGAACTCGACTCCTGCGCCACCGACCTGTTCGACGCGCTCGCCGCGAGCCGCGCCTACCTCGCCGGACTGGGGGAGGCATGACCGAAGGACCCGTGGGCGTCGCCATCGTCGGCGCCGGCAACATCAGCGGACAGTACCTCCGCACCCTCGGCAGCTTCCCCGACGTCCGGGTGCTCGCCGTCGCCGACCTGGACGAGGCGCGGGCGCGGGCGGCCGCCGCCGAGCACGACGTGCCGGTCGCCGGCGACGTGGACACCGTGCTCGCGGTGGACGAGGTGGAGATCGTCGTCAACCTGACCGTCCCGGTGGCGCACGCCCAGGTGGCCACGGCCGCGCTGCGCGCCGGCAAGCACGTCTACGGCGAGAAGCCGTTCACCGCGACGCCGGCCGAGGGCGAGAAGGTGTTCGCCGAGGCCGCCGAGCGTGGGCTGCTGCTCGGCGGCGCGCCCGACACCTTCCTCGGCGCCGGCATCCAGTCCGCGCTGCGCGCCGTGCGCGAGGGCAGGATCGGCACCCCGATCGCGGCCGCCACCGCCACCCAAAGCCTCGGCCCCGAGGGCTGGCACCCGGACCCCGCCTTCTTCTACCAGCCGGGCGGCGGGCCGCTGTTCGACATCGGTCCCTACTACCTGACGGCGCTGGTCGCCCTGTTCGGCCCGGTCGCCGGCGTCTACGCCGCCGGCGGGAAGGGCCGCACGGTGCGCAGCGTCGGCTCGGGCCCCAAGGCCGGGCAGGAGTTCCCGGTGGACGTGCCCACGCACGTCCAGGCGATGCTGGAGTTCGGCTCGGGGCTCACCGCCAGCTCGGTGTTCAGCTTCGACTCCTCGATCCACCGGACCTCCATCGAGATCATCGGCAGCGAGGGCGCGTTGGCCGTGCCCGACCCCAACACCTTCGACGGGCCGCTACGGTTGCTGTCCAACGGCGCCGGGGAGTGGGTCGAGCTCCCGGTCGAGGGCTCGACGGCCGGCCGTGGCCTCGGCGTTCTTGAGATGGCGCGGGCACTGCGCGCCGGCGTGCCGCACCGGGCTTCTGGGGCGCTGGCCCTGCACGTGCTCAAGGTGATGGCGGCGATCTCGGACGCGGCGGAGAGCGGGGAGCCGCGCCGGCTCGACGCCGACGGCACGGCCCCGCTCACGGCCCCCGCCCCCCTGCCGGCCGGCTGGGACCCGTACGCGGCCGAACTGTAGGGGCGCGGTCGGGGGGTCGCCTGGCCGGCGGGCCGAGCGGCGAGCTACGAGGGAGACCCGGGCTCGCGCGTACCGGCCGGCCGGGCGGGTGGTTTCGGCTGCGGCGCCCAGCCGGTCTGGCCCCCGCTGGGCGGCGTAGCCTGTTCCCGTGGGGTGTTCGTTCGGGGACGGCTTCGGGCGCGATGTGTACCTGTCCAACGGCGGCACCGAGGTCCTCGTCGACGTACTGACGCTGGCGGTGGCCGAACTCGCGTGCCGGCGCTGGCACTTCCGCTTCGGCATGCTGATTGCCACGCAGGACCAGAGCATGTGGGGGCGCGGCGCCGTCGGATTCCACCTGAGCGAACTCGACTGGGGAGCGACCCCGGTCGAGTGGGCCACGAACCGGCGGTTCGTGCTTGATGTCGTCGGGCTGGCCGCCGCCCGGCACCGCTGGGACGAGCTGGGCTACGACCCGCCGCACGCGTCCGCCGACCTGGCGGAGTACCGGGAGATCGTCGCCGCCTTCGACCCGGCGACCGCCCGCCCCGACCCGACCGTCTTCCCCGGCCGGGACGGCGGGGCGGTCGCCTCCTGTGCCAGGCACCGGGTGCTGACCGCGTGGCCGCTGTGGTCCGGCTGCGTGTTCTGCCACCGGACCTGAGCCGAGGGCCCGGTCGGGACGGCGGCGGCCCGCTCGCCGGCCGGGGCTGAGCGGGCCGGGCGTGGCGGCCCCGGCCGAACGGGCGTGGCCGGCCGCTGCCAGCGGCCCGTGGCTACGCGGGCAGTGTCACCTCGCTGACCAGGCCGTCGGGCCAGCCAACCGTCACCAGGTCGCCAGGGCCGACGGTGACCTCGGGGACGGCGGGGGGTGTGGCGTCCGAGCGATCGAGGACCACCAGGGCGGCCAGCACCGCGCCGGGAGACGGCGGGCCGGCGGTGGCCAGCCACGGCACCGCCGTGTGGCGGCCGAGCGGCGTCACGTCCGTCAACGACGTGACGCCAGACCGGTCGAGGCCGAGCAGGCTCCGCACCGTGGAGCGGAGACCGGCGCTCGGCGCGCCGCGCGTGGCCCCCGCGGCCAGCGGACGACGACCGCCGGCGCCCGCGGCGCTCGCCACGCCGGCGGTCGCCTCCGTCGTGGGCGGTTCGTCGGCGGTCACCGGCCAGCCGCCGAGGCGGAGTTCCCGCCATGTCCCGGCATCCTCGCCCGCGACGCGGGCGAGCCGCACCTCCACGCCGTCCCGCAGCACCGAGGCGACGGTCAGCACCGGTCCTGGGGCCACCGCGCCGGCGCGGCCCGAGCCGTGGTCGGGGCTGTCGTCGGCGCTGGTGTCCACCCAGCGGGCCTGGCCGCCGGAGGCCGCGGCCAGCACGCCGCCGGGGAGTTCGCTCACATAGTGCGTGACGAAGCCGGCGCGGTGGGTGGCGCGGCCGGCGTGGTCGAGGAGCACCACCGCGTTGTCCAGCGGCTGGGCCGCGGCCGGCCCGGTCAGCGGCGGCGCGGTGGCCGTGGAGTAGCCGAGCCTGGCGTACAGCGGGGCGTCGGCGGTCGTCGCGCCGGGCGCCGCGTGGTCGGTGCCGTGGTTGAGGACGAGCGCGATGCCGGTGTCGCGGCGGGCCGAGGCCAGCCAGCCGGGCGCGGCGACCACCCGGGCCTGATCGCCGGTCTCGACCGGCAGCGGCTCTTCCCTGGCCGTCCACACCGGGTGGTCGGCCGGCAGCGCGAGGCCAAGCAGGCCCTTGGCCGCCCAGTAGGGCGATCCCGGGCCCGAGTAGGCCTGCCGCATCGCGGGCCAGGCGTGGTGCCAGCCGACCGTCAGCAGCCCGCGCCCGTCCGGCGCGCCGTGGTCGGCGAAGTGCCGCAGGACGCCGCTCGCGGCGCGGCGCAGCATGCCGGGCGGCAGGGCATCGACGCCGGTGAACGCGGCGGCCCAGAACGGCGCGGCGGCCGCGAACCGGTAGATCAGGCTGCGGCCCTGCAGCAGCGGCGAGCCGTCGGCGCCGACCAGCCGGACCGCGTCCTTCAGGTAGTGGCCGAGGTCGGCGGCCCAGCGGTCCGGCAGTTCGGGCGGGCAGAGCGTGCCGGTGACGTCGAAGAGGCGGGTCCACAGCAGCGGATAGAGGTGGAGCGCCCAGCCGGTGTAGTGGTCGTAGGCGCGTTCCTCCGCGCCGTCCGAGAGCCAACCGCCAGGACGGCGCAGGGTGGCGTGGACGGCCAGGTCCTCCTCGATGTCGGCGGCCGACCAGGGGCCACCGGCCTCGCGCAGGAAGGACTCGACGACGACGCGGAACCAGACCCAGTTGATGGGCGGGTAGGGCTGGCCGACGACGGTGGCCAGCCAGTCGACGGTCCGTTCCCGCACGCCGTCGTCCAGCGCCTCCCACAGCCAGGCGCGGGTGAGTTGGAGGACCAGCGCGATGGAGGCCGCCTCGACCTTCGCCTGGCCGAGCCGGTCGGGGCGCGGCCAGTGCTCGGGGTGGCGCGGGTCGGTGCCGGCGGCCAGGCCGGCCGCGTACCGCTCGATCAACGCCTCCTGCCCGGCGCCTCGTTCGCCCGCGATGCGGAAGCCGGCCAGCAGGAAGGAGCGGGCGAAGCCCTCGAGGCCGTCCGAGTCGGGGCCGTAGCGGCTGGCCGGGCCCGGCAGGTCGACCCGGGCGAGCCCGGGGGAGCGGTACGGCTCGAGGGCGGCCAGCATCCGGTCGGCGTGCGCGGCCCAGTGCGCCCTGGTCCAGCCGGTGTGCGGGGAGAGGAGCCGGTCCTCCTCGGGAAGCACGGTCACGCCTGCACCGCCAGCGACTCCCTGGTGACCGGATCGAGCGGCGGCGCCCCGGCGGCGTAGCGCTCCAGTTCGTCGAGCGCGGCGGCCGTCATCCGGCGGGTCTCGGAGCCGAGCGAGCCGGCGATGTGCGGGGTGAGCACCACGTTGGGCAGGTCGTAGAGCGGCGAGGCGTCGGGCAGCGGCTCGGGCTCGGTGACGTCCAGGATGGCATGCAACGCGCCGGTGGCGCAGGCGTGTTCGAGCGCAGCGGTGTCGACGAGCGCGCCGCGCGCGGTGTTGATCAACACCGACTGGGGCGGCAGCGCGGCGAGTTCGGCGGCGCCGATGAGGTGGCGGGTCTCCGGCAGCGCGGGCGCGTGCAGGCTGAGCACGTCGGCCCTGGGCAACGCGTCGGCCAGCGTGGCGGGTTCGGCGCCGGCCGCGACGATGGCGGCCGGGTCGGCGACCGGGTCGACGACCAGCACCCGAGCCAGGTCGAGCCGCACCAGCAGCTCGGTGACCCGGCGGCCGATCCGGGAGAAGCCGACCAGCACCACCGTGCGGTCCCGCCCGGTCAGCTCGCCGTGCGTGTCGCGGTAGCTCCAGTCGGTGCGGAACCGGCGGGACTCGGCGGCCAGGAACGGCACCTTCTTGAACGCCCACAGCACCGCGGCCAGCGTGTACTGGGCGACCGGCTCGGCGTTGGCGTCGGCGGCCGTGGTGACCAGGATGCCGCGGTCGAACACGGCGTCGGTGACGTGCGGCCGCACGGTGCCGGCCGCGTGCAGCACGGCCCGCAGCCGGGGCGCGGCGGCCAGCACCTCGTCGTCGAGCTGTGGGCAGCCCCACGAGGTGAGCAGCACCTCGGCGGTCGCGAGCCGGCGGCGCGCGGCCGGGGAGCTCAACTCGTGGGCGGCCAGCGGCTCGCCGAGGGTGGCGAGCTCGCCGAGACGGGCGAGCTCGGCCTCGCCGAACAGGGTGCCGAGCCAGCCGGCGTCCATCACCAGCAGGGTGTCAGGGCGGCAGGGCCGCTCCGGCAGCGTCACCGCACGCTCCCCGCGGCCAGGCCGGAGCGCCACTGGCGTTGCAACACGACGAACGCCACCACCAGGGGGACGACCGCGAGCAGCGATCCGGTGACGACGAGGGGGGTGTACTGCGGGAACTGGGCCACGCGCGCGCTCCACTGGAAGAGGCCAAGGGTCATCGGGAACAGCTCGGGATCCGTGAGCATGACGAGGGGCAGGAAGAAGTTGTTCCAGATGCCCACGAACTGGAACAGCAGGATGGTTACCACGCCGGGGCGCATCATGGGCAGCGCGATGGTGAAGAAGGTGCGCAGCTCGTTCGAGCCGTCCATCCTGGCCGCCTCGAGCACCTCGTCGGGCACGGCGGCCTCGGCGTAGGCGCGGGCCAGGTAGACGCCGAAGGGGTTGGTGAGCAGCGGGATGAACACCGCCCAGAAGGTGTTGACCACGCGCAGTTCTGAGGCCATCAGGTAGAGCGGCAGGGCGAGCGCGGTGGTGGGCACCAGCACGCCGGCCAGGGTGACGGCGAACAGGGCGCGGCGTCCCGGGAAGTCGAGCTTGGCGATGGCGTATCCGCAGGCGGCGCAGATCAGCGCGCCGAGCACGGAGCCGAGGCCGGCGTAGAGCAGGGAGTTGCGCGCCCAGTCGAGGAAGACGCCGTCCTCCTCGGCGAACAGGTCGTCGAGGTTGGTCCACAGGTTCCAGTCGCCGAGCTCGAAGGCGCCGGTGGTGGAGAAGTCGCCCACGGACTTGGTGGCCGAGGTGACCAGCCAGACCAGCGGCAGCACGCTGTAGAGGGCGGCGATCAGCAGCAGGGCGTGCACGGCGCCCCTGGACATCCAGCGCGACGAAGACGGCGTTCTCATCGGGTCCTCCGGGCGGACAGGCGCATCACGAGCGCCGAGAGCAGGGCCGAGGCGACCGCGAGCAGCAGCGAGGCGGCGGCGGCCCGGCCGTAGTCGTTGCTGATGAAGGCGGCCTCGTAGACGTAGAGGCTGGGGGTCCAGGTGCTGGTGACCGAGGGCGTGAAGTTGCGCAGCACCAGGGGCTCGGTGAAGAGCTGGAGGGAGCCGACGACGGTGAAGACCAGGGCGACGAACATGGTGGGCCTGATCATCGGGACCTTGATGCCGAGCGCGGTACGGAGGCCGCCCGCGCCGTCCACCCGGGCGGCCTCCAGGACCTCGCGGGGCACGGTGCGCAGCGCGGTGTAGAAGATGATCATGTTGTAGCCCATCCACTGCCAGGTGGCCATGTTGACGATGGAGGGCAGCACGCCGTCGCTGCCCAGCGGGTCCCAGGGCAACACGTCGTTGAGCGGGCCGATGTTGGGGCTGTAGAGGTAGGCCCAGACCAGGCCGGCGATCACGCCGGGCACGGCGTAGGGCAGGAAGACGGCGAGCGACCAGACCTGGCGGAGCCGGACGGTGGCGGCGTCGAGCAGCAGGGCGAGCAGCAGCGCGCCGCCGAGCATCAGCGGGACGTGGATGAGGGCGTAGAGCGCGACGTTGCCCACGCTGTCGTGGAACGCGGCGTCGGTGAGCACGTCGCCGTAGTTCTCCAGCCAGACGAAGACGTCGTGCGGCCCCTCGAAGCCGAGCCCGGAGAGGCGCTCGGTGAACAGGCTGAGGTAGAGCGCGTAGCCGACGGGCACCAGCACGGTGCCGGTGAGCAGCAGCGCGAAGGGCGCGACGAGCAGCAGGGTGGCCGGCGAGGTGCGTCGGTGGCGGGGCGCGCCGGGCATGGGAGAGCCGTCGGCGGTCTTCGGGGAGCGGGTGGGTGTGACGACGGTCATGCGGGGCTCCCCTCACGGACCGAGAGACCCCGGCCGCGCATGTCGGAGACGGCGGCGGTCTGCACGTGGCGGACCGCGTCGGGGATGGTGCTGCCGCCGGTGCTCACCCGGCCGAGGGAGTCGGCGACGGTGGAGAACAGGCCGAGGGCGTTGGGCCCCCAGGTCCAGTCGGGGACCCGGGCCGAGGCCTCGTCGAGCACGTCGTAGACGTTGTCGCCGATGAAGAAGTCGTTGGAGACGACCTCGCGGGCGACGTTCCTGATGGGCTGGTAGGCGGGGAACGGCGAGGTGAAGGCGGCGCCGATGCGCGGGTAGTCCTCGGCGGTGCACAGCCAGCGCAGGAAGGTGAGGGCCGCCTCGGGGACCGGGCTCTCCGCCGACACGCCGAACGCGCTGCCGCCCTGCATCCCGTTGGCCGGCTCGCCGCCCCAGGTCGGCATGGTCGCGACGGCCCAGCGGCCGGTGTCGTCGGGTATGGATCTCTTGAGCGTGCCGACGCTCCAGGCCGCGCCGAGCAGCCCCCAGAGGCGCCCCTCGTGCATGCCGGCGATCCAGTCCTGGGTTCCGGTGCCGCCGGAGCCGACGAGGTCGGCGGCTATCAGGTCCTGCCAGTAGGCGGCGGTGCGCAGGGTGCCCTCGCTGGCGACGTCGACCAGCCAGGTGTCGCCCTCGATCCGCCACCACGGGTCGCCGGCACCCCAGCACATGCCGGCGAAGAAGGAGCCGTCGTTGAGCGGGAAGGTGGTGATCCTGGCGGCCGGGTCGGCCTCCCTGACCGCCTCGGCGGCCACGGCGAACTCGTCCCAGGTGCGCGGCACCGCGATGCCGTGCTCGTCGAAGAGGTCCTTGCGGTAGTAGAAGGCCATCGGGGCGAGGTCCATCGGCACGGCCCAGGTCCGGCCGTCGGGTCGCACCGCGCGCCAGGCGGCGGGGGAGTAGCCGTCGCCCAGGTCGGCGACGTCGTCGGTGATCTCGCGCAGCCCGCCCGTGGCCAGGACCTGGATCAGGCCCTGGTACTCGACGTGCAGGATGTCGGGCGCGTTGTGCGCGCGGATGGCGTTGGTCTGCTGCGCGTAGCCGCCGGACAGGCCGCCGGCGATCACGTTGAGCTCGACGTGCACGTCCCGCTGGGCGGCGTTGAAGGCGGCCACGTACTGGTCCATGCCGGTCAGCCAGGACCAGATGGTGACCCGGGTGGCCCCCGAGGCCGTCGTCCGCGACGAACAGCCCGCCAGGGCGGTACCGCCCGCGGCGAGCGCCGCGGCGCGCAGCAGCGCGCGCCGCGACCAGCCGGTGTGAAGCGCCATTACTTCGTCCCTTCTCCATCCCGCCCGACGGCCCCGCCGGACGTTCACCCCGCCCCTTGGGAGTGGTGCCGGACACTTCAACCTGTGCCATAGTTCGAGGTCAATCATCCAGAACCAAATCGATCAGAATCGATCAGAAACGAAGGGGGCGGTGATGGAGGCGGGGGACGGCGCACCGGGGCCCGGCGGCCTCGCCTGGGAGCGGCAGGAGCACATCCTGTCCGCCGTCCGGCGCGCGGGCACCGTGCGCCTCTCCGAACTGGTGCGGCGGCTCGGCGTCTCGGCCGTGACCGTGCGCCGCGACGTCACCGCGCTCGCCGACCGCGGCCTGGTCCGCCGGGTGCACGGCGGCATCACGCTGCCCTACCGCGGCCTCGGCGAGCGGAACCGGGGCGGGCCGCCGGCCGTCTTCGTCGGCATGGTCGTGCCCTCGGCCGAGTACTACTGGCCCGAGGTGATCCAGGGCGCCCAGGCCGCCGTCTCGGCCGAGGGCGGCCGTCTTGTGATGCGCGCCTCGAGCTACGACCCGGCCGACGACCGCCGCCAGGTCGCCGCGTTGCTCGACCGCGGCATCCAGACGCTGCTCGTCGCGCCCACCATCGCCGGCGCCGCCGGCCTCGAACTGCTGCGCTGGCTCGGCGGCCTGCCCATACCGGTGGTGCTCGTGGAGCGGCTGCCGCCGCCCGCGCTGCCCACCCTGGCGCTCGACGCGGCCACCACCGCGCACGCGCTCGGCGCCGGTCTCGCCGTCCGGCACCTGGTCACCCTCGGGCACCGGACGATCGCCCTGATCACCTCGCGCTCCAGCCCCACCAGCCGGGCGCTGCGGGCCGGTTGGCGTGAGACCACCGCCTCGCTCGACCTGCCGCCCCACCTCCACCTGGACATCGACGTGCCCACCTACGGCACCCCCGGCTGGATCGACGCCTACGACGAGGTGCTCGCCCGCTGCCGGGAGCGCGGGGTGCGGGCGCTGCTCGTCCACTCCGACCGGGAGGCCATCGGCATGCTGGAGCGCGCCCGCGACTCGGGCCTTCGGGTGCCCGAGGAGCTGGCCGTCGTCTCCTACGACGACGAGGTCGCGGCCGCCTCCGACCCGCCGCTGACCGCCGTGCGCCCGCAGAAGCACCGGCTCGGCGCGCTGGCCGCCGAACTGGCCCTGGCCCGCGTCGCCGACACCGGCGAACGCCCGGTGCACCGGGTCCAGTTGTGGCCCACCCTGAACGTCAGGGAGTCCTGCGGCGGCCAGGCAGAGCCGGTGCCCTAGCCGATGCCGACCACCTCCACCATCAGCGGCAGCCCCAGGACGATCACCAACGCGCCCAGCACGTCGAAGGTGAAGCCGGAGCGGATCATGGTGGTGATCGGCACCACGCCCGAGCCGTAGGCGATCGCGTTCTGCGGCGTGGAGACCGGCAGCATGAAGCCGAACGACGCCGCGAACGTCGCCGCCAGCGCCGGCACGAACGGGTCGACGTCCGCCGCCATCGCGATCGGCAGCACGATCGGCACCACCACCGCGGCCGACGCCGTGTTGCTCGTGGTCTCGGACACCAGGATCGCCAGGGCCACCGCGAAGGCGGTGATCCAGAAGGAACTGGTCATCCCCAGCGCGTCGTTGGCCTCCGTGCCGATGGTCAGGGCGAGCCCCGTTGACTCCAGCAGTGAGCCGAAGATTATGCCGGTGCCGAACAGCAGGACGGTGCCCCAGTCGATCCGCGCCGCGTCGCTCCAGTTCAGCGTCGCCTCCCGGCGCGCGAAGTTCGTCGGCAGCAGGAAGAGCAGCGAGGCCCCAAGCACCGCCACGATCCCCTCGTTCAGCCGGCCGCTGACCGTGTCGTACACCGAGGAGTCCGTGCCGGCGACCAGCGCCACCACGCCCGGCGTCACCCACAGCGTCACCGTGATCCCGAAGGCGATCAGGGTGTTCCACTCGGCTCGGGACAGCGGCCCCAACGCCCGCCGCTGCTCCGCCACATACTCCTCGACCCCCTCGATCCGGCGGATCTCCGGGCGGTTGAGGAGCAGCAGCACCACCGCGAGCGCCACGAACATCAGCGCGCAGAGCGGCAGCGCCGTCGCCATCCACTGGGCGAACGAGATCCGCTCCCCGGTGGCCTCCTCGATGAGCCCGCGGCCGATCAGGTTCGGCGGCGAGCCCACCGGCGTCAGCAGCCCGCCCACGCTCGCGCCGTACGCCAGCATCAACACCAGCGCCGCGCCCACCCGCAGCCGGGTCGGGTCGAAGTCCGGCGCCACCAGGCCACGGTCCTGCAGCAGCTTCGCGATCACCGTCAGGATGCCGAGCGCGGTGGGCAGCAGCATCGCCACCGTCGCCGTGTTGGAGACGAAGGCCGACAGCACGCAGGTGATCCCGCCGAAGGCCACGACCACGCCCACCGTGGACCTGCCGACGCCGGGCAGCGCCAGGATCCGGAACGCGAACCGCCGCGCGAGGCCGTGCTTGAGCATGGCCTGCGCCAGGATGAAGGCGCCGATGAACGTGAAGACGGTCGACGAACCGAACGGCGCGAGCGCCTCGTCGGACGGCACCACCCCGAACAGCACGACGCAGCCCACGCCGATCAGCCCGCCCACGGGGATCGGCACCGGCTCGGTCACCCACAGCACCACCACGCCGAGCAGGATTCCGGCGAGGGTCTGTTGGCTCGGCGCCATGTCGAGCGGCAGTGACAGGAACACGATCGCCACCAGCGGGGCCAGCCAGAGCCCCGTGGTCCTTCTGGCCCGCTCGAACCGCTCCTCGGCCGGCGAGAGCCGCTGTTCGCCGAGGCTGCGATAGGTCGCGTGCCCCAGCAGTGCCTGTTGCACGTCCGTCCTGGCTCCCGGACCGCTTCCGCTGGTTGTCATGGCACCACCTCCCAGGTCGGTGCCCCGCGCCGTCGCGGGACACCAGGCAAACCTGCCCGGGATCCGCGCCGGCGTACAGGGGTGAAGCGGGAGAAAGCCGTGCCTGCGCCGAGCGCGCAGCGGAGCTGGCGTGTTTCGCGCACCGCTGGTTAGAGTTCGGGCCACGCGCCCAGCACGGTCTCACAGGCCGAGAGAGAGCGAGGACGGTCGGTCGGATGGCAACCCCAGGCAGCCGCGGCACGCTCAGGTCCCGCGAGCGGCGGGAGCAGATCATCAGCCTGGCGACGGACGCCGGACTCGCGAGCGTCGAGGAGCTGGCCGCCCGCTTCGGCGTCACGGCCTCCACCATCCGCCGCGACCTGACCCAGCTCAGCGCGAGCGGCCGACTCGCCCGCACCTACGGCGGCGCGATCGCCGTGCCGCACCGCGGCGAGGCGTCGCTCGACCAGCGCGACAGCGAGGCGTTCGAGTCCAAGCGTGCCATCGCCCGCTGGGCCGCCGACCGGATCGAGGTCGGGCAGTCGCTGCTGCTCGACGCCGGCACCACGGTCGCCCTGCTGGCCCGTGCCCTGCCCGCCGGCGCCGCGCTGACCGTCACCACCGCGAGCCTGCCGGTGCTCCACCACGTCCAGCATCGCGACGACATCACCACCCTGTGCCTCGGCGGCCGGCTGCGCGCCCTCAGCGACGCCTTCGTCGGGCCGCTGGCCGAGGCCGCGCTCGAGCGGATGAGCTTCGACGTGGCGTTCCTCGGCGCCGACGGCGTCACGAGCGATGGCGGTCTGTGCGAGGCCGAGCTCGAGCAGACCAGGCTCAAGGAGCTGATGGCCCGCCGCTCCCGCCGGGTCTACGTGCTGGTGCACGCGGCCAAGCTCAACCACCGGCCGTTCCGCGCCTGGGCCCGGCTGGAGACCGACTGGACCCTGGTCACCGACGACGGCGCCCCGTCATCGGTCGTCGAGGAGTTCCGGGCCGCCGGCCGCGACGTGGTGGTCGTGCCGACCGATCGGCGGTCCACCGACCCGAGTTGAGACCCGAGTTGGCCGACGGGGTGGGCAAACCCCACAGGATCGCGCCGTTTTGCACGATTCGAGGAGATCTGCGATCCCTTCGTTTGCTGCCCGAGCACTCGGGCACGCGAACCGTTGTGCCGCTGACCGCAGGCACACAAGCGGGGACCATGGCATCCCGGCGGTCAGGCCAGGGACCCGCGTCGACACATCGACGAAGACGAGGGGAGCTGCGACCAATGCCCGTCACCCGCGCACGCGCCGGCGCCGCGCGCCGACCCCATCCCCACCACGACGCCCCCGACACCGCCGCCGCCTTCCGCAGGCTCGCGGTGCTGCCGCAGGGGCCACGACACGACCGACTGCGCGACGAGATCGTCCGCGCCTGGATGCCGATGGCGACCCGGCTCGCCCGCGGCTACCGCGACCGCGGCGAGTCGCTCGAGGACCTGGTGCAGGTCGCCCACCTCGGCCTGGTCAAGGCCGTCCACCGCTACGACCCGGAGCGTGGCACCGCGTTCGAGAGCTACGCCGTCCCCACCATCGTCGGCGAGGTGAAGCGCCACTTCCGCGACCACCTGTGGGGGCTGCACGTGCCGCGCCGCGTCCAGGAGCTGCGCAACCGGGTGCGCGTCGCGCGGGAGGAACTGCGCCACGGCCCCGGCGGCCACGAGCCCACCGTCGAGGAGATCGCCGAGACGACCAGGCTGACCCCGGACGAGGTCCGCACCGGCATGGAGGCCATGGAGTCCTTCGCGGTGCTCTCGCTCGACGCCGAGATCGCCGGCACCGAAGAGGGCACGGCGCTGGTGGACACCCTGGGCCGGCAGGAGTCCGGCTTCGACCGGATCGTCGACCGGGAGTCGGTCCGCTGCCGGCTGCGCGAGCTGCCCGAGCGCGAGCGGTACATCCTCTACCTGCGGTTCTTCCGTGGTATGACGCAGAGCGGGATAGCCGAACGGGTCGGCGTCTCACAGATGCACGTCTCCCGGCTGCTCGACCGCACCTGCTCGCGCCTGCGTGAACAGGTGGTGGGACGCGGTGCAGGATGACCGCATGCCACGCGCGCAGGCCAGGCACGAGACCCCGATGGAGCGGGCCGACCGCAACTTCACGGAGCTGCTGCAGGAACTCCGGGTGACGCAGACGGGGGTGCAGATCCTCTTCGCCTTCCTGCTCACCCTGGCGTTCACGCAGCGCTTCGAGGAGCTGGACGACTTCGCCCGCGGCACCTACGTCACGACCCTGGTGTTCGCGCTCTCCGCGACCGCGCTGTTCACCGCGCCCGCCGCGGTGCACCGCGGCCTGTTCCAGCGCGGCGCCAAGCGGCTGATCGTGACGGTGTCCTCCCGGCTCGCCGCGGCGGGTCTCGTGATGCTCGCCCTGACGTTCACCGGCTCCCTGCTGCTCGTGGTGGACGTGGTGGTGGGCCGGACCGCCGGCATTGTGGCCGGCTCCGGCGCCTTCCTGCTGTGCCTCGCGCTGTGGTGGGTGCTGCCGCGGCTGCTGCGCCGCCGCGTCGAGCCCGGTCGCCGATGAGGCGACCGGGCTCGGCCGGCCAGCTCGGCCAGCATGGCCTGCCGGGCCCGAAGGACGCTGAGTGGAGCGCTCAGTGGCAGCCTGCTCCGGCCTCCCGGTCGGAGTCGCGGTCCGACTCGCCGTCGGTCCCCTCGACCTCCTCCCTGATCCGCTCGCAGGCGCGGCTGAGCAGCCGGGAGACGTGCATCTGCGAGATGCCGAGCCGGTGGGCTATGTGGCTCTGGGTCATGCCGTGGAAGTACCGCAGGTAGAGGATGTGCCGCTCGCGCTCCGGCAGGGCGCGCAGCGGGTCCCGCACGGACTCCCGGTCCACCACCCGGTCGAACCCCGGCTCCGGCTCGCCCAGCGTGTCGAGCAGCGAGTAGTCGCCGTCGGACCCGGGTAGTTCCGCGTTCAACGACAGTGTGCTGTAGCTCTCCAGGGCCTGCATCCCGGTCCTGACCTCCTCCTCGGTCAGGCCGCTGTGCTCGGCGATCTGCGCCACGCTCGGGCCCCGGTCGTCGAGCCGGTAGCTGAGCTGCCGGGTCGCGGCCCGGACCTGGTTGCGCAGCTCCTGGGTGCGCCGCGGCACGTGCAGGCTCCAGAGGTGGTCGCGGAAGTGCCGCTTCACCTCGCCCACGATGGTGGGCACCGCGTAGCTCTCGAAGGGCCGGCCCCGGCTCGGGTCGTAGCGGTGGACGGCCTTGACCAGGCCGAGCGCGGCGACCTGCTCCAGGTCCTCGAGCGACTCGCCACGGTCACGGAACGTGCGCGCGAGCCGGTCGGCCATGGGGATCCAGGCGCGCACCACCTCGTCGCACAACTCGTCACGCTCGGCGCACGGCGGCAGCTCCGCGATGCGCGCGAACTCCCTGCTGGTGTCCGGTGCGTCGTCGTGCGGGTGGCGACGGCGTTTTCGGGGCTGTGCGGGTGAGTTCATGTGCTCTCCCCGGAGAGGTTGGGCGAACGATTCCGCTCTGTGCTCGCCACGGAAGAGGCCTTCGGCACCAGTCTGCCCGCATTTGCGACCGCGCACATCTCGGGGTGAATCGCCCACTAAAGAGGCAAAACGCCGGAGCGGTCGTGGCCCGGCAGTAGAACGGGCCGCTGACGGGCCGTGTGCGGTCCGTGACCGAGAGAGGACCGGCCATGGCCACGCTGACGGACACCAGGGGCACGGCGCCCGCCCCACACCGCCGGAGCCCGGGGCGGATCGTCGTCGCCTGGCTCACCACCACCGACCACAAGCGGATCGGCTCCCTCTACCTGGTCACCTCGTTCCTCTTCTTCCTGCTCGCCGGCGCCCTCGCCATGGTGATGCGGGCCGAGCTCGCCAGGCCGGGACTACAGCTGGTGACCGCCGAACAGTACAACCAGGCGTTCACCCTGCACGGCACGATCATGATGCTGCTCTTCGCGACCCCGCTCTTCGCCGGATTCGCCAACTGGATCATGCCCCTCCAGCTCGGGTCCCCCGACGTCGCCTTCCCCCGCCTCAACGCGCTCGCCTACTGGATGTACCTCTTCGGCGGCCTCCTCGTGGTCGGCTCGCTGCTCACCCCGCAGGGCGCCGCCGCCTTCGGCTGGTTCGCCTACGCCCCGCTGACCGACAAGGCCCACTCGCCGGGCGTGGGGCCCGACATGTGGATCATGGGCCTCGCGTTCTCCGGTTTCGGCACCATCATGAGCGCGGTCAACTTCGTCACTACCATCGCCTGCATGCGTGCCCCCGGCATGACCCTCTTCCGCATGCCGATCTTCACCTGGAACATCCTGTTCACCAGTGTGATGGTGCTGCTCGCCTTCCCGGTACTCGCCGGCGCCCTGTTCTGCCTGGCGTCCGACCGGGTCTTCGGCTCCCACGTCTTTGACCCCGCCAACGGCGGCGCGTTGCTGTGGCAGCACCTCTTCTGGTTCTTCGGCCATCCCGAGGTGTACATCATCGCGCTGCCGTTCTTCGGCATCGTCACGGAGATCATCCCCGTCTTCAGCCGCAAGCCGATCTTCGGCTACCTCGGCCTGATCGCCGCCACCATCGCCATCACCGGCCTCTCGATGACCGTGTGGGCCCACCACATGTTCGCCACCGGCGCGGTGCTGCTGCCGTTCTTCTCCGGCCTCTCCTTCCTCATCGCCGTGCCCACGGGCGTCAAGTTCTTCAACTGGATCGGCACCATGTGGCGCGGCTCGCTCTCCTTCGAGACGCCGATGCTGTGGTCCATCGGCTTCCTCGTCACCTTCCTCTTCGGCGGCCTCACCGGCGTGATCCTCGCCGCCCCGCCCATCGACTTCCACGTCACCGACACCTACTTCGTCGTCGGCCACTTCCACTACGTGGTCTTCGGCACCGTCGTCTTCGCGATGTTCGCCGGCTTCCACTTCTGGTGGCCCAAGTGGACCGGCAGGATGCTCGACGAACGGCTCGGCAGGATCCACTTCTGGACGCTGTTCGTCGGCTTCCACGGCACCTTCCTGGTGCACCACTGGCTGGGCGCCGAGGGCATGCCGCGCCGCTACGCCGACTACCTGGCCGCCGACGGCTACACCGCGCTCAACACCGTCTCCAGCATCGGCGCCTTCCTGCTCGGCCTCTCCACGCTGCCGTTCCTCTACAACGTCTGGCGCACCGCGCGGCACGGGACGCGCGTCGTGGGCGACGACCCCTGGGGGTACGGCCGCTCCCTCGAGTGGGCCACCTCGTGCCCGCCACCCCGGCACAACTTCCTGGCGCTGCCCAGGATCCGCTCCGAGGCGCCCGCCTTCGACCTGCACCACCCCGACATCGCCGCCGTCGCCCAGCGGCGCGACAGGGAGCCGGGCGGCCACCCGAAGACCCCGCGCCCCGAGACGTATCCCGGGGACGACACCGGGCGGCGCTGACCCGGGGCCCGGGCGGCGGGCTCACTCCGCGCCGGGGCCGACCAGCTCCACCAACACGTCCTCCATGGTCACGAAGCCCAACAGCCGGCCCCTGGCGCTCACCACCGCGGCCAGGTGCGTGACCGCCCGCCGCATCGCCGTCAGCGCGTCGTCCAGCGGGGTGTCGAGACGGATCTGCACCACCGGATGCGTCGCGTCCCTGGGGAAGGGCCGGTCACGCGCGGTGGCCGCCAGCGCGTCCTTGACGTGCAGGTAGCCGAGCACCGTGTTGCCGGGACCGGTCACCGGGAACCGGGAGTAGCCGGAGGCTGCCGACACCCGCTCCAACTGGCGCGGCGTCACCAGGTGGTCCACGGTCACCATCCGCGCCACAGGCACCACGATCTCCGCCACCGTCCTGGTCCCCAACTCCAATGCGTCCCGCAGCCGTTCGCTCTCCTCGGTCGCCAGCAGCCCCGCCTCGCTCGAGTCCTGCACCAGACGCACCAGCTCGTCGTCCGTGAACACCGAGGCCACCTCGTCCCGCGGCGTCACTCGCACCAGCCGCAGCAGCACGTTGGCCAGCTCGTTGATCCCGAAGACCACCGGCCGCAGCGCGTGGGTGAGGCCGACCAGCGGCGGGCCGAGCAGCAGCGCCGTCCGCTCGGGGGCGGCCAGCGCGATGTTCTTGGGCACCATCTCGCCCACCAGCATGTGGAGATAGGTCGCCACCGAGAGCGCGATCGCGAAGGCGATCGGATGCACCAGGCCGTGCGGCACCCCGACCGCGTCGAACAGCGGCTCGAGCAGGTGCGCCATGGCCGGCTCGGCCACCGCGCCCAGCACCAGCGAGGACGCCGTGATGCCCAGCTGCGCGGTGGCCATCATCGCCGACAGGTGCCGCAGCGCCCACAGCACGGTGCGGGCCCCGCGCTCGCCGCGCTCCGCGCGCGGCTCGATCTGGTCGCGGCGCACCGAGATCAGCGCGAACTCGGCCCCCACGAAGAAGGCGTTGGTGACCAGGGTCAGCGCCCCGACGCCGAGCTGCCAGAAGGTCATCGGGCCTCCTCGCCCTCGGCCTCACCCGGTGCCGGCGGCGCCGTGATCCGGACCCGCTCGGCCCGGTGCCGCGCGGCGGCCAGCACGTCGAGCCGCCAGCCGGCCACCTCGACCCGGTCCCCGGCCGCGGGGATCCGGCCCAACTCCGTGGCCAGCAGACCGGCCAGCGTCTCGTAGGGCCCCTCGGGCACCGGCAGGCCGACCTCCGCCAGCTGGTCGGTCCTGGCGCCGCCGCCCGCCTCCCACACGCCGGGGCCCGTCCTGGCCAGCTCGGGCACCTCCTCAGGATCGTGCTCGTCCCTGACCTCGCCCACCACCTCCTCCACGATGTCCTCCAGCGTGACCACCCCGGCCGTGCCGCCGTACTCGTCCACCACCACCGCCATGGAGCGCCGCCCCCGCAGCTCCTCGAGCAGCCGGTCCACCGGCAGGCTGTCCGGCACCAGCTGCGCCTCCGTGGCCAGCTCGGCCACCGGCACGGCGGCCCGCCGCGACTCGTCCACCGCGAGCACGTCCTTGATGTGCACCATCCCCACCACGTCGTCCAGACCCTCGTTGTAGACCGGGAACCGGGAGAGCCCGGTGGCCAGCGTCAGGTTCGCGGCGTCGGCCGCGCTCGCCGTGCGCCGCAGCGCGTGCACCGCCACCCGCGGCGTCATCACGCTCTGCGCCGTCAGCTCCCCCAGGTGCAGGGTGCGCACGAACAACTCGGCCGAGTCCCGGGGCAGCACCCCCTCGGCGGCCGAGTGCCGTGCCAGCGCCACCAGCTCGGGCGGGGTGCGCGCCGAGGCCAGCTCCTCGGTCGGCTCGAGGCCGAACCAGCGCACCATCCGGTTGGCCGTCTCGTTGAGGTGCCTGATCAGCGGCCCGAACGCCGCCGTGAAGCCCCGCTGCGGCGGCGACACCGCGCGCGCCACCCGCATCGGATGGGTGATCGCCCAGTTCTTCGGCATCAGCTCACCGACCACCATCAGCACCACCGTGGACAGCGCCACACCAAGACCCACGGCCAGCGACGAGGCGCTGCCCTCCGGCAGCCCGGCCGACCGCAGCGGCCCGCGCAGCAGCGCCGCCAGCGACGGCTCGGCCAGCATGCCGATGACCAGCGAGGAGACCGTGATGCCCAGCTGGGCCCCGGAGAGCTGGAACGTCAGCCGGCGCACCGCCTTCAACACGCCCTCGGCCCCCGGCTGGCCAGCCGCCGCCGCCCGCTCCAACTCGCCGCGCTCCAGCGTGGTCAGCGAGAACTCGGCGGCCACGAACACCGAGCAGGCCAGCGTCAACAGCAACGCGACCAGCAGTAGCAGCAGTTCGGTCAGCATGTCGCCCCCCATCCGAGGTCCGGGAAGACTCCCGCGGTCACCTTCTGTGATCGGCCGCGTGGCCCGTGGCCTTGAGCCGTTTGCCCGATCCCACCGCGGGTACCCGGCGCCGACGGATCAGTCACCCGGATCACGGCCCCGGCCAGGTGGCGGGGCGGGGGCGGAAGCGGGACGGAAGGGAGAGCCGAGATGGAACCGGGCACCGACCCCTATGTCGCCGCCGAGCCGGCGCCCGAGGGCGACGGCGTGCTCCGGATCACCCTCGGCTCCGGGCGCACCGTGGACCTCGTCTGCGGCGTCCCCGTGGACGGCGTGCTGCGGCTGCGACTCGCCGGACCTCCCGGCGACGGGCCGCGCGCCGTCGACTCCGTGCTGCGCGAGCTGCCAGAGCGGCCCGCGACCCTCACCCGGGTGCCGGGCGGCACCGCCATCACCGGGCCCGGCGTGGAGGCCTTCTGGGAGTCGGGCGACCCCACGACCGTGGGCGACGGCGAGGGCGCCCCGCAGGCCCTGCGCTTCGGCGCCTTCGAACGCTTCTCCGAGCCGGAGGGCGCCACGCTGCCCTTCCAGGCCGGCTACCGCCCGGCGACCAAGGACCGGCCCGCCGCCTGGGTGGAGACCATCCACCTCGCGCCCGACGCGGCCGTCTACGGCGGCGGCGAGAGCTACCAGGGCATCGACCTGCGCGGCCGGCACCGCAGGCTCCGCAACATCGAGGAGAACCGGGCCGCGGGACGCGACTCCGCCTACCTCAACGTGCCGCTGCTGTGGTCCGACGTCGGCTGGGGCATCTTCGCGCACACCGGCGAGCCGGTGGACGCCGACGTCGGCGCCACCCACTCCGAGGCCGCCCGCTTCCAGATCGGCGGCGACGACCTCGACCTCTTCCTGCTCAGCGGCGACGCGCCCACCATCCTCGACCGCTACCACGCCCTCACCGGCCAACCGCGCAAGCTGCCGAAGTGGGCCTTCGGGGTGTGGATGAGCCGCTCCTCCTACTTCACCGCCGACGAGATGGTGCGCACCGTCGACGAACTGGCCGCCGCCGACTGCCCGGTGGACGTCATCCACGTCGACGAGTGGCTCGACGAGTCCGTGCTCGACGACGCCTCGTGGACCGCGGGACCCGACCGCCGCCGCTTCCCCGCCGGCTGGGCCGGGCCGCTGGCCGAACGCGGCGTCCGCACCAGCCTGTGGATCAACCCGTACGTCAAGCGCGGCACCCCGCTCGCCGACTGGCTCGACGAACGCGGCTACCTGGTGCGCCGCGCCGACGGCAGCCCGGCCGCCACCGCGGACAACCCCGACACGCTGCCCGTCGACTTCACCAACCCCGAGGCCCGCGCCTGGTGGCGGGAGCGACTTGCCGACACCTTCCGCGAGGAGGGCAACTCGGCGCTCCTCAGCGACTTCGGCGAGGAGATCGCCGACGACGCGATCTTCGCCGACGGCACCACGGGCCCCGAGCGCCGCAACTCCTACGGGCTGCTCTACCAGGACGTGGTGCGGGAGGCGGGCACCGAGGCCCTCGGCGACGACTTCGTGCCCATCGCACGCTCCGGCACCGCGGGAGCGCAGCGCGACCCGGCGCACTGGGCCGGCGACATGCCGTCCACCTGGAGCGGCCTGGTCTGCACGCTGCGCGCGGTGCTCTCCATGTCGCTCAGCGGCTTCTCCATGGTCACCCACGACGCCGGCGGCTACTGGACCCCGGCCTCCTACCGGCGGGCCGGCGAGCTGCGCGCGACCATGGAGCCGGACGCCGTGTTCGCCGACGTCGAGCCCGAACTGTACGGGCGGTGGGCCCAGTGGGCCGCGTTCTCGCCGATCACGCGCTTCCACGGCACCGGCCGGCGCGAACCCACCGCCTACCCCGAGCCGTACCGCTCGGCCGCCATCGCCGCCTGCCGGCTGCGTCACCGGATCGAGCGCTACGTGAGCGACGCGGCCCAGTCGGCCGACGGGCTGCCGCTGATGCGGCCCATGCCGCTGGCCTTCCCCGGCGACCGCCAGGCCAGGGACGCCGGGCTCCAGTACCTGTTCGGCCCCGACGTGCTGGTGGCCCCGCTCCTCGAACCCGGCGGCCGGCGCGCCTGCTACGTGCCGCCGGGGGAGTGGGTCGGCCTGGTCGGCTGCCCGCCCCTCACCGGGCCCGGCTGGCGGGAGGTGACGTGCGCGCCCGACGAGTTCCCCGCCTTCGTGCGCGCGGAGCGCGGCGTTCAGGCGGTACTCGACCCGGCCTGACCCTCCCGGTCGTCCCGGTCGTTGGGCTCGTTGACCGGCTCGTTGAACGCGTCGAGCAGCCGCTCGGCGGCCAGCGTCGGGGTCAACGTGCCGTCACGGACCTGCCGTTCGAGGGTCGGCGCGAGACCCCGCACCGCCGGATGACCGTGCAGCCGGCCGAGCAGCTCGTCGTGGACCATCGACCAGGTCCACTCCACCTGCTGGTCGCGCCGCTTCTCGGCCAGCAGGCCGGCCGCCTCGAGCGCCCCACGGTGCCCCTCCAGCATCTGCCACACCTCGTCGAGCCCGGTCTCCTCGAGCGCGCTGCAGGTGAGCACCGGCGGCGACCAGACCGCGTCCGCGGGCCGCAGCATCCGCAGCGCGCCCCGCAGCTCGCGCGCCGCCGCCCGCGCCTCCCGCTCGTGCGGGCCGTCGGCCTTGTTGACGGCGACGACGTCGGCGAGCTCGAGGACGCCCTTCTTGATGCCCTGGAGCTGGTCCCCGGTCCTGGCCAGGGTGAGGAAGAGGAACGAGTCCACCATGCCGGCCACCGCCGTCTCCGACTGGCCGACGCCCACCGTCTCGACGAGGACCACGTCGTAGCCGGCGGCCTCCATCACCACCATGGTCTCGCGGGTGGCCCGCGCGACCCCGCCGAGCGTGCCGGCCGAGGGCGAGGGGCGCACGAACGCGTGCTCGTCGACGGCCAGCCTGGCCATCCGGGTCTTGTCGCCCAGGATCGAGCCGCCGGTGCGGGTGGACGACGGGTCGACGGCCAGCACCGCCACCCGGTGGCCGAGACCGGTGAGCATGGTCCCGAGGGCGTCGACGAACGTCGACTTGCCGACCCCCGGCACCCCGCTGATCCCGATGCGTCGCGCCCGGCCGGCGTGCGGCAGCAGGTCGAGCAGCAGCCGCTGCGCCAGGCGCCGGTGGTCGGGCCTGGTCGACTCCACCAGCGTTATCGACCTGGCCACCTGCGCCCGGGAGCCGGCGAGCACGCCCTTGGCGTAGCCCTCGACGTCGATGACGGGCCGGCGCGTCACGGGGCTTCGAGGTCGAGGCCGAGGCTCCTGGCCAGCGTCAGCAGCAGGTCGTGGGCGGCCTCGGGGATCACCGTGCCGGGCGGGAACACCGCCGCCGCGCCCGCCTCGCGCAGCGCCGGCACGTCGTCCGGCGGGATCACCCCGCCGACCACGATCATGATGTCCGCGCGGCCCTGGGCGGCCAACTCCTCGCGCAGCGCGGGCACCAGCGTCAGGTGGCCGGCGGCCAGCGAGGACACCCCGACGATGTGCACGTCGGCCTCGACGGCCTGCCGCGCCACCTCCTGGGGCGTCTGGAACAGCGGGCCCACGTCCACGTCGAAGCCCAGGTCGGCGAAGGCGGAGGCGATCACCTTCTGGCCCCGGTCGTGCCCGTCCTGCCCCATCTTCGCGACCAGGATCCGCGGCCGGCGGCCCTCGCCCTCCGCGAACGCCGCCACCAGCGCGCGGGTGCGCTCCACGCCGGGCGACGCCCCGGCCTCCTCGCGATACACACCCGCGATGGTACGGATCTGCCCGGAGTGTCGGCCGAACACCTGCTCAAGCGCGTCCGAGATCTCGCCGACCGTGGCCTTGGCCCGGGCCGCGTCCACCGCGAGCGCCAGCAGGTTGCCGTCGCCCGAGGCGCCGGTCGTCAGGGCCCGCAGCGCGTCCTGGCAGGCCGCCTCGTCCCGCTCGGCGCGCAGCCGCCGCAGCTTGGCGAACTGCTGGGCGCGCACCGCCGAGTTGTCGACCTGCCGCACCTCGATGCGCTCGTCCTCGTCCACCCGGTAGAGGTTGACGCCGATCACGGGCTGCCGGCCCGAGTCGATCCGAGCCTGGGTGCGGGCGGCCGCCTCCTCCACGCGCAGCTTGGGGATGCCCGCGTCGATGGCCCTGGCCATGCCGCCGGCCGCCTCCACCTCCTCGATGTGCTGCCAGGCGCGCCGCGCGAGGTCGTGGGTGAGCCGCTCCACGTAGGCGCTGCCGCCCCACGGGTCGATCACCCGGGTGGTGCCCGACTCCTGCTGCAGCAGTATCTGGGTGTTGCGGGCGATCCGGGCCGAGAAGTCGGTGGGCAGGGCGAGCGCCTCGTCCAGCGCGTTGGTGTGCAGCGACTGGGTGTGGCCCTGGGTGGCGGCCATCGCCTCCACGCAGGTGCGCACCACGTTGTTGAACACGTCCTGCGCGGTCAGCGACCAGCCGGAGGTCTGCGAATGGGTGCGCAACGACAGGGACTTGGGGTTCTCCGGCGCGAAACGCCGCACCAGCCTGGCCCACAGCACCCGGGCGGCGCGCAGCTTGGCGACCTCCATGAAGAAGTTCATGCCGATGCCCCAGAAGAACGAGAGCCGGGGCGCGAAGGCGTCCACGTCGAGGCCCGCGGCGACGCCGGCCCGCAGGTACTCGACGCCGTCGGCGAGGGTGTAGGCCAGCTCCAGGTCGGCCGTGGCCCCCGCCTCCTGGATGTGGTAGCCGGAGATGGAGATCGAGTTGTAGCGGGGCATGTGCCGCGAGGTGTAGGCGAAGACGTCGGAGATGATCCGCATCGAGGGCTGCGGCGGGTAGATGTAGGTGTTGCGGACCATGAACTCCTTGAGGATGTCGTTCTGGATGGTCCCCGCCAGCTTCTCGGGCGGCACGCCCTGCTCCTCGGCCGCCACGATGTACAGCGCGAGCACCGGCAGCACCGCGCCGTTCATCGTCATCGACACGCTCATCCGGTCCAGCGGGATGCCGTCGAACAGTTGCCGCATGTCGTAGATCGAGTCGATGGCCACGCCCGCCATCCCGACGTCCCCGGTGACCCGGGGGTGATCGCTGTCGTAGCCGCGGTGGGTCGGCAGGTCGAACGCCACCGACAGGCCCTTCTGACCGGCCGCCAGGTTCCGCCGGTAGAAGGCGTTGGACTCCTCGGCCGTGGAGAACCCGGCGTACTGCCTGATGGTCCACGGCTGGTTGACGTACATCGTCGGGTAGGGGCCGCGCAGGAACGGCGCCACCCCCGGATAGGTGCCGAGGAAGTCGAGACCGGCCAGGTCCTCGGCGGTGTACAGCGGCCGGACCGCGATGCCCTCGGGCGTCTCCCACACCAGGTCCTCGACCGAGCGGCCGCTGCTCTCCTTGACGGCGGCCCGCCACCGGTCGACGTCGACCGCCCGCTCCGCCTCGGCGGGACCGTCGAGCGGCACGTCGGAGAAGTCGGGGATGATCGGCATCACGCCACCTCCGGCGCATCGCTGACGGGTACGTCGGTAACAGGTACTTCGACAACGGGGTCCAGCAGGGAGGACAGGACGTCCACGGCGTCCACGCCGACGAAGACGAACGTGTCGACGCCCGCCGCCCGGTACTCGGCCTCCCGCTCGCCCGGGCGCCCGGCGAGCACCACCCGGCGGGCCCCGGCCGCCTTCAACGCCGCCGCCACCCCCGCCGCCTGCTCGGCGTAGAGCGCGTCGCTCGAACACAGGCAGGCCACCGCGGCGCCGCTCGCCTCGAACGCGGCCGCCACGGTGTCCGCCGCGACCGACACCGGCTCGTGCACCGGCTCGATGCCGGCCGCCTGGAACAGGTTGGCCGCGAAGCCGGCCCGCGCCGTGTGCGCCGCCACCGGGCCGAGCGCCGCCAGGAACACCCGCGGCCGCTCCTCGGCGGCGTCCGCCCTGGCACGCAGCGCCTCGAACGCCTCGTCCCCGCGCACCCTCGGCAGCCCGCCGCCCACCACGGCCGGCGCCGGGTCGCGCTCCGGCAGCCGCTCGGCCAGGTTCGCGAACTCGCTGACGCCGGTGATCGGTTCGCGCCGGCTGGCCAGCCGCCGGCCGCGCCGCGCCCACTCCTCGGAGAGCCGCTCGGCCACCAGACCCGACCGCAGCGCCGCCGCCTGCCCGCCGGCCCGCTCCAGCTCCTGGAACCAGGCCCAGCCGGCCCGCGCGAGATCGTCCGTCAGCCGCTCCACGTACCAGGAGCCGCCCGCCGGGTCGATCACCCGCCCCAGGTGCGACTCGGCCAGCAGGATCGCCGAGGTGTTCCTGGCGATCCGCCGCGCGAACGCGTCCGGCAGGCCGAGCGCCTCGTCGAACGGCAGCACCGTCACCGCGTCCGCGCCGCCCGCCCCGGCGGCCAGCGCCGCCACCGTGGTGCGCAGCATGTTCACCCACGGATCGCGCCGCGTCATCATCACCCGCGAGGTCACCGCGTGCTGCCGCTGCGCGCCGGCCGCCGGCGCCGCGCCGCTCGCCTCCGCCACCCGTGCCCACAGCCGGCGGGCCGCCCGGAGCTTGGCGATGGTCAGGAACTGGTCGGTGGTCGCGGCGTAGCGGAACTCCAGCTGGCCGAGGGCCGCGTCCACCGGGAGCCCCGCCCTGGTCAGCTCCCGCAGGTACGCCACCCCGGTCGCCAGCGAGCAGCCAAGCTCCTGGGCCGGGCTGCCACCCGCCTCGTGGTAGGGCAGCGCGTCCACCACCAGGGCGCGGAGCCCCGGGTGGTCGCGGTGGCAGCGGGCGGCCAGGCTGGCGGCCGCCCACAGCCGGGTGGTCAGCTCGGCGTGGTCGCCGCCGCGGGCCGCCAGGCCAAGCGGGTCGGCGCCCAGCACGCCGAGCACCGCGCCCGGCGCGAGGCCGCGCTCGTCCGCGATCCGCAGCAGCTCCCTGGCCGCCGCGTCGAACCCGGCGCCCGCGTCCAGCACCACCGGCGCCAGGTCGAGCAGCACCCCCTCCAGCGCGGTGGCCAGCTCCGCCACCGGCACGCCGGCGTCGCCGACCGCCAGCCACACCGAGGTGACGCCGTTCTCCAGGTCGGCCAGGACCGCCTCGTTGACCCGCCGCGGGTCCGGATCGCCGTGGAACTGCCGCACGTCCCAGCCGGCCACCGAGGTGCCCTCGGGGCGCCCGCCCCTGACGAACGGCGCGAAGCCCGGCAGGCCGGGACCCGGTGCCGTGTCTTCGGCGGTGTAGAGCGGCCTGGTGACGATTCCGTCGCCCAGCGCGGTGGCCAGCGCCTCCTCGGCCGCCGCTCCCGCCACGTCCTGCCGGCCCGCCTTGCGCAGCACCCCGGCCACCAACTCCCGCCAGTGGTCCCTGGTCACCGCGGGGAACCCCTCGGCCAGGGGGAGTTCGCCGTCGACCGCCGGCATCGACGCCTTCGTCATGGTTCTCCTCTCGACCCGCTCGCTGGCTGAGGTTCGCACGCCGGGCCAAAAGACGGATAAAGCGTGGCTCAAGGCACGAGGTGGATGCGACCCGTGCCTGGGAGGGTACGCGGAGTGGCGTCGCGTGTCGTCCCCCTACCGGCGTGATGCCCACCCCTACACGCCACCGGGTGCGGACGGCGCGCCGGCGCGCGACGATGGACCCATGGCCACCCACGGCGAGCACCCCGACGAGGGGAACACTGAGGGACGTGGCGGCCACCGTGGCGTCCCGCACACCGCTGACCTGCGCGTCTCGGCCTGGGGGTCGACGCGCGAGGAGTGCCTGGCCCAGGTCGTGCGCGGCGTCGTCGAGTCCTTCGCCGACCCCTCGTCCGGTGCCGGCGCCCGACGGCGGCGGCACACCGAGCTCCACGCGGACGACGACCCGGAGCTGCTGGTGGCGCTGATGGACGACGTCGTCTACCGGCTCGACACCGCCGGCGAGGTACCGGTCGACGTGGACCTGGACCCGATCCCCGGCGGCCTGCGGGTCGCCTACCGGATGGCCGACGCGGACGACCTCGAACCCGTCGGCGCCGCCCCCAAGGCCGTCACCCTGCACGACCTGTCGCTCGGCCGGGGGCCCGCCGGTTGGACCTGCTCGGTCACCCTCGACGTCTGAGCCGTCGAGTCGCCCACGCACCCCCGTCCGGGAGGAGAGCGCGTCATGACCCAGCACGCGGAGCGCATCGAGATCACCGAGGCCGGCGCCTACCGCTACCACATCCCGCGCCACGGCGCGATGCGGGTGCCGGGCGTCGTCTTCGCCAGCCCCGAGCTGCTGCCCCAGGCGGCCGGCGACCAGGCGCTCGACCAGGTGGTCAACGTCGCCGCGCTGCCCGGCATCGTCGGCGCCTCCTACGCCATGCCCGACGTGCACTGGGGCTACGGCTTCCCCATCGGCGGCGTGGCCGCCACGGACGTGGCCGCCGGGGGAGTGGTCTCGCCGGGCGGCGTCGGCTTCGACATCTCCTGCGGCGTCCGACTGCTCGCCGCCGACTGCGACCGCGCCGAGATCGCGCCTCGGATCGGCGCCCTGCTCGACGCGCTCGGCCGCCGCACCCCGCGTGGCGCCGGGAAGGGCGCGGTCTGGCACATCGGCCGCGGTGAGCTCGACCGGGTGCTGCGCGAGGGCTCCGCATACGCGGTGGCCAGCGGCCACGGCGTGGAGCGCGACCTGGAGCGCTGCGAGGACGGCGGCGTGCTCGCCGAGGCCGACCCGGCGGCCGGCCGGGTCGGAGACCGGGCCAGGGACCGCGGCCTCGGCCAGCTGGGCAGCCTCGGCTCCGGCAACCACTTCCTGGAGGTCCAGGAGGTGGAGACCGTCCACGACGAGGCGGCGGCGCGCGCCATGGGCCTCGTCGCCGGCCAGGTCTGCGTGATGATCCACTGCGGCTCGCGTGGCCTCGGCCACCAGATCTGCACCGACCAGGTGCGGACCATGGGCCGCGCCATGCGGCGGTACGGCATCGAGGTGCCGGACCGCCAGCTGGCGTGCGTGCCGGCCGACTCGCCCGAGGGTCGCGACTACCTCGCCGCCATGGCGGCCGCCGCCAACTACGCCCGGGCCAACCGGCAGTTGCTCACCGAGTCAAGCCGGGCCGCGTTCGCCGAGACCGTCGGCCACGACCTCGACCTGGTCTACGACATCTCGCACAACCTGGCCAAGATCGAGACGCACCGGGTCGACGGCGAGCAGCGCCGGCTGTGCGTGCACCGCAAGGGCGCGACCAGGGCGCTGCCGCCGGGACACCCCGAACTGCCGCCCGACCTCGCCGAGGTCGGCCAGCCGGTGCTGATCCCCGGCACGATGGGCACCGCCTCCTACCTCCTCACCGGGGTCCCCGACGGCGACGCGTGGCACTCCACCTGCCACGGCGCCGGCCGCGTCGAGAGCCGCCACCAGGCGGCCAGGGAGGTCAGCGGCGGCCGGCTGCGCGCCGAGATGGAGGCCCAGGGCATCGCCGTCCGCGGCACCACGGCCCGCGGCCTCGCCGAGGAGGCGCCCGGTGCTTACAAGGACATCGACGCGGTGGTGACCGCCGCCGAAGGCGCCGGCCTGTGCCGCCGCGTGGCCCGCCTGGTGCCACTCGGCGTGGTCAAGGGCTGACGGGCGCCTGGCGCCGCGGCCTGGGCGACGCCCGCGTCGGCGGCCTGACGGCCGGCCGCAGCGGCTGTGGCCGGGCCGCCCACCGCTGCGTGGGCGTTCACCGCCGTGGCGGGCGTTGTGGGAGCGGCCCGGGGCAGGTGGATGCTGAACTGCCTCGACGGCGAGTGCGAGGCGCGAGGCGGCGCGGCCCGAGCGCTGCCGCCGCCGCAGCCGGCCGGCCAGGCGGCCTGGCCGTCGTACGGCGTGGCCCGGCGGCGGCCGGGAGGTGCTGGCCGAGCGGAGCGGAACCGCGGCCCGGCCGGTCGAGGTCAGGCCCGAGCGGAGCGGAACCGGACAGCGGCCCCCGGGGGGATCTGGCCGGCCAGTGGCAGGTCCGCGCCGTGGAGCACGGCGATCACCGGGTAGCCGCCGGTGACCGGGTGGTCGGCGAGGAACAACACGGGCTGGCCGTTGGGCGGCACCTGGAGCGCGCCGGCCACCATGCCCTCCGCCGGCAGCTCGCCGTCCCGCTCCCGCCGCAGCTCGGGTCCTGAGAGCCGGATGCCGACCCGGTTGCCCTCACTGGTCGCCGTCCAACGTGCCGCGCACAGCAGCTCGACGGCTCCGGCGGGGAACCAGTCGTCCCGCGGCCCGGGCAGCACCCGCAGCAGGAACTCCTTCGGCGGCGCGGAACACGGGGCCGCGTCCACGCGGGGGAGGGGCCCGGCCGGCTCGCCTACCGGCAGGGTGTCGCCGGTCCGCAGCGGCGCGGGGCCGAGCCCCGACAGCAGGTCGGTGGCCCGCGAGCCAAGCACCGGCGGCACGTCGACGCCGCCGCGCACCGCCAGGTAGCTCCGCAACCCCGAGGTCGGCGGCCCGAGTTCCAGGACGGCGCCGTCCCGCAGCGCCAGCGGCGCGGCGAACGGTGCCGGGACGCCGTCCACCGTCACCGCGCCCGGCGCGCCCGTCACCGCCGCGTACCACACCCCGCGACCCCGTGCCCGCACCTGGAGCCCGCCGAAGGTGACCTCGACGCCGGCGGCGTCCGGCGCGTTGCCCACCAGCCGGTTGGCCAGGGCGAGCGCCGGCCCGTCGGCGGCGCCGGAGCGCGGCACGCCGAGCTCGGCCCAGCCGGGCCTGCCCCGGTCCTGCACGGTGGCCAGCGGCCCGGTCGCGACGATCTCCAGGGCCCACGCGCTCATGCCGTCGCCCCCACACCGATCGCCGTGAAGCGCACCGTCCGCCCCGGCACGAGCAGCGCCGGCGGGTCGCGGTCGGTGTCCCACAGCGGCGCGTCCGTCGTGCCGAGCAGCCGCCAACCGCCCGGCGAGGAACGCGGATAGACGCCGGTGTAGCCGCCGGCCACCGCTACCGAGCCCGCCGGCACGGCGGTTCGCGGCTCGGCTCGGCGCGGCACGTGCAACACCGGGTCGGTGCCGGTGAGATAGCCGAAGCCGGGCGCGAACCCGGCGAACGCCACGGTGTAGAGCGGCGCGGTGTGCCGGGCCACCACCTCCGCCGCGCTGAGCCCGGTCAGCGCGGCGACCTCCGCCAGGTCGGGGCCGTCGTAGCGGACCGGGACGGTCAGCGTGTCGAGCCGGCCGGGCGGCCGTGCGACGTCCCCGGCGGCGAGCCCCGCCGCCCGCTCGGCCAGTGTCCGCCGCACGTCGTCGTGGCCCGTCACGCTCGGGTCGTACCGCACCAGCAGCGTGCGGGCCGCCGGCACCAACTCGTCCACGCCCGGCGGTCGTTCGGCCAGCAGCGAGGCCCGCAGCGCCAGCACGGCCGGCAGTCCCTCCAACTCGGCGAGCACCGCCGCGTCGCCCGCCCGCCGCACCCCGAGGAGCGGGGTGCCGCCGCTCACGGCGCGGCCACCGCGAACGGCGCCGGTGGGTGCCCGGCCCGCTCGAGCTCCGCCCGCAGCCGCTTGGCGATGGCCACCGCGCCCGGCGTGTCCCCGTGCACGCACAACGACCGCACGCTCAGCGGTACGTCGCTGCCGTCCACCGCGGTCACCACGCCCTCGGTCACCATCCGCAGGCAGCGCGCCACGATCTGGTCGGCGTCGTGCAGCACGGCGCCCGGTTCGCGGCGCGACACCAGGGCGCCCCGCGGCGTGTAGGCACGGTCGGCGAACGCCTCGTGCACGGGCGTCAACCCGGCCTCGGCCGCGGCCCGCAGCCAGACGCTGCCCGGCAGCCCGAGCACCGGCAGCGCCGGATCGTACCGGCGCACCGCCTCGGCGACGGCCGCGGCCTGCGCCTCGTGGTGGACGATCGCGTTGTAGAGCGCGCCGTGCGGCTTCACATAGGCGACCCGGGTGCCGGCGAGCCGCGCGAAGCCGTCCAGCGCGCCGATCTGGTAGACGACGTCGTTGACCAGCTCGGCCGGGTCGACGTCGATGAACCGGCGCCCGAACCCCGGCAGGTCCCGGTAGCCGACCTGCGCGCCGATCGCGACGCCACGCGCCGCCGCCGCCTCGCACACCCGCCGCATGATGGTCGGGTCACCGGCGTGGAAGCCGCAGGCCACGTTGGCGCTGGTGACGACCGCGAGCAGCGCCTCGTCGTCCCCGAGCCGCCACTGCCCGAACCCCTCGCCGAGATCGCTGTTGAGGTCGATCACTGTGCTCATCGGGACGGACCCTACCGTGACGGTGCCGGTCGTCGACGGCATCCCTGCCGACGGGGCGCCCGCCGAGCGGCCCGGCCGGCCGGGCCGCTCGGCGAGGGGTGAGTCAGCGCTCGCCCGCGATGTCGAGCAGCGCCAGCAGGCCCGACACCCGCCAGGCGGCGCGGCCGACGAAGAGGCCGTCGACGCCCGGGACTCCGAGCAGCGCGGCGGCGTTGTCCGGGGCGACCGAGCCGCCGTAGAGCACCCCGGCGACGCGGTCGCCTACCGCGTCCCGCAGGGCGGCCACCGGCGCGGCGATCTCGGCCGGCTCGGCCGGGCGGCCGGCGTCGCCGATGGCCCAGACCGGTTCGTAGGCCAGCAGCACGGAGCCCGTGTCGGCCAACCCGTCGAGCGCCGCGCGCGCCTGGGCGACCACGTGGTCGGCCGAGCCGCCGGCGGCGAACGTGCCGGCGTCCTCGCCGACGCACACCAGCGGGATCAGCCCGTGCCGGAGCGCCGCCGCGACCTTGAGCCGGACCGTGGCGTCGGTCTCGGCGAAGTGGGCCCGCCGCTCCGAGTGGCCGAGCTCCACGATCCGCGCCCCGGCGTCGGCCGCCTGCGGCATCGAGATCTCCCCGGTCCAGGCGCCCCCGTCCGCCCAGTGCGCGTTCTGCGCGCCGACCAGCACCGGCGAGTCGGCGCCGAGCGTGCGCGCGACCGTCTCGATCGCCGTCGCCGGCGGGATCACGAACGGCCGCACGCCGGCGGGCAGTCGCGGGCCGATCGCGTCCCGCAGCCGCGCCGCGTACGCCGCCGACTCGGCGATCGTCTTGGTCATCTTGAAGCTGGTACCGATCCAGCGCACCGCGGCGCTCACCCCTCGTAGGAACGGATCGCCTCGACCTTGGCCGCCGAGGCCGAGGCCGGGTCAAAGGTGTACGTCAGCCACTCCCCGGCCAGCCGGCGCGCCAGCTCCAGACCGATCACCCGCTGGCCGAGGCACAGCACCTGCGCGTCGTTGGACAGCACGGAGCGTTCGACGGAGAACGAGTCGTGCGCGGTGACCGCCCGGATCCCCGGCACCTTGTTGGCCGCGATCGCCACCCCGAGGCCGGTGCCGCAGACCAGCAGCGCCCGGTCCGCCCGCCCCTCGGCCACCAGCCGCGCGGCCTCCACCGCGACATGGGGGTAGTCGGTGCCCTGCCCCTCGGCGATCCCGACGTCGATGACCTCCGCCACCAGGTCGTTGGCCGCCAGGTCGGCCTTGAGCGCCTCCTTGTAGTCGAAGCCGGCGCCGTCGGCGCCCACCGCTATCCGCAGCATCACTCGAACTCCTCACTCAGAGCCGTCACGATCAGGGCGAACGAGACCGCGCCCGCGTCGGGGGTGCCGATCCCGCGTTCGCCGTGCACCCGGGCCCGGCCGAGCCGCGCCGGGAAGTCGGCCGTCGCGTCCGCGGCCCGCTTCGCCGCCCGGGCGGCCAACGCGCCCGCGCGGCCGGCCGGCTCGCCTTCCTCGAGCGCCTTCGCCAGCGTCTCGGCGAACGGCAGGGCCGCGTCCACCAGCGTCTTGTCGCCGGGACGCGCGCCGCCCAACTCCGTGACGGCGTCCACCGCGGCCCGCGCCCCGGCCGCCAACCGCCCCGCATCCGGGGCCGTCTCGTCGCCGAGCGCCGCGCCGAACGCCGTCAGCATGGCGCCCCACAGCGCCCCCGAGGTGCCGCCGGCCCGCTCGGCCCACGCCTCGCCGGCCCTGACCAGCGTCGTCATCGCGCCGGCCCCGGCGGCCGCCGCCTCGGCTCCGGCCGTGGCCGCCGCCTCCGCGCCGCGCCGCATCCCGATGCCGTGGTCGCCGTCCCCGGCGACCGCGTCGAGCCGGCCCAACTCCTCCTCGTGGGCGGCGATCACGTCGGTGACCGTCTCCAGCGCCGTCACAAGACGCCGCGCCGCCGTCCGCGAGGGCTCGGCGCCCGCCGCGATCGCGGGCGGCGCCGCGGAGGCGTCGAGGTCGTCCGCGCGCGCCGGCCGCGGCTCGACCAGGCCCTTGCGGTAGGCGGGGGAGTCCGCCGGCGCCTCCCACAGCTCGGCCAGCTCGTCGTCCAAGAAGGTGAGGGTGAGCGAGAGCCCGGCCATGTCCAGACTGGTGACCAGCTCGCCGACCTCCGGGTCGACCGGCCGCAGCCCGTGCTCGGCCAGGCGCGCCGCCACCCGCCGGTGGACCACGTACAGCTCCTCGTACTTGGTCTCGCCTAGCCCGTTGACCAGCACCGCCACCCGGTCCTCGCCGTACCCCACGTGCCAGGCCGGGCGCTCACCGAGCAACCGATCGACCAGCAGGTCGGCCACGGCGTCGGCGCTCGCCAACTCCCGCTCCTCGATGCCCGGTTCGCCGTGGATGCCGAGGCCGATCGCCATCCGGCCCGGCTCAATCGTGAACAGCGGCTCGGCCGCGCCCGGCAGGGTGCAGCCGCCAAAGGCGACGCCCAGGGAACGCGTCGCCGCCACGGCCCGGCGACCCACCCGCTCCACCTCGTCGATGTCGAGGCCGTGCTCGGCCGCCGCGCCCATGATCTTGAACACCGGCAGGTCGCCCGCGATCCCGCGGCGCGCTCCGTGGTCCTCTGGCGGCGCCGAGGCGATGTCGTCCGTCACCGTCAGCACCCGCACGTCGAGCCCCTCGGCCCGCAGCCGGACGGCCGCCTGGCCGAAGTGCAGCACGTCGCCCGCGTAGTTGCCGAAGGAGAGGATGACGCCGCCGCCCGCCTCGCAGGCCCGCGCGACCGAGGCGACCTGGGCGGCGGACGGCGAGGCGAACAGGTTGCCGCAGGCCGCGCCGTGCGCCAAGCCCGGGCCGACCCACCCCGCGAACGCCGGGTAGTGGCCGCTGCCGCCGCCCACCACCAGCGCGACCCGACCCGGCGGGGTCGCGCTGGCCCGCACCACGCCGCCGCGCACCCGCCGCACCCGGCCGGCGTGCGCGGCCGCGAACCCCTCGAGCGCCTCGTCGGCGAACGCCGACGGGTCGTTGCACACCACCGTCACCTGGCACCTCCGGGCAGCTTGGCGGCCAACAGCCGCCGCAGGTACTCCCGGTTGGTGGCCGACACGCTCAACCCGTCGCCGCCGTAGTGCTCCACGCAGATCGGGCCGGCGAACCCGGCGGCCAACGCGATCTCGACGGCCCGCCGGTAGTTGACGAACCCGGACTCGGCCGGGGCCGGCACGGTGAAGTAGGCGTCGGTGGCCGGGTCGTGGTCCCGGTAGTAGTTCTTGACGTGCCAGTAGTTGGTGAACGGCGCGGTCTCGAGCATGATCCGCTCCCAGTCCTCCACGGGCCTGTGCAGCCGCACCAGGTTCCCGATGTCCGGGTTGAGCCCGACGTTGGCCGCCCCGATCTCCCGCACCAGCCGGACGGCGCTCTCCGCCGTCCCGAGGTAGGTGTCCTCGTACATCTCCAGGGACACCGCCACCCCGAGCTCCGCGGCCCGCTCGCCGATCAGGCCGAGCCGCTCGACGGCCAGGCCCCAGACCCGCTCGTCCCCGACCGGGTCGCTCGCCCCCGGCTCGGTCCAGAACCACACGGCCGCCCGCTGTCGCCCGGAGAGCTCGCGGTGCAGCCCGACGGACACCACCCCGACGCCGAGGTCGGCCGCGGCCTCCACCGTCCTGAGCAGGTACGCCAGGTTCTCCTCGGCCCGCCCCTCGTCCGGATCCGTCACGCTGCGCCGCACCGTGGAGATCGCGGTGACGCCGAGGCCGGCCTCCCTGAGCCCCGCGGCCAGCTCCCGGCGCCGCTCGGCGTCCAGGTCGCCGGGCCGCACCCAGGTGTCGGTGAGGTCAACGTGGTCGAACCCGGCGGCGGCCACCTCCCGCAGGGTCTCCGCCCACCGCGCCGCGGGCGCGTCCTGGGCGTCGGGGAACTGCAGGAGCGCGGCGCCGATCGGCCAGTCCTGCGCAGAGAAAGCCATGTGCGTCTCCGAACGTCGATGTCAGCGGGGCGCCCGTATCGTGGATCGTATAGGATCTATTCTCGTCGGTACAGTCCGCGTGCGATCCCGCCCGCCCGATACCATCGAGCCGATATGACTCCCCAGAGCCCGCCAACCCAGCCGAAGACCCCCGTGGTCCCGCGCCGCGCCCTCCGCGACGGCGTCTACGACGCGATCCTCGAGAAGCTACTCGACGGCTCGACGCCCCCCGGCAGCTCGCTCAACATCGACTCGCTGTCGAGGGAGTTGGGTGTCTCCCAGACGCCGGTGCGCGAGGCGCTGGTGCAGATGGAGCACACCGGCCTCGTCGCCAGGACCGCCCTCAAGGGCTATCGCGTGGCGCCGCCGCTCTCCGCCGCCCAGATGACGGAGCTGATGGACGCCCGCGCCGTCGTCGAGATCGCCGCCGTGGAGCGCGCGGCGCTCCGCGCCGCCGACCTCCTGTCGGACCTGCGCGCCGCCCACGCCCACCACGTCCTGGCGGCCCACGAGGTCGCCCGCCTCCGCAGCGGCGAGGGCCCGCCGACCGGCTACGCCGACCTCCGCGAGTGCTTCACCGCCGACTGGTCCTTCCACCTGGTGATCATCCGCGCCGGGGGCAACCACTTCCTCACCCAGATGGCGGAGTCGCTGAACGCCCACGCCCACCGGCTCCGCCAGTCCGTCGACCACGGCACCTTCGACATCGACCAGGCTGTCACCGAACACGCCGCGATCCTCGCCGCGTTCGAGTCGGGCGACCCCACGGCCCCGGTCGAGGCCATGCGCGCCCACCTCACCGCCATCGACCGCCGCTCCCACGCGGAGGAGGACGGCGGCGCCTGACGCGCCGGCTCTCGCCGGGCCGGTATCACCAGCCGCCGTGCCAGCCGCTGAGAAGCCCCGTCGGCAGGGTGGTGTCCGACGGGTCGTGGGGTCCGCCGCGGAGGAAGTCGAAGTCGCAGCCCTGGTCGGCCTGGGTGACGCGCTCCGCGTACAGTCGCAGGTAGCCGCGCCCCGCGTCGTGGGCGGGTGGCGGTGCGGCGGTGGCCTGACGGCGGGCGAGCTCGGCCGCGGGGACGTCGATGTCGAGGCGCCGCGCGGCGGTGTCGAGCATGACGGGGTCGCCGGTGCGGAGCAGGCCGAGCGGGCCGCCGGCCCTGGCCTCGGGGGCGACGTGGAGCACGACCGTGCCGAAGGCGGTGCCGCTCATCCGGGCGTCGCTGATGCGCACCATGTCCCGGACTCCGCAGCGCAACAACTTCTCGGGGTAGGGTAGTTGGCCCCACTCGGGCATGCCGGGGCCGCCGACGGGGCCGACGTCGCGCAGGACGAGCACGGTGTCCTCGGTGACGTTGAGCCCTGGGTCGTCGATGCGGTGGGACGGCTCGCCGACGCTGTCGAAGACGAGGGCCGGGCCGCGGTGCCGGAGCCGGCTCGGGTCGGCGGCCGAGGTCTTGATGATCGCGCCGTCGGGCGCGAGCGTGCCGCGGAGCACGGCGAGGCTGCCGGTGGGTCCGAAGGGGGCGTCCAGGGAGGCGATGACCTCGCCGGCGTCCGGGCGCCGCTCCGGGAGGCCCTCCACGAGCGTCGCGCCACCGACCCCCGCCGCGTCGAGGTGCAGCAGCGGTGCCAGCTCGGCGAGCAGCGTGGGGATGCCGCCGGCCTCGTGGAGGTCGGCGAACAACCGGGCGCCGCTCGGCCTGATGTCGGCGATACGGGGGGTGACGGCGGAGATCTCGTCGAACCGCTGGAGGGTGAGCGGCACGCCGACGCGGCCGGCGAGGGCGAGCAGGTGGAGGACGGCGTTCGTGGAGCCACCCAGCGCCATCAGCACGGTGATGGCGTTGTCGAAGGCGTCGGCGGTGAGGATGTGGGAGGGGCGTAGTCGTCGTGGGCGAGTTGGACGGCGCGGCGGCCGGCGGCCTCGGCGGCTGCCTGGCGGCGGGCGTCCGTGGCGGGGATGGTGGCGCTGCCTGGCAGGCTCATGCCGAGGGCCTCGGTGACGGCGGCCATGGTGGCGGCAGTGCCGAGTTCGGGGCAGTGGCCGGCAGATGGCATCGCGGCGGCCTCCAGTTCGTCGAACTCGGCGCGGGACATCCGCCCGGCGCGCAGTTCGTTGACGTAGGCCCACAGGTCGGTGCCCACGCCGAGTTCCCGTCCCTGGAACCTGGCGGGGTTAGCGGGGCCGCCGGTCACGGCGATCGCGGGTACGTCCGCGCTGGCCGCGCCCATCAGTTGGGCCGGGACGGTCTTGTCGCAGCCGCCGAGGAGGACGACCGCGTCGAAGGGGTAGCCGCTGATGCTCTCCTCGACGTCCATGGCCATCAGGTTGCGGAAGAGCATCGCGGTGGGCTTGAGGAGGTTCTCGCCCAGGCTCATGGTGGGGAATTCCAGGGGCAGTCCGCCGGCCTGGAGGACGCCGCGCCGGACGGCGTCGGCGAGGCCGCGGAAGTGCAGGTTGCAACTGACCAGTTCCGACCAGGAGTTGCAGATGCCGACGACGGGCCGTCCGTCCAGCGCGGCGCGGCTGACGCCGGCGGCGGTCAGGGAGCCTCGGTGCAGGAAGCCGGGCAGGTCGGCTCCGGCGAACCAGTGGCCGCTGCGTCGGGTGCCGGGTGTCAGGGGCACGGTCTCTCCTGTCGATCGTGGGGTGGTTCGGCGGCCGGACGCGTCAGTAGATGCGGGCGAGCAGGCCGCCGTCGACCACCAGGTCGGTGCCGGTGACGTAGGCGGCGTCGTCGGAGGCCAGGAAGAGGGCGGCGCCCGCGATGTCGGCGGGACTGGCGAGCCGGCCCAACGGGTAGCGCGCCTCGATCTCTGCGCGGGCCGCGTCCGGATCGGGGCGGTGGGCGAAGAACTCCCGCACCATCTCGGTGTCGACGTCGCCCGGGCAGATGGTGTTGCAACGGATGTTGTCGACGCCGTGGGCGGCGACGGAGCGGCACCGCGCCCGCAGCGCGCCCTTGGTGGCGCCGTACATCGGCAGGTCGGGGTCGCCGGTGATGCCGAGCAACGAGGCGGTGAGGATGATGGATCCGCCGCCGGCCGAGCGCATGGCCGGTACGACGGCTCGGATGGCCTCGGCCACCGCACGCTGGTTGACGGCGTACATCCGGTCCCAGTGCGCCGGCTCGGTGGCCTCGAGCCCACCCATTACCTGGACGGCGGCGTTGGCGTGCAGGACGTCGACACGATCGAGGGCGGCCAAGGCCGCGTCGATCATCTCCCGGGCCACTGCCCACGCCCACGCGGGCGACGCCGCAGCGGCCTGGAGTTCTGCGATCTCCGCCTCGACGTGCTGCTCCTTGTCGACCAAGCGGGTGTAGCTCATCGCCTTGTGCTTTGAGGCATTGGCCTCAAGCTTCGTGCCGTACAACGCCACCCTGCCCATCTTCACCATGCCCGAACTCTGGGCCAGGTGCAGCGGCTGGGTGAAGATCCCTGCCAGGGCGTCCAGGTGCCGGGCCTGGAACCTGGATATCGACCGGTAATCCGGGCCGGCCCCGGCGGCCAGGTAGCGGAAGGCCACATCATCGGTGCACTTGCGCTCGATCGCCCGCGACGAGCGCACCCCGGTTGTGTAGCCGTAGGTCAGCAGCCGGACCATCAGACGCGGGCCATACGGCGGGAACCCGCGCCTCTCGGTGTAGGACGCCAGGATCGGGGCCAGGTCCAGGACCTCGTCGACCAACTCGGCGACGAACCGCGCCAGATGGTCCTGCGGCAACCACTCATCCAGCGACGGCGGCAGCAACATCATCTGATCGGAGACGAACACCCGGAACGTCTTCTTCACCGGCACCGTCGGTGCGGTCTGCGGCTCAACCACCGCCGCCGGGTCCACCTCGAACAGGCCATCCCCACCAGAAATACCAGGATTCTTCCATACGGAAGATCACGAACAGGAGGCGGCGTCGGGCTCAACTGCTTGATTGACCGCCAATGTCCGCGGCCAGCGCCGCGTAGATGTACTCGCTGCCCCAGCGATCCCCGTCGAGGTCGTTTTCGACCAGGTGCGCCTCCCGACGCATCCCGAGGCGCTCACAGACCCGCACAGACCCGGTGTTCTCCACATCCAGCCGTGCGTAGAGCCGGTGCACGCCCAGCGTGTCGAAGGCAAACCCGGCCAGCGCCGCGGCCGCCTCGGTCGCGTAGCCGTGCCCCTGGTGACGTGGGTCGAGAGTCCAGCCGATCTCGGCCTGGGCGGCGCGGGCATCGGCCAGGGCGAGGCTCACCTCGCCAAGGACGCCGGGCTCATCGCGTCGGCAGACAGCGAGCGCCAGCTTGTCCCCGTCGGCGCGCCAGGCCGTCTGCGCCGCGCGCTCGGCGGCAACCTGCTCGCTGCGCTCCCGCGTGTGCGCCGGCCGGTACAAGTAGCGCGCCACGCTCGGCAGGCTCTGGTAGGCGTACAGGTCGTCGGCGTCGCCGGGAGTGAACAGACGCAGCGACAACCGGGCCGTGGTCAACGGCAGCAGCGAGGCGACGTCCATGCGGACCTCCGGGACGCGGATGTGGATCAAGATGCGGACTGATTTTCGCATCACGACTGCCCGCCAGCCACGCCTTTTCAACAGCAGCGCCCGACAGCCCCACTCCACCACGAGGCTCGGCATTCCAGGAGTTGTTTACTGACCCACGCTCCTAGCCGCAATACCGGTGACTTTATGGCTCTCGAGAGCGCCGTAGGGCGACGTTCCCGCAGGTCAGACGCGCGAATCGACCCTTAAGTCACTGGCATGGAGCTAGCCGAGCAGGCCGTCTCCGAATACGCCGCGATCTCGCGGCGTTCGAGTCGGGCCGACCCCACGGCCCCGGTCGAAGCCATGCGCGCCCACTTCACCGCCATCGACCGCCGCTCCCACGTGGCCGCGTGGAGCGGCGAAATCCCGGCCGTTCGCGGTGCGTTGACCACTCGCTCGGGCGGTGCCGGGCTGGCGTATCGGGACGAGGTGCCCGCTGACCGTGACCCGCACGGCGTGCTGTGGGCATGGTTGACCGACGCGCCTGGGGTCGGGCGGCCCAACCTCCGTGCCGTGCACTCAAGTCGGCAGCGGCGCGCCATGCTGGCGAAGCTGTGCAAGGTGTGCGGCGGGCAAGCGAGCCGAACCTCCCGTGGCTGGCTGTTCCTTCTCCCGCGCCCCGACGCGACCGAGCGGCACGCGAGTTGGCCGGAGGGCCGCTCTCGGCCAAGCCGCCGATCTGCCTGCCGTGCGTGGCGCTGGCCGCTCGGCACTGTCCGCACCTCACCGGGCCGTTGCTGCTCCGCTCCAGAAAGCCGCGGCCTGGGGCGTCTTCGGTGGCTTCTGTTACCCCCACCGCAAGCGGCCGGCTCGTCTACTCCTCGGAGGACGGCTACCTGCCGTACGGACATCGGGCCGCGCCGTGGTTTCTGGCGTCCAACTCGTCATCGAACTCAGCCGCTACACCGAGGTGAACGAGCTCGGCCAATGAAGGCGCGTTCGGTCAGGCGGCGCCGTTGGTGAGGAGGGTGAGAAGGGCGGAGTGGTAGGTGGCCTGGACGGCGGGAAGCGCGTCGGTCCTGATGCGCTCGTCCGTGGCGTGCAGGCCGATGTACTCGGCGCCGAAGCCGGCCGTGGCGGGGATGCCGAGGCCGGCGAGGTAGTTGCCGATGTTGGACGGTCCGGCGATCTTCGGCTTCGGGCGCAGTCCTTGCCGGTGGGCCGCGGTGAGCAGCGCGGCTCGGAGGGGGGAGTTTTCGAGCAGGGCGTAGGGCGGCCAGCGGGTGTGGACGTCGATCCGGGTGGGCGGCGTGGTGGGCCAGGCCCGGTCGGTTCGCTCAGCGGCGGCGGCCAGAAGTTCGCCGGCGGCGCTGTCGTCGAAGGCCGGGGTGGTGCGGATGTCCACGTTGAGCGTGCAGAGATCGGGGGTGACGGAGAAGCCCTGCCCTGCGGTGATGGCGGTGACGGTCACCTTGCCAGGTAGCGGGAAGTCGCTGTGCGGCTGTGGCAGTTCGGTCGCGTTGAGTTCACGGATGAGGTCGGCGGCCTTGTCGATGGCGTTGGACGTTGACTTTCTGCCTCCGGAGTGGGAGGAGACACCGTGAAGGTGAACCTGGGCGCGGTGGACGCCCCGGCCGCCGATCACGACATGGTCGTCACCCGGGTACCCGATCATGACCCCGGCGACATCGGCGGGGGCATCGGGGCCCTGGAAGTAGCGTTTGGCGCCGCCGAAGCCGCCGGTGTGCTCGTCGAGGTCGAAAAGCAGCACCAGGGTGCCGTGCAACTGGTCGGCGCGGCGCCGGAGGTGTGCGGCGATGTGGCAGAAGGTGGCGACCGCGGCCTTGGAGTCCGAGGATCCCCGGCCCCACAGCCAGCCGCCTTCGAGGAGGCCGGAGGTGGGTGGGTGGGTCCAGGCGGCCTCGTCGCCGTAGGGAGCGGTGTCCAGGCAGGCGTCCAGCACCCAGCGTGGTCCCGGAAGGGCCCCGGCCACCTCGGCGGTGACGGCGACCGGTGTGCCGGTGGCGTCATGCAGGACGTGGGGAGCCAGACCGCGATCGCGCATCCAGGTGCTGAGCGCGGCGATGACGGGCTCGTAGGGGTCGATGCCGGCGCGGCTGGGGACGCGCACTAGGTCCTGGGTGAGGTCCAGGACGGTGTCGTGGTCCTCCTTGGCCAGGGCGAGGGGATCGGGGGCGTCAGAAAGGGCGGGCCGGTTCATGAGGCGTCCTGCTTTCGCTGGCCGGGGAGGGAGGCATAGGCGGAGGTCAGAAGCGTCGCGGTCGGTGGGGATCATGCCCGGGTGAACGGCATTGAGCCCGAGGTTGCGGTCGTCGGGATCGCGGGGCGGCGACTGATGAACGGCGTATAGATCGACGACTGGTCATCGATCGGGCAGCCCGTGTCCTCCCGAATCCCACGGAGGACGCGTGATCACACGACGAAGGCTGCTCGGCGCCACCGCTCTTGGCGGAGCATGGGTTGTCGCGGGCACACTGCCCGCCTCGGCTGCCGAAACGACATCCGTCGCGGAGGAGTTGTCTCGGTTTGTCGCCGACCTGGCAGATCGGGGCGAGTTCTCCGGCGCGGTTCAACTCGACCACCGTCGGCGATCTCACCTCGTTCGCGCGTGCCCTCACGCGCCACCGTTTCATCGACGCCGCCCACACCGCCGAGGTCACCACCGGCAAGATCCGACCGGGTTCGGCGACCGTTACGGCTACGGCTGCGCCGACCTCACAGTCGCCGGTCACCGCGTCATCTACCCCGACGACGGCTACAGCCTCGCCGCGCTCTTCGATGTGGCCACGATGGGCCCGGACGGCGGCGGTGTGCAGCCGATCGTGCGGAAGCCCCAAGAGCTCATCACTGGGCGGTAGGGAGACGGCCGGTGATGCTTCGCCTTACTCCTGATCAGCGTCCTCGTTGAAGCTGCCGAGATGCACAGGCCGTCGGTCGAGGCCAACGGTGGCCAGCACGTCGGGTAGGAGAGAGGCCATCTTCTTGGGCCGGACGGTCTCCGCGGTGGTGGCCAGTTCGGGCGTGGACCACCAGCGATGCCCGTAACGGGCCTCCTCCGTCCGGATGTTCATCCGGCCTGCCTCGTCAGCCGTTACGCGGGCAAGACGGTACTCCTCGTACTGGTCAAAGACATGCCCGTCGACGCTGAAGATCGCTTGCCGGGTCCAGACGACGCGACTCAGTCGCTCAACCGGAAGCGACAGCTCCGTCTCCTCCCAGACCTCCCGGACTGCGGCCTGAAGGTAGTTCTCGTCCGGCTCGACGCCACCACCGACGGTGAACCACCACCTAGCCCCCGACCTGCGAGGATCACGACCGCACAGCAGGAGCAGATCATCCTCATCCACCAGAAGAACTCGGGAAGTCCACCGTTCCGTCAGCGCCATGAAGGCTGATGTTATCTGTGGCTTTCGCGTCCACCCGACCGCCCGGGGCGGGGTCCACGGCGCGGCCGTGCTCGCGGAACTCGGCGGCGATCCCGGCCGGCCAACGGTTGAGCCGCGCCAGCCCAGGCTCCCAAGAAGGGCGTATGGATCTCGTATGGCCCGGTCATCGCCTTCCGATGTACGCCGGCCGATAGGAACGCCCCGTCCCTGCCGCACTCGCGAGGAGCTTCGATGACAGTCTCGACATCCCGGCGGTCAGCACTCGGCCTGCTCGGCGGCCTCCCGCTGGCCGGAGCCGCGCTCGCGGCCGCGCCCGGCGCCGCCCACGCCGCCCCGTCCCGAGCCGGCGCGCCGCCGAGGGAGCTGCGCCCCGGCGGGGCGTACGACCGGTTCGTGGCCGAGCGGGCCGCACAGGACGCGTTCTCCGGCACCGTGCTGCTCGCGCACCGGGGCCGGCCGGTGTTCATCCGCTCCCACGGCATGGCCGACAAGGACCGCGAGATTCCGAACCAGTCCGACACCGTCTACTGGCTCGCGTCGATCACGAAGTGCTTCACCGCCCTGGCGATCGGTCAACTGGCGCAGCGGGGCCGGCTTGCGTTCCACGACACCCTCGGTGACCACCTCGACGGCTTCCCCACTGAGATCGCGAGCGCCGTCACCATTCACCACCTGCTGACGCACACCTCGGGGATCGGCCGGCCGGCCGTCGGCAACGGCACCCCGCCCGGTCTTGACTGGGACAGCTTCGACGAGGTGATGAACGGCACCCTTGATCTCATCCGCCAGACCCCGCTCCAGTTCACGCCCGGCACCAGGTACGAGTACAGCAACGACGGCTTCTTCGTCCTCGGCGCTATCGTCGAGCGGGTGGCCGGCCAGTCCTACTTCGACTACGTCCGCCAGCACGTCTTCGGGACCGCCGGCATGTCGCGCACCGCCTTCCACGGCCGGCCCCAGGTGATCGCCGACCACACCATCGCCAGGCCGTACTGGACGCAGCAACCCTCCGGCAGCCGTGCCGATTTCGCCACCAGTCCCTACGCGCCCTTCACGACGGGACCGGCGGGCGGCGCCTACTCGACCGTGACCGACCTGCTCGCCTTCGCCCGCGCGCTCACCGCGGGCGACCTGCTCGACCCTCCGTTCACCGAGCTCATCACCGGCGGAAAGGTCGCTCTCCCCCCGTCCCAGCCACCGAGCCAGACGCAGTTCTACGGCTACGGACACCTCGACGTCATCGTCAACGACCAACGCGTCCTCGGGCACTCGGGCGGTGGCCCGGGCGCGGCCACCCGGCTGGACATCTTCCCCGACCTGGACTGGGTTTCCATTGTCCTGGGCAACTACGACACCACCATCAACCCCATCGTCGAACTCGGTCGACAACTCATCACGGCATAGCGCTCATTTGGTCAACGCGGCGGCCTGGGCCGCCGCCGCGTGGCCCGAGCCGTGTCGCCGCCGAGTGGTGAGGTCACTGCCCCGGTGGCACGCTGAAAGCAACGTTCGCGACTGCGATGAGATGAGGGCGCCATGACGATGACAAGCAGGCACGAGGAGACCATCGACCAGCTGGCCGGCACGTCCGGCATGCCCACGGCCAATTTCGTTCCGGAGGCGCTGAGTCGCAGTAGCAAGGACACGGGCAAGGTGGTGCGCTCCGGGATCCCGACCAGCACGTTCTGGCACTTCGCCGACTTCCGTTGGAGCGGGGAGTTCCTGCACACCGAGACGCTGCCGACCTCGCAGGTCAACGCGTTCAGTCAGGTCGCGGTCTCGATCTGCGAGCTCAATGCGGATGGCGTGCCGTTCATCGGCAACGCCCGGCTCCAGGTCTACAACGTGGCGCCGCACGGCGACGGCCGCATCATCGTGCGCGGGAACGTCGAGTGGGACAAGGACCTCAACGTCCGGCTGAACTACATCATCGTCAACTAGGCACTCGTTTGGGATGTAGGCGCCCCTCCGGGCCCTCGATGGGAACGGCCTAGCCGAGCAGGCCCGCCACCAGGGTGCGGGCCCAGTCGGGGCCGGCCGGGAGGTCGATGAAGACGGCGCGGTAGTAGAGCGGGCCGAGCAGGAGGTCGGCGGTGCGTTCCACGTCCGGTGGGTCGCCGCCGCGGCTCCGTTCGCGGTCGAGGATCGCGGCGAGCTGGGCGTGCCGGTCCGCCACGCACGCGTTGGAGCCCAGCGCGCCCGTGCCGACCGCGGCGCGCATCAGCTTGAGCACGTCGGGGTCGGCCAGGTCGGTCGCGACCTGCTCGACCCACCGCTCGAGGTCGCCGGGCAGCGAGCCGGTGTCCGGCACCACCACGTCGCCGCTGAACCGGCTGCTCGCGATGTCGGCCAACAGCTCGGGGACGGACCCCCACCGCCGGTAGACGGTCGTGGCGTGCACGCCGGCCCGGGCCGCGATGACCGGGATGGTGAGCGACTCGGCGGCGTCCTCGGCCAGGAGCTCGGTCACGGCGCGGTGCACGGCGTACCGCACCCGGGCGGACCGGCCGCCCGGCCGGGCGCGCGTGGCGTTGCCGGTGCTGCTGTTCGTCTCCACACCCCCACTATTGCATCGATCGCTGCGTTTGCTGCTACGCTCCGGGCAAACGCAGCGATCACTGCAATAGGGAGCTCGCATGCCCGAAATATCCCAGCGCCCCACGACGTCGCCCAGGACAGGCACGGCGGCCTTCGCCGCGGTGGCCGCGATCTTCGTCCTCTTCACCGCGGCCTCCAGCGCCCCCTCGCCGCTCTACGTCGTGTACCAGGAGGCATGGGGCTTCTCCGCCGCCACGCTCACCGTCGTCTTCGCCGTCTACGTCATCGGCATGCTCACGACGCTGCTCGTGGTCGGCGCCCTCTCCGACCACGTCGGCCGCCGCCCCGTCATCGCCGGCGCCATCGCGCTCGAGGCCGCGTCGCTCGGCCTCTTCCTCGCCGCGGACCACGTCTCCGTGCTGCTCCTGGCGCGGCTGCTGCAGGGCATCGCCACCGGGGCCGCGATGACCACGCTCGGGGCCGCCCTCGTCGACCTCGACCCGCCCCACGCGCCCGGCCGGGCCGGCACGCTGAGCAGCGTCATCCCGCTCACCGGCCTCGCCGTCGGCGCCCTCGGCACCGGCGCCCTGGTCGAGTACGCGCCGGCGCCCACCCGCCTCGTCTACGCCCTGCTGCTGGTCGGCATGGCGCTCTCGGCCGCCGTGCTGCTGTTCCTCCCCGAGACCTCGGCCCGCCGCCCGGGCGCCCTGCGCTCGCTCGCCCCCCGCCTCGGCGTGCCCCACGCCATCCGCCCCGACCTCTACACCCTGCTGCCGATCCTGATCGCCAGCTGGGCGCTGGCCGGCCTCTACCTCTCCCTCGGCCCCTCCGTCGCCGTCGGCCTGCTCGGCCTGCGCAGCCATCTGATCGGCGGCCTCGTCGTCACGCTGCTGTGCGGCACCGGTGCCGCCGCCGCGCTGCTGCTGCGCGGCCGGTCGACCGCCCGGCTGCTCGACGCCTCGGCGGCCCTGCTCGCCGGCGGAACGGCCGTCTCCCTGATCGGGATCGAGACCGACACCGTCGCCCTGGCCGCGATCGGCACCGTCGTGGCCGGTGTCGGCTTCGGCGGCGCCGGCCTGTCCTGCTTCGGCACCCTGGCCCGGCTGGCCGCACCGGCGGAACGCGGTGAGCTGTTCGCGGTCGTCTTCGTCATCGCCTACCTGGCGTTCAGCCTCCCGGCCGTGATCGCCGGCTTCGCCGCCACGTCCGCCGGGCTGCGGCCGACGGCGCTCGCCTACGGGCTCACCGTCGCTGCCCTCAGCGTCCTCGCCCTCACCGCCCAACGCCTGCGCGCCCGGCAGACCGCCCGGCACGCCGCCACCTGCCCGCAGGCCGCCGTGTAGCGAAACGGTTTGCCGTCGGGGCAACCTGGGCCCATGCTGGCGAGCCGGAGGTGACGCCGGTGGACAGCGTGGTGCTGCCGCTCTCAGTTCGCGATCTGCGGGACGCCGACCTGGCCTGGTGCGGCTGGTCCGGGTCCGAGCTCCATCTGGGGTTCGTGGCACGTGAGTTGCGCCGGGCGGAGCTCGGCGAGGTGGACTACCTGGCGGTCTGCCCGCCCTCCGGGCTCCCCGTGGCGATCGGCGGCGTCGACCACCGTGCCCGCGAAGCCTGCGGCGTGCTGTTCCAGCTGGCCGTGCACCCGGCGCTGCGCTCGTGCGGTCTCGGCACCCTGCTGATCCGGGCCGCCGAGGCCCGGATCAGGGAACGACGGGTCGCCCGCGCCGAGTTGAGCGTGGAGGAGAACAACCCGCGGGCCCGCGCGTTGTACGAGAGGCTCGGCTACGTCGCGTACGGCAGCGAGCCCGACGGCTGGGACGAGCTGGCCCCGGACGGGTCGGTGCGGCGCTACGAGACCGTGTGCACACTGATGCGGAAGGAACTCGCCTGACGGGCGGGAGAGAGAGGACACGGGGATGGAACCACCGGTGGAGACCACGCTGGGCGAGCGGTTGCTGCTGCTCTCGCTCGACGACGAGACAGGGGCCGGGAAGGAGTCGGAGAAGGTGGCCTGGGCGATCTCCGCGGCCTCGCTCGTGGAGCTGGCCCTGGCCGGCCGGGTCGACGTGACGGACGACCAGGTCACCGTCGTTGCCCAGGCGCCGCTCGGCGAGCCCACCCTCGACGCCGCGCTCGCCGAGATCGCCGGCCGGGAGAGGCCGGGCAGCACCAGGGACTGGATCCAGCGCCTGAGGAAGGAGGCCGTGGCCGGGGCGAGCGGGGGCCTGCTCGACAAGGGCCTGGTCCGCGAGGAGACGAAGCGGGTGCTCGGCATCTTCCCCGTGCGCCGCTATCCGGAGGCCGATGGCTCGGTGGAGGCCGACGTGCGGCGACGGCTCGAAGCGGTCGTCCTCCACGACGCCACCTCGGACGAGCGCACGGCGGCCCTCGTGGCACTCCTGCACGGAGCGAAGCTGCACCGACTGGCCTTCCCGGACGCCGAGCCACGGGAGATCGAGGCGGCCATGGCCCGGATCTCCCACGACCAGTGGTCCGCGACCGCCGTCCGCCGCGTCATCAAGGCCGCGGAGGACGCGGTGGCCGCGATCATCGCGGTGACGGTGGCGACGACGGTCGTCACGGCCGTCAGCTGAGGGAGTCGGCGTCGGCCTCGGAGAAGGCGCGGAGCCGCGGTCGGCCGGGGTCCAGTGTGGCGGGCGTCATCGCCAGCTCGCCGTCGTCGCGGTGCGTTCGCGCCACAGGCGGACGCCCGGCCCTTCCGGTTCCCAACGGTGGCAGAACCGTTCCAGCGCCTCGCACCTGGCCAGCATCTCCGCCTGTCGGTCCGGCCAGGGCGGGACGTCGCCGCCGTAGGCGTCGAAGAAGTGGTCGAGGGCCGGCACCCGCGCCGGGTGGTGCGTGCGCACCAGCCACTCGCACCACGCCAGGTCCTCGATCGGCCGCCCGAGGTGGGCGAACTCCCAGTCGACCAGGGCCGTGACCTCCCACGACTCCGGGTCGACCAGCACGTTGTTGGGCCCGAAGTCGCCGTGCACCAGCACCACGCCGGGATCGGACGGGCCGAGCGCCAGGCCGCCGGTCGGGGTGTCGTGGACGCGGCGCAGCAGCCGCCCGCACGCCGCGAGCACGGCCGGCGCGTGGCCGGCGTCCAGAAGCTCCTGCCCGGGGGTGCCCGGCAGGAAGCCGAGCGTGAGGGTGCCGGCGTCCGCCGCGTGGATTGGCGGCACCGGCAGCCGGCCGCGCAGGCGGGTCAGCAGGGTGCGCTCGCGCTCGAGCCTGAGCGCGGCGTCCGGCCCCTCGTAGGTCTTCGCCACGACGGCCCCGTCGCCGACGGTCTGGTTGGTGTAGCCGTGCCGCAGCGGCCTCATCGAACACATGTGCCGATGATCACACGCCGGATGACCGGTCGACAGGGCGGGGGGCCGCCGTTTGGCGGCCCCGGCGCCGGCGGCCCGGTGCCCGGCCCGGTGACCGCCCGCACGCCGCACGGATCGCGCGCCGCGCCCCGCCAGAAGGCCGCCGCCTCGTCGGCTAGACGCGCTCGGCTAGCATGGCCACCCGGTGCCGAGCAAAGGACGAGGACGGTGGCTGGCAGAGGTGGCGGTGGGCGTCCCACCTCGCGTGACGTGGCTCGGCTCGCCGGCGTCTCGCACACGGCGGTCTCCTTCGTCTTCAACGGCCGCGCCGAGGGCAACCTCTCGGCCGAGACCCAGCGGCGGATCCTCGACGCCGCCGCCAAGCTCAACTACCGGCCCGACCCGGTGGCGCGCGGCCTCCGTCGCCGCCGCACCTCCGTCATCGGGCTCATCACCGACGAGATCGCCTCCGCGCCGTTCGCCGGCCGGCTGCTGCGCGGTGCCATGCGCACCGCCTGGGACCGCGGCCACCTGGTGCTCACCGTGGACTCGGCCGGCGACACGGAGCGCGAGGACGCCGCCGTCGCCGAACTCCTCGACCGGCGCGTCGACGGCATCATCTACGCGGCGCTCGCGCACCGGGTCGCGAGGCCCCCGGCCGGGCTCGACCGGACCCACGCGGTGCTGGCCAACTGCACCGCGGAGAACGGCCGGTTCCCCGCCGTCATCCCCGCCGAGCGGGCCGGCGGTCGGGCCGCCGCCGAGGCGCTGATCGGCGCCGGGCACCGCGAACTCGCCCTGGTCGGCGGCATGCCGGACGACATCGCCTACGCCGGCCGCCTCCGCGGCTTCCACGACGCTCTGTCCGCCGCCGGCCTCACCGCGGGCCAGGACCGGATCCTTCCGACCGGCAGTGAAATCTCCAGCGGCTACCAGGCGGCCACCCGGCTGCTGGGCGACCGGGCGGCGGCCGATCGCCCGACCGGCATCAGCTGCTACAACGACCGCGTCGCCGCCGGCGTGCTGCACGCCGCCGCCCGGCTCGGCCTCGACGTACCCGGCGACCTGTCGGTGGTCGGCTTCGACAACCAGGAACACATGGTGGAGTTCCTGACCCCGCCCCTGACCACGGTGGCGCTGCCGCACGCGGCGATGGGCGAGCTGGCCGCCGCCACGCTCCTCGACGCCATCGAGGCCGGCAAGCAACCCCCGGTGGAGGTACGGGAGTTGCCTTGCCCGCTGATCGCACGCGAGTCGGTGGGGCCCGCGCCGGGACGTTGAGCGGGCGGCGAGGTCAGCGTCGACGCGGAGGCGCCAACTCCCACGCGGTCAGCGCGTACCCGCCGGGGGTGGCGGCCCGGACGGTCAACGACGCACGGTCGCCCGGGCGTTGGTAGAGGCGCTCGGTCGCGACCGCGTGCCGGCCGGCGAAGACCTCGAGCAGGGAGCCGTCGGCGAGGATCCGGACGGTGCACCGGGTGCCCGGCGGTACGGGGAGTTCGACCGGGCCGGACTCGGGGTGCTCGGAGCCGCGGGCCCCGTCGCCCTCCCGGGGGAGCGCCGACCGGTCGAGCACGACGCGGCCGGCCGTGGGATCGAGGTGCACCGCCAGCAGCGGATCACCGGCGGCGTCGTGCGACAACTCGACGGTGACCGGGCCGCCGGAGGCCGCCAACTCGATCTCGTAGGCCCCCGGCAGTTCCGCGTGCCCCTGGTCGGCGACCAGGGGAAGGGCGGCCCGCAGCCCGGTCAACTCCGGTGCCGGGGCGACGCGGAGCGAGCCGTCCTCGTGGGTGGAGACCTCCCGGGGGTGGGTGAGGACGCCGGCCCAGCCCGCCTCGGCCACGGCCCGCTCGGGTCTGGCCTCCCAGGACCAGCCCCACAGCAGCGCGCGGTCGGTTTCCTGGAGCACGGCCGGGGCGTAGCAGTCGCGGCCGTGGTCCAGGGGGCCGCCGACGCGGGGGCTGAAGGTGAGGGTGTCGCCCGCGGCCCGCAACCTGCCCGTCAGGTAGCCGACCGAGACCGGGCTGCCGTCCCAGAGGGAGAGCACCAGCACCCAGTCGCCGTCCTCGTCCGCCGAGGCCCGGAAGAGCTGCGGGCACTCCCAGCCGGTCGCCCCTGGCCCGGAGAGTTTGGCCGCCAGCGGGTCCCGGCCGTCGAGCAGCACGCCGGCGAAGCGCCAGCGGGTGAGGTCGTCCACGTCGTAGAGGAGGACCGACGGCGTGCCGTCGCCGTGGCCGGCGCCGACCAGGGCCCAGCGGCGGCCGGCGTGGAGGAAGACGAACGGGTCGCGGAACATGGTCACGTCGAGGCCGGGAGGAGGGCCGTCCACCACCGGGGTCGGCACGGGCGTCCAGGCCGCCAGCAGCTCGTCGGCGGGGTCGGCGGCGCGGGCCAGGCAGATGGTGCCGAGGCCGACGTGGGACGCGTCGACACCCGTGTAGACGGCGGTCGGCGTGCCGCCGTCGTCCACCACGCAGCCCGACCAGCAGCCGGCGGCGTCCGGGCCGCCCGGCGTGGGGGCGAGGGCCGGCGGGTGGTGCTCCCAGCGGACCAGGTCGACGCTGCTCGCGTGCCCCCAGTGGATGTCGGCGTGTACCGGCGCCGCCGGGTTGTACTGGTAGAAGAGGTGGTACCGACCGCGCCAGCGGAAGGGCCCGTTGGGGTCGTTGATCCAGCCGGAACGGGGCCGGACGTGGAGGCGCGGGTCGTGCTGGGGGGTCACCTGTTGACTCCTGCGGACGTGATGCCCTCGCGGAGAGGGCGTTGGCCGACGACGAAGACGAGCAGCGCGGGGATCATCGAGAGGACGACGCCGGCGAGCACCACCGAGACGCTGCCCGTCCCGAGGTTGCCCTGGAGCGAGACCAGGCCAAGGGGCAGGGTGAAGTTCTCCGCGCTGGTCTCCAGGATCAACGGCCGGAAGAACTCGTTCCAGTGGTAGTTGAACGCCAGCACGCCGACGATGGCCAGACCCGGCGTGGCGAGCGGCGCGTAGACCGAGCGGAAGATCCGCCACGGCCCGGCACCGTCGATCAGCGCCGCCTCGCCCAGATCCCTGGGCATGCCGAGGAAGTACTGGCGCATCAGGAAGGTGCCGAACGCGGTCGGCCAGGCGGGGATGATCAGTCCCAGCAGGGTGTCGGTCAGCGACATCTCCTTCAGCAGCAGGAACACCGGCACGATGGTCACCTGCAGCGGCACCATCATGGTGGCCAGCACCAGGCCGAACAGGAGCCGCTTGAACCGGAACTCGAGCCGCGCGAAGGCGTAGCCCGCCAGCCCGGCGGTGAGCATCTGGCCGCCGGCCACCAGGCCGGTCACCAGCGTGCTGTTGAGGGCCAGCAGCCAGACGTCGAGTTGGTCGAAGACCTGGCGGTACGCCTCGGTCGTCGCGTCGACCGGAACGAGGCGTGGCGGCAGGTCGAAGGAGTCGGCGGGCGCGCGCAGCGAGGTGGAGACCGTCCACAGCACCGGGCCGATGGTGAGCAGGGCGACGACGGTCAGGCCGGCGATCCGCGCGGCGCGGGGCAGCAGGCGCGCTGTCGGGGTGGTCATGTCCTTGGCCTCCGGCTCACTGGTAGTGGACGAAGCGCCGGCTGAGCCGGAACTGGAGCGCGGTCACCGCCATGATCAGCGCGAACAGCAGCACGCCGACGGCCGAGGCACGGCCGAACCGCAGCTGCTCGAAGGCGCTCTCGTAGATCACCATCACCACCGTGCGGGTGGCGTCGCCCGGGCCGCCGTCCGTCAGCACATAGGGCTGCTCGAAGACCTGGAGCGCGTTGATGATCCCGACCACCGAGGCGACCAGCAGGGTGGGGGAGAGCAGCGGCAGCGTGATCCGCAGGTGTTTGCGCCAGCCGGTCGCGCCGTCCATCGAGGCGGCCTCGTGGATCTCGCGCGGGATGTTGTTGAGCCCGCCGACGAACAGCAGCAGCGAGAAGCCGAACTGCTGCCACACGTACACCAGGACGACCGTCACCAGCGCCCAGGACTCGTCGGTCAGCCAGGGCACGGGCGAGAGACCGAGCCGGCCGACGGCCCAGTTCACCACCCCGAAGTCCTGGTTGAACAGGTACTTCATCACCACCGACACAGAGGCGGCGGAGAGCACGACCGGGAAGAAGAACGCCGAGCGGAAGGCGGACCGCAGCCAGCCGGGCAGGCGGCCGTCCAGGGCCAGCGCCAGGGCGAGCGCGATGCCGATCTGCAACGCCACGGCCAGCACCATGAACAGCAGGGTGTTGGTGAAGGAGACGAGCACGGTCTCGTCGGTCAGCGCGTCCCGGTAGTTGGCGGCGCCGGCGAACCGGGGCGGGTCGATGACGTCCCAGTGGAAGAAGCTCAGCACGACCGAGCCGATGATCGGCAGCACCGTGAAGAGCAGCAGGCCGAGCACGGTGGGGGCGAGGAACACCACGGCGAGCAGGCGCGTCCCGGCGCGAGTGGAGCGGGCCGGGCGCGAGGGGGAGGTGGTAACGGTCACGCGGCACGCTCCATGGCCTGCTCCAGGTCGCGCTGCATGGCGCGTAGCGCCGGGCGTATGCTCCCCCGGCCGCCGGCGAGCGCGGTGGCGGTGTGCTTGGTGAGCGCCAGCTCGACCTCGGTCAGCCGGGGCGGCGCGGGTATCGGCCCGGTGTCGGGGAACCGGTCGAGGGTGTCGTAGAAGGTTCGCCAGCCGGCCGGTCCCGTCTCCCGGTAGCGCTCGGCCGTCAGCATGGAGCGGCGGGCCGGGGTGGTCTGGTTGCTCAGGAACAGCTCGTCCAACACCTCCCGGCGGACCGAGTACTTGATGAACTCCCAGGCCTCGTCCTGCTTCCGGGAGGTGCGCAGCAGCGCGTAGCCGGCTCCACCGAACTGGTGACGCCTGGTCCGCCAGCCGGGGAAGAACCGCACGTCGTAGCCGTCCCGGTCCATGCCGGCCAGGTGCAGGCCGCCGGCCCAGAAGCCGCCGGCCGGGGTGGCGCCCACACGTCCCGCGGAGAACACGCCGACCAGGTTGCTGCCGCCGCCCCCCACCGGGCGGGAGCAGAGCCCGTCGCTGATCAGGCCCGCGAGGTAGTCGAAGACCTCCTCGACCCGCTCGTCAGTGGCCTGCGGCGTGGTCCAGCGGTAGCCGCCGCCCCGGCGACGACCCTCCTCGGCCGGGTAGAACGCGTCCCACAGCCACCCGCCGCCCGGCGCCCTGGACTCGGCGAGGATGTTGGTGCCGGCCACGAACAGCCAGGGCACCACGCCGCCCCACAGCCGGTTGGTCCAGAAGTACGGGACGAAGCCGTCGGGGCCGGCGCGCTTCATGGCGCGCAGCAGCGCGGTGAAGTCGTCGCGGTCCCAGTCCTGGTCGGGGAGTTCCAGGCCGGCCCGGGCCAACGCCTCGTGGTTCAGGTACAGGTTGGCCGCGTTGAACTCCACGGGCAGTTGGTAGAGGCTCCCCTCGTACATCATCGACTCGACCAGCGACGGGTGGACGTCGGCGAAGTACTCGCGCAGTTCGGCGGCGTCCCGGCGCACCCGGTTGTCGAGCGGCACGCCGAGCCGCTCCGCGAAGAGCTGGGTGCCCTCCGTGGCGATGTAGACGACGTCGGGGGCGGAGCCGGCGGCGACCTGGGTGAGGATCTTGGCGACGAAGTCCGACATGTCCACGGCCTGCACGGGCCGCAGTCGCACGTCGATCTCCGGGTGGAGCCGCCGGAAGCCCTCGCGCAGCGCCCGCTGCGCCGCCGGGTCGAAGGCGTTGCCGGGCAGCGCCACCACCAGCGCCCGGCCGTCGCGGCCCGGGATGTCCCGGCCGGTGAGCCGGTCCCAGCTGGCGACCACGCCGGCCGCGGCGGCGGTGCCGGCGCCGTAACGCAGCAGCGCACGACGGGGAACGGGGTCTCGGGAACGGCGGCTCCGGCTGCTCATAAGGCTCCTCGTCTAACACGAGTTAGGGAAGGGTGTCGGGAATGATGGAAAGGCTTCCCCCCTGCTGTCAAGGGTCTCGACGGTCTTGAACGAACTTGGCGCCGAGGGCTTGACCTTTAACGTGTTAGGCCCAACGCTCTGTGACACGTCCGCATGCGTCGAGGGAGAGGAAGAGCCCCGCATGAGCCCCACCGGTCGTATCCCCCGCAGGACCCTGCTCGCCGGAGCCGCCGGCATATCGGGCGCGGCGGCGCTGGGCGCGCCGCCCCTCGCGCCGCGCGGCGCCGCGGCGCGTGAGTCGGCCGCCGCCACCTACCGGGCCGCCTACCACTTCACCGTGCCCGACCAGTGGATGAACGACCCCCAGCGCCCGCTGCTGATCGACGGCACCTACCACTACTACTACCTCTACAACCCGGACTACACGGCCGGTGCCGTCGGCACCGGCTGGCGTCTCGCGACCAGCGACGACCTGGTGACCTTCCGGGACCGGGGGATGGTGATCCCCAAGGACGGCGTCAACGCCGACGTGTGGTCAGGATCGGCCGTGGTGGACGTCGACGACACGGCCGGCTTCGGCGCCGGCGCGGTGATCGTGCTCGCCACCCAGGCGCCCGGCGAGGGCCCCCACGACCAGGCGCAGTTCCTCTGGTACTCGACGGACGGCGGGCTGACCTTCCGGCCGCACGGCACGGCACCCGTGCTCGCCAACCCTGGCGTGGTGGACTTCCGCGACCCCAAGGTGATCAGGGACCCCGAGCGCGGCCGCTGGGTGATGGCGCTCGCCGAGAACGACAAGATCGGTCTCTACCTCTCCGAGAACCTGCGGGAGTGGCGGTACGTCAGCGGCTTCGTCAGGGGCGGGATCGGAGTGCTCGAGTGCCCCGACCTGTTCCGGATCGAGGCCGCCGACGGCACGGCGCGCTGGGTGATCGCGGCCAGCGCCAACGGCAAGGCGGCCGGCCTGCCCAACACCTACGCCTACTGGCTCGGCGAGTTCGACGGCGAGACGTTCCACGCCGAGACGGCCGAGCCGCGCTGGCTCGACCACGGCTTTGACTGGTACGCGGCGGTGACCTGGGAGCGGTACGCCGACCGGGCCGCGGGCGTCGTCGATCCCACCGTCCGCTACGCCATCGGCTGGGCCAACAACTGGGACTACGCCAACACCACCCCCACCCTGGAGGCCGACGGCTTCAACGGCACCGACTCCGTCGTCCGCGAGGTCAGGCTGGTCCGCGACCCGACCGGAGCCCTCGTCCTCGCCTCCCGGCCGGTCGCCGCGCTCGACCAACACGTCACCCGCACCGTCGAGTTCGGGGACGTGGCCGTCAACGGCACGCTCGCCCTGCCCTACCAGGGCGTGGCCTACGAGCTGTCGACGACGCTGCGCTGGGACGCCGCCCGCACCGTCGGCCTCCAGTTGCGCGCCTCGGCGGACGGCACGCGCCACGTCGACGTGGGCCGGCACGAGGAGTACGCCTTCGTCAACCGCGGCTACGCCCCGAACCCCGACGCGTCGGGCCGCTGGCAGGAGAGCCGGACCCCCTTCCCGGCGGCGCGCGGGGAGCTGCGGCTGCGGGCGCTGGTGGACCGCACCACGGTCGAGGTGTTCTTCGACGACGGATCGCACACCCACTCGCACGTGGTCTTCCCGCCGCCGGAGGACACGGCGGTCAACCTGTTCGCGCTGGAGGGCGGCGCCACCTTCACCGACCTGGTGATCCGCGAGTTCGGCCAGGCCCGGACGGGGCGTCGGGGCCACGGTCGGTGATCACTCGGCGGAGGGCGTGGACGGCGGGGGAGCGGTCGCCGGGGGCGAACGCCAGGGCCAGCGTGCGGTGCGCGCGCGGGCGCAACGGCCGGGTGACGGTGCCGTCCTGATCCCGTTCGCGGCCCAGCGTCGGGACCACGCTGACGCCGAGACCGCTGGCCACCATGCCCTCGATCGCCGACACCTCGCCGGCCTCGTAGGCGACCCGCAGCTCGATCCCGGCCTCCCCTGCGATCCCGAGCACCAGGGGTCGGCAGCCGCCGGTGGACAGGACGAACGGCTCCCCGGCCAGCGCCGTGACGTCCACGGCGGGGGCGGCGGCGAGCGGGTGCCCGGCCGGGAGCAGCGCGACCATCTCGTCCGAGCCCAGGGCCAGGGTGTCGAGCCCGGGCGCGGGCAGCGTCACCACGCCGACCTCGGCGGCGCCCCGGTCGAGCCAGGCCCGCACGTCCCGGTCGAGGCCCTCGAGCAGCCGCACCCGGACGTGCGGATGGCGGTCGGTGAACTCGCGCAGCAGGGCCGCCACCAGCGTGCCGGTCGCGCTCGGCAGGCTGGCCAGCCGTAGCTCCCCGGTCACCTGCCCGATGGCGGCGGCGACCTCGGTCCTGACCAGGTCGAGATGGTGGACGGCCGCGCGGGCGTGACGTACCGCGCGCCGCCCGGCCTCGGTGAGCGTGACGCCGTCGCGGCCGCGCACCAGCAGCGGGGCGCCGAGCTCCGCCTCAAGGGCCGCGACGGCCCGACTCGCGGCGGGCTGGGACACGCCGATCCGCTCGGCGGCCACGGTGAACCCGCCGTGGTCGGCCACGGCCAGCAACACCCGAAGCTGTGAGAGCCGCATCACACTCCATTGTCAGGTCGATGGCGCTGGTCAGAGCGCATGTTCGCCCGGCATGGGCCCATACCGCAAGGGGTATTTGACGGTGGTTCCCGGCGGCCCTGATGGTCATGGCCATCACTCCTTCTCCCGTCTGGAGGGACGCCTTGAGCACCGCTTCCTCAGTCACCGTCGACGGCCTGGCCGCCAGCTACCTGACGGCCGGCCGGGCCGACGCGCCCGCCGTGCTGCTGCTGCACGGCACCTACTGGAGCCGGGTGTGGCTGCCCGTCCTTGACGGCCTGGCCGAGGCGGGGCTGCGCCCCGTCGCCGTCGACCTGCCCGGCCTCGGCCGCTCGGCCGGGGAGTTGACGCCCGAGACGGCGGCCGTCCCCGAGCTGGCCGCGTGGGTCACCCGCTTCGCCGCCGCGCTCGGTCTTCCCCGTCCGCTGCGGGTCGTCGGCCACGACATCGGCGGCGCCGTCGCCCAACACCTGCTCGTCGGCGAGGGCGCCGAGGCCGATCGGCTGGCGCTGGTGAACTCGGTGACCTACGACTCCTGGCCGGTTCCGGCCGTCGCCCGGTTCCGCGACCCTGCGGTGCGGGCCGCGGTCACCCAGGAGGAGCTGCTCGCCGCCCGTCGCGCCGCGCTCACCGCCGCGCTCGGCCGGCCCGCCACGGAGGAGGAGATCACGGCCTATCTGGAGCCGTGGACGGACCCCCGGGTCGCCAGGTCCTGGCTCTGCCTGGCCGCGGCGGCCGACAGCCGGCACACGCTGTCGGTCCTGCCGAAGCTGGTCGCCTCGCCGGCGCCCAAGCTGCTTGTCTGGGGCGAGGAGGACCGTTTCCAGCCGGTCTCCTACGCCGAGCGGTTCGCCGCCGAGGTCCCCGGCACCACGCTGGTGCGCGTCCCGGGCGCCGGCCACATCCCGACGGAGAACGCGCCGGACGTGGTGGTCGAGGCCCTGGCCCGGTTCCTCGCCGACTGACGGCGCCGGCGCGTCGGCGTTCGAACTGATACCCGCACGACTCTTGCCAGTGGGACGGCCGCCGCCTACCTTCTTCAAATATCCAATAGGATCTCGGATGTTTGCAGGAAGGCTGACGATGACGTCACCGCTGCGCAGCCGGCTGGGCGTCGCAAGCGCACCACTGGTTCTGTGTCTCGCGTCGTGTTCGGTCCTCGACACGACACCACCCGTCCCCGACGACTGGACCCCGCGTGGTTCGGTGCCCATGGTCGTCGCCTTCGCGCCGGGCGGCGGCAGCGACCGCTCGGCGCGGGTCATCGCGCAGGGGCTCAACGAGCTCGACGACGGCTTCGACGTCAACGTCGAGAACAAGGAGGGCGGCTCCGGCGCGGTCGGCTGGGCCACCTTCATGGCCGAGCGCGGCAACGGCAACACCCTGCTGGTCGCCGAGACCGCGCTGAACACCCTGCCGCTGGTCTACGACGTGCCCTTCACCTACCGGGACTTCACTCCGCTGGTGATGTTCGCCGAGGACTCCCGCGTCGTCGTCGCGCCCGCCGACTCGGAGTTCCGCGACTGCGGGGACGTGATCGAGGCGAGCGAGCGCGACCGGGTGGTGGTCGGCTCCAGCGGGCGAACCGGCGCCGACTCCCTGGTGGTCGCCGAACTCACCGAGGAGGGCGGCTCGTTCGACACCGTCCCCTACGGTTCGAGCGGCGAGGTGATGACCGGACTGCTCGGCGGCCAGGTGGACTTCGCGCCCGCCAGCGCCGCCTCCGTCAAGCCCTACCTGGAGAGCGGCGACCTGGTGGCGCTGTGCAGCATGACCGCCGAGCGCTACGACGACCCGGTGCTCGGCGAGGTGCCCACCGCGCGCGAGCAGGGCATTGACGCGGAGGTCACCGTCTGGCGCGGGGTGTTCGGCGCCGGCGAGATCGCCGACGTGCAGCGCGACTACTGGATAGCCGAGATCGAGCGGGCCATGGAGTCCGACACCTACGAGGACTACATCGCCAATGACCTGCTGATCCCGGCCAACCGAAGCGGCGAGGAGTTCGCCGCCTATCTCGACGCATACGACGACCGGATGCGGGAGATCTACCGATGAGCGCCGCCCCCACGACCACGGAGCCCCGCGAAGTCCGGGCGCCGGTGGTCGTCGCCTATTCCGTGCTGGCCGCCGTCGGCGCCGCGTTCTTCGCCCTCTCCTTCGAGTACCACTGGTCCAACCCCGAGGACGGCGCCGTCGGCCCCGGCGCGCTGCCACGCGTCGCCGGGCTCGCCCTGCTGGTGCTCGGCCTGGTGCTGGTCGGCCAGGAGCTCCGCACCGGAACCGCGCTCGAGGGCGACGGCCTGGTCATCGACGACGGCGACCACACCCCGGAGGAGCGGCGGCGGATCCGCCGCAAGCTGCTCGCCGTCGTCGCGACCATGGTGGTCACCGCGTTCGCGATCCCGCTCCTCGGACTGCTGCCCGCCCTCACCCTGATGACCCTGTTCCTGGCCGTCGTCGTGGAACGCCAGCCGCTGCCACGCTCGTTGCTGGTGGCCGGCGCCACCTACGCGATGGCCCACCTGATCTTCGTCGTCGTCCTGCGCGTCCCGCTGCCGCTCGGCGTGTTCGACCCGGCCGTCTGGAGCGCCCAGTGATCGGAAACCTCGTCACCGGCTTCGAGGCCGCCTTCACCCCGGACAACCTGCTGTGGTGCTTCGTCGGCGTGCTGCTCGGCACCGTCATCGGGATCCTGCCCGGGCTCGGCTCGGCCACCGGCGTGGCCATCCTGATCCCGGTCACCCTCACCTTCCCGCCGCTCACCGCGCTGATCATGCTCGCCGGCATCTACCACGGCGCCCAGTTCGGCGCGACCATCACCGCCATCCTGATCGCCACCCCGGGCGAGGCGTCGTCCGTGATCTCCACGCTCGACGGCTACCAGATGGCCCGCAAGGGCCGGGCCGGGCCGGCGCTCGCCATCTCGGCGATCGGCGCGTTCGTCGCCGCCATGGTCTCGCTGTTCGCGCTGATGGCGGTGGCCCCCTTCTTCGCCGAGGCCGCGCTCACCTTCGGGCCGCGCGAGATGCTGGCCGTGATGATCCTCGGCCTGTGCACCATCGTGGTGTTCTCCGGACGCAACCTGGCGCTCGGCATGGCCGTCGGCCTGCTCGGCGTGCTGATCGGCTGCGTCGGCGTGGACGTCGGCAGCGGCACGGCGCGCTACACCTTCGGCGAGATCGACCTCTACGGCGGGGTGCCGTTCGTCGAGGTCATGATCGGCCTCTTCGCCATCGGCGAGCTGCTCAACCAGCTGCACATCGGCATGGCCCCGCCGATCAGGGCCAGGTTCCGCGAGCTGATGCTGACCCGCGACGACCTGAGGCGGTCGGCCGCGCCGGTCGCCCGCGGCACCGTCGTCGGCTTCCTGCTCGGCTGCCTGCCGGGCGCCGGCACCACGCTCGCCTCGTTCATGGCCTACGGCACCGAGAAGAAGTTCTCCCGGCACCGCAGGGAGCTCGGCAAGGGCGCCATCGAGGGCGTGGTCGCGCCCGACGCCGCCACCAACGCCGCCTCCAACGCCAACTTCATCCCCACCCTGGTGCTCGGCGTGCCGGGCGGCGCCACCACCGCCGTGCTGCTCGGCGCGTTCCTCGTCTACGGCATCCAGCCCGGGCCGCAACTCTTCGACAGCCAGCCCGACCTGGTGTGGGGCCTGCTGGTCTCCTTCTTCCTCGGCAACCTGATGCTGCTGCTCCTCAACCTGCCGCTGGCCCCGGTCTTCGCCCAACTGCTGCGCATCCGCTACGCCTTCCTCTACCCGCTGATCATCGTCACCAGCCTGCTCGGCGCCTACTCGGTCAAGAGCAGCATGTTCAGCGTCTGGGTGGTGCTGCTCTTCGGGCTCGTCGGCTACGCCATGAAGCGCCTCAACTTCCCCATGGCGCCCCTGGTGTTGGGCCTGGTGATCGGCCCGCTGTTCGAGAAGGCGCTGGTGCAGACCTCGGCCCTGGGCGGCGACGACGGCCTCTTCCTGCTGCGCAGCCCCATCGCCGTCACCATCCTGACGCTCGCCCTGCTGCTGGTCGCAGGGCCCGCGCTCGGCCGTGTGCTGCGCCGCCGCCTGCCGGCCCGCGCCTGACGAACCCCCTTCCCCCGAGAAACCCCCGAGAACTCGGAAAGGCTCCACATGACCACCGCCCC